>CAJAKX010000214.1 GCA_903940425.1 uncultured Opitutia bacterium | reverse complement strand
TTCTCGGAGAAACGTCCGCCCCACATGACTTGAGCTTTCGTGGCCATAAGCGCACCAGATCATCCTCTGAGCGTGGCAGGGGGCAATTCGAAAGATGGATTGCCCGGCGGAATCAGTCCCGCACAGTAAGTGCGTGCTCCGCCGTGTCGTCCATGCACTTGCCCTCGTTGTCATAATTTCTGCCGGCTTTGCCGCGGCTGAAGGTCCGGCGCCGGCACCCCTGCCGCCGGACGACTCTCTGCTCGGTGGACGCTATGCCCAGGTGACGGTCGAGCCGACGAAGACGTCGATCTACATCGGCAGCGTCAGCCTCACCATGCCGCCCTTCGCGCGGCGGGCCGGTGTCTACTCAACCGACTACTCGGCGAAAGTGTTCCCCTTCTTCTTCTACAACGAGCGTGGGCATATCTTGATCGAATTCTCCGACGAAAATCTGCGCCAGCTCATGCGCGGCGAGACGGTTTATTTCAAGGGGCACGCAAGCAACAGCGACGGGGCGGAGCGCCGCATCGAGGGCCGCGCCATTCCTGACGGTGCCAACGCCGGCCACGGCAAGATCAAGGTCCGCGTGTGGGTTGGCAGGATCGAA
This sequence comes from uncultured Opitutia bacterium, assembly GCA_903940425.1. Classification (GTDB taxonomy): domain Bacteria; phylum Verrucomicrobiota; class Verrucomicrobiia; order Opitutales; family Opitutaceae; genus Fen-1467. The sequence continues at coordinate 19,253 of CAJAKX010000214.1, read as the reverse complement.
CTGATCTTCAACAGCGTGTACCGGTTCACCGGCGCAGGGTGAAACCCGGAGGCAGCCACGGTTTCCCTTCACTCCTGCCAGTGGAGAACGATGGGCACGTCGATCGACGGATAGAGGCTCTTGTGCACGGGGCAGGTGCGCGCGGCACGCTCCAGCACGTCATCCCGGTCGACATCGTGTGACACGGGCAGCCAGATGTGCGTCGCGAGGCGCACGATGCGCCGGGGGGTGTCGGCCGACATCTCCTTGCTCACCTCAAAGCGGGCGCCCTTGAGGTCGAGGCCGAGGCGCCGGGCGGCGAGGCCCATGGTGGTGAGGATGCAGGTGCCGAGGGCGGCGGCCATCAGGTCGGTCGGCGAAAACGTCTCGCCGCGGCCTTGGTTGTCGACCGGCGCATCGGTGTCCAGCGTGCGACCCGACGGGCCGTGGGTGGCCACGCAATGCAAATCGCCCTGATAGTCGCCGGTGATCTTGACCATGCGGCGAGTTTTTGCCGAAAACGCGCCCGCGGCAAGACGCAAGGTGCCGCGGATCGCCGGCGATGACCCCTTGCCAATCATTTCTTGTCGCAAGTGTACCGGAGGGACAAAGTCCGGACCGAAAACCGCAAAAAGACCGACCCCGCAAAGGAGATTCACCATGGCCGATCAAGACCGAATCTACCGTCTCTTGCAGCAACATCTCGACCAACAGCCGGTGGGATTCCCGGCCACCTGGTCGCGTGCCGATCTTCGCTTTCTCCGGCGGATGTTCACGCCCGATGAAGCGAAAGTGGCGCTCCATCTTTCTTCCCAACCGGCGCCGGGGGACGCGATTGTTGAACGAACATCCGCCGAATTCTCGGCCGGGCAAACCGGAGAGCTGCTCAACAGCATGTTCAGAAAGGGCTCTGTCGGATGGAAGGAGAAGGGCGGCGTCGACCATTGGTATGTCCTGCCGATGGTTGTCGGCATGTTCGAAGCGCAAGACGGTGAGCCCACTCCGGATTTTCTGGCTGATGCCGACGCTTACATGAAAACCCTGGGCTATGGGGCCTCGCTGCTGGCCGTCAGCCCGCCGCAGATGCGGACGATTCCCATCAACCAGAGCATCCCGGTGGAGCACAACGTCGCCACCTACGATCAGATCCGGGCCCTCGTCGACCAGTCGCGCGGCCCTTTTGTCGTCCTCAATTGCATCTGCCGCCAGCGCATGGCCCTGAAAAACAAACGCTGCAAACAGACCTCGCGCTTGGAGACCTGCCTCGCCTTTGACGACATGGCCGCCATGGTCCTGCGCCGGGATCATGGGCGCGAAGTGACACGCGACGAAGTGCTGGCGATTCTCCGCCAAAACGAGGACGACGGCCTCGTTCTGCAACCTGCGAACGCGCAGCATCCGGAGTTTGTCTGCTCGTGCTGCGGCTGCTGCTGCGGGATGCTATCGATGCAGAAAATGCTACCGCACCCGGTCGATTTCTGGACCAGCAACTTTCGCGCGGAAGTCGACAGCGCGGTGTGTTCGCACTGCGGGAAATGTGTCTCCCGCTGCCAGGTCAACGCGGTCACATTACCCCGCGCCAAAGGCCCGGCGAGGATCAACGCGAGCCGGTGCATCGGCTGCGGTCTGTGCGTCTCCACCTGTCCGTCCCAGGCTGTTCACCTGAGCAAGCGAGTCCCGGAGACAATTCCACCGGAGACGGAGGAGGATCTCTACGCCGAGATCGCAGCAAAGAAAAAGGGATCCTGGGCGCGGCGGCGCATGCTCGCCAAGGTGGTCTTGGGAATGCGGCAGTGAGCCGGACCGGGCTCGGCTCGGATTTTCGACAATCCCAACGGGCGAAGGCTTTGGCCTGCCGAGCCGTGGCTTCCAGGATCTGGAAGCGAAGGCTGGCGCGGTGGGCGGGACTCGAACCCGCGACCGACGGTTTAGAAAACCGTTGCTCTGTCCGGCTGAGCTACCACCGCTTGAAAGCTGTGGCTGACGGGATAACCGTGCCTCCCTGCATCGACAAGGGAAAATCCCATGCCGCCCCGTTTCGTCAACGTCACCTGTCCCTCCTGCTTTCAGAGCTTTGAGGTCGCCACTCCTCCGCCGGAGGAACTGCCGGTGGAACTCGATTACGACTGCGAAATCTGCTGCCGCCCGATGGTGATTTTCATCGACGGCGATGGGGACGAAATCCGGGCGGAGGCGCGCGGCATCAACGAATAGCGCCGGCCTTGAACCGCCGCCGGGCGCGGAAGCAAACTGCACTTGACTTGCCTACCTCGCGTTCTACGTTCGCCCTCCTTTCCGGCACGGGGTGGTAGCTCAGTTGGTTAGAGCGTCTGCCTGTCACGCAGAAGGTCGCGAGTTCGAGTCTCGTCCATCCCGCCATTTCCTAAATATCCGCCCACATGGCGGTCGAGGCAGTGTCACCGGCCGGCGGATCGATTCAGCGGCAGGTGTCGTCTTGCATGACGTCTGCCATGAGTAAGGTTGCCACGTCGCAGCCTGTCAGGCGAAGGCGGGAAACTGCGTCTGAAATCGAGTTTTGCTGGCGCGGCACGAGCCTCGCCGTTGGTTCCCGCTTCCCAGACACGACAACTCAGTGCCAGATTTCACCGCGGGTCGCATCCCCGGGCACATCGAGCAGCTGGATGCTCGAGATGGTGCGCATCGTTGCATGGTCGGCGAAGGACCAGACAACCTGCTTGTCGCGCGTCACCTCGATGACGTGCGGCGCCTCGCCGAAGTGATCGTGACCGAGCCAGTTGGTGAGCACCGTGTTGCCATTCGGCAGGCGCTGGAGCCCGGTCATGAACATCAACCGGATGCCGGGCAGTTCATCGGTCTGCACCTCCCAGACCGGCCGGCCGGCCGGATCGACCTCGAAGACGTGCGGCCGGCCGCTCTTCCGGTCGGCGCAGGCGATCAGCGTGTGGCCATCGGGCAGGCGGATGGCGCTGTGGGGTCCGCCGGGGGCTGGAATCTCGGTCACGATTTTGCCGGTGCCGTCGTATTCGCGGACGACATCGAGCCCGTAATGCGCGACCAGGTAGTGGCCGTTGTCGAGCCGGCGGGCGTTGCGCATGAATGCCCCGCCTCCGTCCTGCCCGGCGGGCAGCAGCCGGACTTCTTTCACGATCCGGCCATCGGGCGCAACCTCGAGCAGGCGGCCGCTGTTGCATTCGCCGATGAACGTATTTCCGTCGGCCAGCCGCTGGCAGGCATAGATCGCGCTCTGCGATTCGTAGCAGAACACGGTCTGTTTCCCTCGGGTGACCTCTTTCACGCCGTGGCCGGTATTGAAGAGGAGGTTGCCGTTGGGCAGCACCCAGATGTCGTTGCACGATGGCGCCGGGTATTCCCATTCCACCCGGCCGTCGATGGAGACGACGAACACCTTTCCCTGCGTGTAATCGGTGCAGACGAACGGATGCCCGCGTACAGTCGGAACCGGCGGCGAATCCGCGGCAAAACCCGCCGAAGCCGCGGCCATTGCGAGTCCGCTGAAAAGGACGACAAGGGCAAAATGTTTCATGGTCGGCCGAGCTTGGCGGCGGCGGTTTCCATCATCAGGAAAAAGGCCTGCCCTTCCGGCGACACGCCGGGCGAGACAAAGGTCGGTGCTCCGGCGACGCCGCGCACGAACCCATCGCGGTCCACCTTGGCGCGGGCCGCGCTCCGCATGCGGTCGGCGGCCGACAGGTAATCGCCCGGGAGCCAGCCGCCCCGCACGCTTTCGAAAATGGCATAGGCGAGCATCTGGCCGAGGTTGGTTTCAACAAACGTCGTTTCGTCGTCCACCACGTTGTGAAAGAGGCCGTCGGAACGTAGGTGGGCGAGGCAGCCGTCGATGAGCTGCCTTTCCATCGCGGCGAGTCGCGATTTTTCGGCTCCTTGGTCGGCGGGCAAGGCGCGGATCACCCGGGTGAGCGCCGCAGCCGCCCAGCCGTTGCCGCCTCCCCAGGCCGACGGGTCCTCGAAGGCCTGTCTCTCCTCGTTCCAGATGTGTGCCAGCAGCTTTCGCTGCGGATTCCACAGGCGTTTCCAGTGACCGTCGATCTGCCGGATCGCCTCGGCAGGATTCCCGGCGAAGGCAAGGAACGGCGGGCTGGTGTGGAAGCTGTCGGACCAGATCGTCTGCTTCGTATGGAAGATCGTTCCGTCCCCGGCGCGCGGCGCACGGTGAAGGGTGTAGTCGAGCATCGCATCGGCGGCCTTGCGGAGTTCGGGATCGTTCGAGATTTGGGCGGCGTGCCAGAGCGCCTCGCCCAGCATGAGCGGATCGACCGGGGCACCGCCCTGCGCGGCGACGAGGCCGTTCTTGTCGGGGTAGATCAGACTGGCGCGGGCCATTTGTACGACCAGGGCGTCGTCGCCCGCTTCGAGAAAAGCCTGGGCCAGCACGCCCTGCTCCCACGATTTGCGCTGCATCGCGAGCGCGGCGGCGCGCACCTTCGCCACGAGTGGATCGGTGGCAGCTGCTTCCCGCGGTGGCTGACCCACCGCGAAAGCAAATGCGGAAAAAAAGATCGCCGCTCCGGCGGCATGCCGAAGCGCTCGCGACACCGTCAGCGCACGCAATGGGAGAAGGCCGGCGAGTGTTCGCGCGGTTGGACGATTTCTTGAATCAACCATGTCGACAAGCGTTGCCAGCATCGAAACGCCGAGATTTCAACTCGACTTTTCGTTCATGGCGAGGTGGTTCTACGATAAATAATCCCGACACTGAATATGCAAATAAAGCCCGTCTTCCTTTGGGCCGTGGCGTGCGGCCTGTTGTTCAACCAGCGGAGCGCAGCGGCCGCAGAAGCCGGCCCACTTCCAGGCAAGGGCGCGGCGCAACACCCTTTCCTCTATGCCGGCGAATGGGACACGCGCAAGCCCCTCCAGTCCATGTTCCTCGTGCGCGACGGCAAGATCGTCTGGTCTTATTCCATCCCCTTGCATCCAACGCCGGGTGCCAACCAGGAATTCGATGACGCCACCCTGCTGGCGAACGGCAATATCATTTTCTCGCGAATGTCCGGCGCAGGAGAAGTGAACCCGGACAAGAAACTGGTCTGGGACTACCCGGCTCCTCCGGGAACTGAAATTCACTCGATCCAGTCGCTCGGCAAGGACCGGGTGTTGATCATGCGCAACGGAAATCCCGCACAGGCGATGATCATCAACACGGCAAGCGGAAAAACCGAAAAAGAGATTCCGATTCCGACGACGGTCACCGGCACCCATGGGCAGTTCCGCCACATTCGCATGACGCCGGCCGGCACCCTCCTGGTCCCGCATCTCGGCGAGGGCAAAGTCGTCGAATACGACTTGGAGGGCAAGGCCCTGTGGTCGGTGGAAGCCAAGTCGCCGTGGTCCGCGGTCCGGCTCAAGAACGGCAACACGCTGATTGCCGGCGATTGGAGCAGCTACGTGCGCGAGGTGAATCCCAAGGGCGAAACCGTCTGGGAGATCACGCAGAAAGACATCCCGGACTTCAAGCTGTTCAACCTCCAGACCGCCAGCCGGCTGGCCAATGGCAATACGGTCATCTGCAACTGGTGCGCCGGCAATCCCAAGTCGGAGGAATGGGCGGGCACGGTGCAGGTCTTCGAGGTGACGCCGGACAAGAAGGTCGTCTGGGCATTGTCCTCGTGGACCGACCCTGACCTCGGTCCCTCCACGTCCATCCAGCTTCTCGACGAGCCCGGCGTTGCCGAGAACGGCGATCTTCAACGATGACACTGCCGGTCAGGATCCAGCTTGCTGCATCCGACCCCATGCATGCGACCAAACAACGAACCCTGTCCGCGCGCCCGTGGCTTGGCGTGATCGCATTGGCGGTGCTGGCGTGCGGTCCGACCGGGCAATGCCGTGCCGCGGCCGCGCAGAGCCCGCCCGCTGCGACCAATAACGCGGCCGCTGCCGGCGTATTCGATGTCAAGGCCTACGGTGCCACCGGTGATGGCAAGACGCTCGATTCCGATGCGATCAACCGCGCGATCGATGCCGCGGGCGCGGTGGGTGGCGGCACTGTGCGATTTTCCCCCGGCACCTACGTCTCCGCTTCGATCCGTCTGAAGAGCAACCTCACCCTCTATCTGGAGGCGGGTGCGACCCTCGAGGCGGTCGACGACCGGGTTGCGCGCTACGACGATCCCGAACCGAATCCGTGGACCGCGTATCAGGACTACGGTCACAGCCATTGGCAAAACAGCCTGATCTGGGGCATTGACCTGGTGAACGTCTCGATCCTCGGCCCCGGCCTGATCCACGGGAGAGGGCTCAACCCGGGCTTCAACCGTTTCGCCGACGAGGCCAAGGGTGAAAAGCCCTACCAGGACGGCGGGGCCGGGAGCGCCAACAAGGCCATCGCCCTGAAGAACTGCCGCAATGTCATCCTGCGCGATTTCTCGATCCTGCACGGCGGGCACTTCGGCATCCTCGCCACGGGGGTGGACAATCTCACGATCGACAACCTCAAGATCGACACCAACCGCGACGGCATGGACATCGACTGCTGTCGCAATGTGCGCATCACCAATTGCAGCGTGAATTCCCCCTGGGACGACGGCATCTGCCTCAAGGCGTCCTACGGCTTGGGCAAACTTCGCGCCTGCGAGAACATCACGATCGCGAACTGCTTTCTGTCCGGAAATTTCGATGAGGGCACCCTGCTCGACGCCACCTTCAAACGCAGTGTGCCAGAGTACAAATCCTACCGCACCGGCCGCATCAAACTCGGCACCGAGTCCAACGGCGATTTCAAGAACATCGCCATCGTCAACTGCGTCTTCGACGACTGCCGGGGCATTGCGATCGAAAGCGTCGATGGTGCGCACATCGAAGACATCGCGATCTCGAACATCACGATGCGGCACGTGGCCAACTCACCGATCTTCATCCGCCTTGGCAGCCGCCTGCGCGGTCCGGACAACCCGCCCGTGGGCACCATCCGTCGCATCAGCATCAACAACGTGGTCGCCTCGGACGCCGAGTGGAGCCTCGGCTGCATCATCAGCGGCATCCCGGGTCATCCCATCGCTGACATCAGGATCGGCAACGTCCGGGTGGTACAGCAGGGCGGTGGCACGAAGGAACTCGCCGAGCGCGTGCCGCCGGAAGAGGAGGCCAAATATCCCGAGCCGGGCATGTTTGGTGCCATGCCTTCGTACGGATTCTTTTTCCGGCACGTGGCCGGGCTGGAGATGGATCATGTGAAGATCGACTACGTGCAGCCGGAAGCGCGGCCGGCCTTCGTGCTCGACGACGTGCAGGACGCCCGGTTCGACCACCTCAACGTCCGGCGCGGCACCGACGCGGCGCCGCTGTTCGATCTCCGCGCCGTGGCCGATTTTGCGGTCGATGACAGCCGCGCGATCGACGATACCCGCTTGCCCGGCCCGATCGTGCGCCAAAAGCTTTGAGCCGTCCTGGCGGGCTCACCCCCCCCAACTCATCATGAAACAACGCTGGTGGCTGCTGTTCTGCAGTGTCGCCCTCGCCGCGGTGGCGCGGGCGGACACGAAAACGTTCGATTTCGGGCCGTGGGTTCCGGGCACCTCGCCCCAAGAAATCGGCAAGCGCATCGCCGGACGCTTTCTCGAATCGCCGCATGTCAGCTGGGGCCCCGACAACCGCTCGGTCGCCTACCAGGAGGTCTGCACCTGGTACGGAGCGCTGACGTATGCGAAGCTGGCGGGCGACCCGGACCTCACGCAGCGGCTGGTGGCGCGATTCGAGCCGTTCTTTGAGCCGGCGAACGCGTGGCGCATTCCGCCGATCAACCACGTCGATGCGTGCGTGTTTGGCGCCCTGCCGCTCGAAATCTACCTGCAGACGCAGCGGTATCCGTATCGCGTGGTCGGGTTGGCGATCGCCGACGGCCAGTGGGACAATCCCACACCGGAGGGGCTCACGAACCAGACGCGGTTCTGGATCGACGACATGTTCATGATCACCGCGGTGCAGGTGCAGGCGTACCGTGCGACCGGCGAGCGGCGTTACCTTGACCGCGCGGCCAACGAGATGGTGGTCTACCTCGCCAAGCTGCAACAGCCCAACGGTCTTTTCTTCCATGCGCCCGAAGTCCCGTTCTTCTGGGGGCGGGGCAACGGCTGGATGGCCGCCGGGATGACCGAGTTGCTGCGCTCGTTGCCGGCCAACCACCCGCAGCACCCGGCGATCCTGGCGGGCTACCAGAAGATGATGAGCACGCTGCTCGGGTACCAGACGGCGGACGGCATGTGGCGCCAGCTGATCGACCGGCCGGAAGCGTGGGTTGAATCGTCCTGCACAGGCATGTTCACGTTTGCGTTCATCACCGGCGTGAAAAACGGCTGGCTGCCGGCGGAGACCTACGGTCCGGCCGCCCGCAAAGGCTGGCTCGCGCTCATTGCGCAGATCAACGACCAGAACGACGTGCGCGAGGTTTGCGTCGGCACCAACAAGAAGAACGACTATCAATACTACCTCGACCGGCCGCGCGCCGTCGGCGACATGCACGGCCAGGCCCCGGTGCTCTGGTGTGCGAGCGCGTTGCTCCGCTGAAAGCGCACGTCGCATATTGAACCCAATGACGCAGAAATCCATCCTTCCCCCATGAATGCCCAACGCCTCCGATTACCCTATGAATTACGCACCCGGTGGATGTCCGCCCTGTTGGCCGTGCTCGTCGCGGCCGTCGGCGGCGGCACCCGGGCGGCCGAGCCCGCGTCTGCTCTCACGACACTGGAACTGCGGTCGCCCGACGGTCGCATCGTTGTGACCGTCAATCCGACGGGTGCCCTCTGTTACCGGGTGGCGGTCGACGGCACGCCGGTGCTCAACGAGTCGCGGCTCGGCCTCCGGTTGCGCGACGGCGGCGTGCTCGGCGGCGATGTGGCCTTGGTGGAGGCGGCACGCGCGGAAAATGACACGACCTGGATCAACCCCCTGGGCAAGCGACGCGAGGTGCGCGACCATCACAAGGAGCTGACCGTCACGCTGCGCGAAAAGGGAGCCGCCGGCCGGACCTTTGCGGTGGTGTTCCGCGCCTTCGATGACGGCGTGGGTTTTCGTTACATGCTCCCTCGCGCGGGTGGCGCGGCTGATTTCATTCTCGAGGAGGAGCTCACGCAGTTCGCCTTCACGGCCGACAATCTATGTTTCGCGGGCGATCACATCGCGGTTCCCCCCGACGCTTACGACTCGCGCGGAGGATTCGCCGGCTCGCAGGAGTGGGAGTTCCGCAAACAACGGCTCTCCGACCTCCCCATCGAGACCGTGACCGGATTGCCATTGCTCACGCACACCCCCGCCGCATGGGTCGCGGTCACCGAAGCCGACCTGATCGACTGGGCCGGTCTCTGGCTGGCCCGCGAGCCGCAGACGGCGGGCACGAGCGCGGTGACGCTGCGCAGCCGGCTCGCGCCCCGGCTGGACGGGCAGGGCCTGGTGAAGGCTTCGCTGCCGCACGCGTCCCCGTGGCGGGTTCTTCTCATCGGCCGGGAACCGGGCCGCCTGATCGAGAGCGACCTCGTGCTCAACCTGAGCACACCCTGCCAGATCGCCGATCCCTCGTGGGTCAAACCGGGCATGACCGCGTGGGATAGCTGGTGGTCCGGCATCGGGCAAAAAGACACCGGCACGATGAAAGACTTTATCCAGTTTGCCGGCGAAATGGGCTGGCCCTATCAGCTTGTCGACGGCGGCTGGTACGTCGGCACCCACACCGGCAAACCCCGGCCCGATGCCGACATCACCCGGCCTGCACCCGGGGTGGACATGGCCGAACTCAGGCGTTTCGCCGCGGAGAACAAGGTGCGGCTTTGGGTATGGCTTTACTGGACCGATGCAGCGCAGGGCGATGCCTTTAAACAGGCCTTTGCGCTTTACGAGAAATGGGGCCTCGCCGGGGTGAAGATCGACTTCATGGACCGGGACGACCAGGAGATGGTGAACTGGTACGAGGCGGTCACCCGCAGCGCCGCCGAGCATCACCTGATGGTCAACTTCCATGGCGCCTACAAACCCACCGGGATGATCCGCACGTGGCCCAACCAGATCACGCGCGAGGGCATTCTCGGCAACGAATACAACAAGTGGAGCCGGCGCGTCACCGCCGAACATCGCGTCACGCTGCCCTTCACCCGCTTTCTGGCCGGGCCCGGCGATTTCACGCCCGGCGGTTTCGTCAACCGCCCGGCGGATCGGTTCCAGCCGAATGTCAGCCCGACGCAGGTGCAAGGCACCCGCGCCGGCCAGCTCGCGCTGTTCGTCGCGTACGACAGCCCGGTGATGTGCGTGTCGGACCATCCGACGAACCTGCGCGGCCAGCCCGGCATCGATTTCCTGAAACTCGTGCCGACGGTGTGGGATGAAACCCGCGTGCTTTCGGGCGTGGTGGCCGAGCATCTCGTGATCGCCCGCCGCTCCGGGGCCGACTGGTACCTCGGCGCGCTGAACAACGGCTACACCCGGGTGCGGTCCGTGAAGCTCGATTTCCTCGGGGCTGGAAAATGGCAATTGCGCTGGTGGCGCGACGCGGCCGATAGCGGCGAGAATCCCGGACACCTCGAGATCGAGGAACGCGTCGTGTCGGCCGACGACACGCTCGATCTGAGCATGGCACCCGGCGGCGGCGCCGTGCTGCGTTTTGTGCGGCTGCCCTGAACCGGCCGCGACAAGGTCTCCCATGCATCGCCATCTGCTCTTGGTGACAATGACCACCCTGCTCCTCCACACGCCCGCGTCGGGTGCGGCGTCCGCCCGCCTCTGGTCGACCGCCGTCGCGGATACCTTCCTCCAGCGCTTTCCCGATCCGGACAGCATCCATTGGGTGGGACAGACCAACCACTTCAGCTGGCAGGCCGGTTACGCGATGTTCACTTTTGAAAAGCTTTGGCGGCTCACCGGCGATGTCAGGTACTTCAACTACCTCAAGCGCTACGTGGACCAGCAGGTGGATGCCCAGGGCAATATCCCGGATTTCGTGCCGACTGCGCTGGATAATTTCCTGCCCGGCTATGCCATTCTATTCATGTACGAGCAGACCCGGCTCGAAAAATACAAGATCGCGGCGATAAAAATCCGGGACGGATTTCGTCACTACCCGCGCAATGCGGACGGCGGGTTCTGGCACAGCGACTGGGCGAAGCACCAGATGTGGGTGGACGGGGTCTTTATGGGCCAGATGTTTCTGGCGCGGTATGGGCGCACAATCGGCGACCGCGATTACGCCTTCGCCGAGGTCACCAGGCAAATGAAGCTCGCCCTTGAGCACTGCCTGAAACCCAACGGACTGCTCCTGCACGGGTGGGATGAGTCCCGCACGGCATCGTGGGCGGACAAAAAGACCGGCCTGGCCCCGGAGGTCTGGAGCGAGGGGCTGGGCTGGTATGCGCTCCTGATCGCCGACGTCTTCGATTACCTGCCGGCCGATCACCCCGATCGCCAGCCGCTGCTCGCGGTGCTCCGCAACCTGTGCCAGGGACTGAAGGACGTGCAGGACCCCAAAACGGGAAGGTGGTGCCAGGTGGTCGACAAACCCGCCGCGCCCGGCAACTGGAACGAAACGTCCGGCACCGGCATGTTCATCTATCTGATCAAGACCTCGATCGAGAAGGGGTACATCAGCCGCGCCGACTACACCCCGGTCATCGAAAAGGCGTACGCTGGCATCATCGAGAAAGCCCGCACCGGCGCCGATGGCTTGATCGACATCCATGACTGCAGCAGCATCGGCATCCAGGACAACTACCGAGCCTACATTGATTGCCCGAAAGAAATAAATCCGTTTGCGGGAGTCACCTCCTTTATTCTCGGCACGAGCAGCATGGAATTCCGGCGCCAAGGGCCGTGACGTCGCGTGTGACAACCTCAGTGGCGCGGGCCGGCCGATCCACGCCGCGGTCACAAATTAATTTCCCAGAAAAACTCAGCCGATCCAACCCGCTCCATTTCATGAAAACTCAATGGCTCTTGCCGCGGACCATCCTGGGATTCGCCTCGCTCGCATTGTTCCGCTGTACGCTCGTCGCCGCGGAACCGGTCGCAGCCGCTGCGTCCCTCACCCCCTCGTGGGTGCCGTCCGATGGCGCCAACCACCCGCTGGGCGTCGGAAAGGGAATTTTTCCGGGGCGCGTGGTTTGGATCCGCGATCTCGCGGCCACGCCGTGGGATGGCAAGACGGGCCACTGGTGGGAGGACGGCACCGGCATCAACCAGGCTGTCGTCAGCGCGATGATGTCCAAATCGCTCCGCACCCTGTCTGGCGCAGCATCCGATGCGGCGTCCTGGGAGATGTTGTTCCGGTACCACAATCGCAGCTGCGGCCGGGGAGATCAGGGTTATGTCGCGGGCGAGAAGATCGCCCTCAAGATCAACTGCAACAATGCGTATGAAGGATATGGCGATGCCGACAACCAGATCGACGCCTCGCCCCAAGCGCTCTTCGCCCTGCTGGACCAGCTGGTCAGGGTGGCCAAGGTGCCCGAGGACATGATATCCGTTTATGAAGCGACCCGGGTCATCCCCGATCGGGTGTTCCTGAAGTCCCACCAGGCCTTCCCCGGAGTCAGGTTCGTCGATTCCAAAGGCGACGGGAAAAACGGACGCTTCCCGGTCGAGTACCAGAAAGACACCCTGCATTACTCGGTGGAAAAGCCGCTGGTCGGAAAGGATCTCCCCAAGTGCGTCACCGAGGCGACCTACCTCGTCAATATGTCGCTGATGAAAGGGCATCCCACCACGGGAGTCACGCTGACCGCCAAGAATCACTATGGCACCGTCGATGTGCGCGACCACGAAGTGTATGTGAATTCCCACTCCCATCCGATGGGCATCTATCATCCGTTCGTGGACATGATCGGTTCCCGGCAGCTCGGAGGGAAAACCCTGCTGTTCGTGCTCGACGGCCTCTATGGCATCCGGGACGTCAACGACAACGTCGCCGAGCACGGCCATTGGGAAAAACTCTTCCACGGCGAATGGCTCGCCAGCATTTTCATGTCCCAGGATCCGATCGCCATCGACTCAGTCGGCCTCGATTTTCTCCGCACCGAGTTTCCCTTGGGCCGGTTCACCGACTTCGAGCCGGTGAAAAACGCGGATAACTACCTGCACGAGGCGGCGCTGGCCGACCATCCCCCCTCGGGCACGGTCTACGCCCCCGATGGAGAACGGCTCAAGAGCCTGGGGGTGCATGAGCATTGGAACGATTCGACGCGTAAGCAATACAGCCGCAATCTCAGTCCCAACGGAACCGGCATTGAGTTGGTGACGCCCTAGTCGTGAGCGCCTCGGTCCGTGCAGCCACCGGACAACAGGAGTTTGAGAGAAATAATTTGTTGTCCCTTCACTCCTTTAACGTAAGGGCGTGACACGTCCTTTTCCCCATGTAACGCCCTCTCGTATCAAGAGTGATGACGAGCTTGCTGACTATGACAGCCAGCTCCAGGTCTGTTCGGGCCCATCTTCACAAAAGAACGCGTTGAGTCGTTTGGGTTTGTTCTTCAGTGCCCACGATCGCCCATGGATGAAGAAGGGTTTGGTCCATGCTTCACTGTCAATGGCGCGCGGAGCGGTCACCGAAACCAGGAGCATGCCCTGCGCGGGATATCCCGTCCGCGGATCCATGATATGGGAGAAGACCCGCCCGTCGGCCAAGAAAGTCTGGGCGTAGCCGCCGGAGGTGGAAAGCGACATGTCCTGCAAGAACACCTCAGCCGCAGAGTGCCGCCGCGGCCGCTTCGGATGGCGGATATCGATTTTCCAGCCCCTCGGCTCGTCCGGTGGCGCTCCCATGCCGTAGATGCTGCTGGACGATGCCATCACCAGCGCCGTATCGAAACCTTTCCGTCGGAGGATTCCCACCATGCGGTCGACCGCATATCCTTTGCCGATTCCGCCGGGGTTGATTTCCATGCCTGCAATGTCAAATCGCACCGTGCGGCCCGCTTGATCCAGGCACAGATGGCAGTAGCCTACCCTGGTCAGGGCCGCCGCGACTTCCTCCCGGCTCGGAAGCCGCCCGGTGCCTTTGAAGAATCCCCATGTCTTCATCAGTGGGCCAACGGTGATGTCGAACGTCCCCTGGCTTCGCCGGCTGTATTGGCGGCACCGGGAAATCAGCTTGAACACTTCCGGCGATACGGCCACGGGCCCTTGTCCGGCGAGACGATTGATTTCGCTCCACCCGCTGGCCGGCCGGTGTACTGAAAGCAGACTGTCCAGTCGCTGGACCTCCGCAAAGGCAGCGTTGGTGGCCTCTTCCATCCGGTCGTGGCGGTCTCCATAAAGCACGACCGAGAAGGTCGTTCCCATGGAGTCGACGCTCGCTTCCAGGCGGGTCACGGATCAGGTCTTGCCGGCTTCGCGTAGGATTCTCTCGCGGACCGCGGTGAAGTCGAACCGAGCTTCGGCGATGGGGACCCCCACCACCTCGTTGCGTTTGAGGTCACGCAAGCCGACTCCCAGTTCTTCGCCGAATCGCAACATGCTGTCGGAGTTGGCGAATGGCGGTGTTCCACGGTCGGCCAAGGGGTCGAATCCCATGACGGCCATCGCCACGGCGTCCGTGGCCACGGTATTTGTTCCCGCGATGATCACACCGGGATTGACCGCCGCCTGGGGCCGGCTGCCGTAGTTGGTCTCCGCGCCGGTGGCGGTCTTAATGCCGTCGATGATCGCCAAATCAGCGGGCCGCACGGCGTTCAGTTCGGCGATGATCCGCGGAAGCCGGACACCCTGGTCCTTGGAAAAATTGGGGTCGATCTGCTGCGGCGCGCTTTTGGACGGCGCACGCCGCGCAAAGTGAAAGACACCGCCGCGTCCGCCTTGCGGGCGGATGGCCGGCTCGTCGATCCCCGCGCCCTCGCCATAGATGGTGATGGGCGTGGTGCCGTAGATGTTTTTCATGGACAGGGTGACCCCCGTAGCGGCGTGCTCCTTCAGCTTGGCGTTTGAGATGAACACGTCGCAGTCCTCGTACGAATGGTTCCGGTCGTAGCCAGGAAAGACGACTCCACCGCCAGGCACCATGAACCGCGAATACTTTTCCCCCTGTCCGAGGTAGTTCGTGTTTTCGAACTCCACGTTCGGCGCCGCGTTCAGAATGTCCTCCGGCCGCCAGTTCTGGGCCAGCATGACCTCTTCCAGGGTTTCGGCGGTCGACCAGGGACCTTCCAGCACCCGGATGCGGCGCGCGCCCGCCTTTCCCAACAGGTGCACGGTGGCCCCGATCATGCGCGGATGCGACCAGAAGGTCTCCTCCATCGGTGCGGTGCCCAGGCGTTGCCAGCGAACTCCGATGAAGTTCACCTTCATCGCCACGGTCTTCCCCTTCACCAGTTTCCCCAGGCCGCCCAATTCATCGAACATCTTCTCTAGGGTGGGGATCAGATTGGGACCGTAATCCATGCACTTGCCAACGGTGACCCGTCCGGGCCGGGCGTTGGCACCCAGACCATACTCGGGGGTTGGACCGGGGAGGGTCGTTTGGGCAAAACTCAACGCGGGCCGCGTAAGCAGATAACCGGCCGCGGCACCGGCCCCCACCAGCCACTCTCTTCTGCTGAAATCCTTTTTCATGGTAGTGTCCTTGAATTCCTAGGTCTCCATTTGGACCGCGCCATACACGGAAATGCGCGGCAGTGACAACTCCGCCCCACCGGCCGCTTGCGGAACCAACTGGAGCGCGACGGGCGAGGCGATTTCCGGGCTCACAAAGCGAGCCGACCGGCAGGGCGTCTTCAGATAGACGAGCGCATTATCACTCCCGGGCCGCCGCGAGTAGTTCAACACGTGGATCACTCCCTGCCGATCCTGCGGGGACACCTGGTAAAAGAAGTTCATGGATGAGCCGTTGTACAAACGCGCCGGATCGCCGCGGTGACTCATGATGTTCTGGACATCCATGCAGGTGAAGTACGTGTCGGGCTTGTCTTCCTTGGCCACGGCCAGCCGGCCTTTGCCCAAACTGCGCACGTTGAAGAGAAGATACGCTTCGGCCGAGGAGAGTTCGATCGGCGAGCCTTCCGGGTTCGGCCACGTGGTACGCACGAACAAGGTCCCGCCTTTCTTGACGAAAGCGATCAATCTCTTCCGCAGCTTGGGGTCCGGCGGCTCCTGGTCCACGTAGAGAATCCCCTGCAGACCCTTGATGGAAGCGGTCAATGCCTGCGACCTCGGAATTACCCGAAACGGCTCGCGCAGCCGGGGAAGCAGGTTCAGCGCATCCTCGCCGAAGAACCGGTCCGGCTCCGAAAAACTCGACAGCACGGCCAGCCGGCCCATGCGCTCATAGGTTCTGGTCGCCTTGTTTTGCTCGAAGAAGGCCGCTGCGTCGGTGATTCTCTTCCAGTCTGCCACCGCCGGTGCGCTCCTTGCGGCCAGGCCCGCGCGCATCTGGTCATCCAGCGAGATCAACCATCGCCCGCCATAGGTTGCCGGGTCCGCCACGGCCAGAAGGTAGTTCTCGACTGTCAGCTTCGCCTTTGGGGGGGGATCGACGACGATCCACACGGCTTTGTTCGGCGCGAGAGCCTGGGCCATGGCGAGCAGCGCTCCATTGGAATCGACCCAGGGCAGGTTCGTCGGACCACCGGTCGGAGTCCTCTCCTGCGGAACTCCGGGCCAGAGACCGTCTGACATGCCGAGGATCGGGGAATTGGCGCCCCACAGTGCCTCCCCGGACTTGGCCCAGGCAATAACCGGGATGCCGGCATTCCCGGGTGGAATCGCTTCCATGGCGACGGCGGAAAGGCCCGCCGTGCGGGCGGCCGCCAGGGCGGCTGCTGGGTCGGCCGGACTCTCAACCAATCCCACGACATCCAGCCCGGCCTGCCGGGCTCTTTCGAGCAGCGGCTGCAACGCTTGCTGCTGCTCGGCGTCTTCCGGCAAACCCGAGGCCCAGCTGACTACCAGGCAGTTGACGGGCGTACCCTGCACGAAGGCCAATAAAGAAGGATCCTGCCACTGGCGGATAACCTCGGCCATCTCCGGCGTGAAGTTCTTTCCCTTCTGTCGTCTGGCAATGTCCAAAGGACCTGCCGGCCAACGCATCGGTATGGACTGTGTGCCAATAGCCATCGATTTATACCTCCCAAATTACTCTCGGACTTGAGTACTCACGAGGACTTATCGTGCCGCCCTTCGGTATTCAACAGTCCCCTCGTCCCATTCGGGATTCATCGCTCCGCCAGCTACGGCCACCACGCTGGCGGGTCAAGCGCTGATTCCCGAATCAGAACCAAAACCTCAGTCCTTAGTCATGGAGGGAGAAGCCGCATCTGCGGGTGAGGTTAGTTGTGGATTTTGAACACGGGCGCCGCGGCGTCGCTCGATCCCATGCTACGAACCATCGCGAAAATACCGGCTCGAAAACCACCCCCAGCCACGATCCCCCGTCGCGGCTAAGGATTCAGGCGAAAAAAATTTTCGGCCTTTACATTGCATTTAAGAAACAAGTTAAGTCCCTCGGGCAAGCCCCGAGGCCTTTGACCAAACCACCCCGGACACCTCCGACATTTGTGGCGTCAACCATTCCGCCAACCAAGTCGAAGCAAGCTTCGAGGTAGCGAACCCATAGCGAATGAAAACAACCGAACCCAGAACTAACAGGTCACGAATCGCTGCGATTGCCGGCGGCGCGGCGGCTTTGCTGCTCGCAGCGTCGGCAGCCGCTCAAGCCGTTCGCTACGAGGCGCAGCCGACCGGCAGCAAGGTCAAGATGGAAGGCACGTCCACCATCCACGATTGGACGGTCGAAAGCCCGACGATCGACGGTTTCATCGAGGCGGACAGCAACTTTCCCGAGTCGGCGCTCAAGGACCTGCAGGCCGCCAAGCCCAACGTCCAGGTGTTCATTCCGGTGGAGACCCTCAAGAGTTACGCCGACGCAATGGATGCGGTCATGCAGGATCACTTGAACATGGCCGAATATCCTCGCATCGAGTATCGCCTCATCGAGTTGAAGCCCAAGTCCGCGACCGGCACCACCGGGCCACTACAGTTTGACGCCGTCGGCGCCCTGAAGGTGGCGGGCACCACGCGAACGATCACCATGCCTGTGACGATTGAGCGAATGGACAAGACCAGTCTCAAAATCGTCGGCTCAATGCCACTGAAGATGACCGATTTCGATGTCGTGCCACCCGCACCGCGCATCTTGGGAATGCCGACGATCAAAACGGGCGACGACATCAAGATCAGTTTCGAATGGCTGGTGGTGCTGAAAGCCGAGCCGGCCAGGACGCAATAGCCGTCGCGGAATCCTCCTGGGAATTGTTTTCCTAAGGTGGCGGGAGTTAGCCCGACTTCGAGAGAAGAAGGCGTTTTTTCGGTTTCCGAGTCAGTAATCATATGATTTTCGCTGGCGGAGGCAGCGCGGTTTTCTGATTTTTGCGATGTAGTGGAGACCGCGCCGTTGCTGATTTGAGCGCCATGGCGAAGATCAGCGCCGATGTTCTTGCGCCGCGGCGGCCGCCGAAAATCAGTCGGGGAGCGGTCTGATGTTTGGCTCCGACGGGCCGACCATGCAGCGGGTCAGGCTCTACCGATATCGGTAGAGCGGAGTTTACCGGGCCAACAACACGGTCTGGCATATTTTTATTCTTGCACTGCACCGGCACACCCGGCCGGTTGAAGGAGATTTATCCATGCAACCAATCCCCACTCCCTGGCTGCCTCGCATGCTGCGCCCGCTGGCGCTTTTGCTGGTCGCGCTGCCCGTCCGCGCCGCCGAGCCGGCCGCGTTCCAGCCCCCCGCCTCGCCGCGCGCCACCTACAACTTCAATCCCGGCTGGAAATTCGCCTTTGGCGACGCGGCCGGAGCCGATCAACCGGCATTCGACGACTCGGCGTGGGCCAGCGTCAGCCTTCCGCATACGTGGAACGAGACCGACACCTATCGCGCGTTCATCAGCCACAGCGGCGGCGACCAGGGGGAAAAGATGTTTGGCGTCGGCTGGTATCGCAAATACTTCAAGCTGCCCGCCGGCGCCGAGGGCCAGAAGGTTTTCCTCGAATTCGACGGTCTGCGGCAAGCCGGCCGCTTCTTCCTCAACGGGCAGCCGATCGGCAAATATGAAAACGGGGTCACCCCGGTCGGTCTCGACATCACCAAGTTCGTCAAGTTCGGCGGCCAGGACAATCTCCTGGCGGTGCAGGTGGACAACAGCCCAAACTACAAGGAAGAGGCCACCGGCACGCCGTTCCAGTGGAACGCGAAGGATTTCAATCCGAATTTCGGCGGACTCAACCGGGATGCCACGCTGATCGTGACGGGCAAGATCTACCAGACACTGCCGCTCTACGAG
>CAJAKX010000213.1 GCA_903940425.1 uncultured Opitutia bacterium | reverse complement strand
GCTTCGCGCGACGATTGGGCGGGCAATTTCAGCGCGGTGGATGACCGCACCGTGAGGATGCGGCCGCTGAAGTAGCCGCGCTCAATGGCCCAGCAGCGCGGTGGCGGGGCCGGAGGTCACGAAGGCGAGCGAACTCGAGATGGTATCGATGACAGTGCCCGGGGCGACGCCGAGCAGCACGATGCCGCCGATGAGCACCACGCAGAGGACCTTGGTCGGCCAGGTGAGCACGATCGGCGTCGGGTTGCCACCGGCCTCGCCGAACACGGCCTGGCGGACGACCTGCAGATAATAGTAGATCGCGATGGCCGAGTTGATCACGGCAACGATCACCAGCGCGAAGTGTCGCTGGTCCCATGCGGCGGTGAGCAGCGAGAGCTTGGCCATGAAGCCGACGAAGGGCGGGAGGCCGGCGAGGGCGAACAGGCCCACGAGCAGCGTGAGGGCCAGCAGCGGCGAGCGGCGGTGCAGCCCGGCCAGCTCCTCGATCGCGACATTGGTGCCGTCGCGCGAGACCCGGCAGATGACGACGAAGCACGCCAGGATCATCAGCATGTAGCCGGCGATGTAATAGAGGGCGGCGGTGTAGCCGGCCACGTCGAGCGCGACGAAGCCGATCAGCGCATAGCCGGCGTGGGCGATGCCGGAGAAGCCCAGCAGCCGCTTGAGGTCCTTCTGCACGAGGGCGATCAGGTTGCCGTAGAACATCGAGGCGACGGCGAGGAAGGTCAGGAGGAGGGCAATGGTCTGGTTGTCCGGCGTGGCGAGCGAGACGAGGCGCACGAGCACGGCCACGGCGCCGACCTTCGGCAGCGAGGCGATGAGGCTGGCGGTCTCGTTGGATGCGCCCTGGTAGACATCGGGCGTCCAGAAATGGAACGGGAAGACGGCCAGCTTGTAGTAGAAACCGCAGAAGGCCATGACCAGGCCGACGATGGCGAGCGGCGAGTGGACGACCGGCTGGAGGATGGCGACCATCTCCGGCAGGTGCGTGGTGCCGGTGAGGCCGTAAAGGTAACTGAGGCCAAAGAACATGATGCCGTTGGCGGCCACCCCGAACATGATGTACTTGATGGCCGACTCCATCTGGCTCTTCTGCCCCTCGCGCTCGCGACGCATGGGCACGAGCAGGTAGAGCGGGAACGAGGACAGCTCGAGGGCGACGACGAGCGAGATGATGTCGACGCAGCTCACGAGCATGACGAGCCCGGTGATGCTCAGCGTGAGGAAGAGGTGGTACTCGGCCTTGACCGCGCTGCGGATGTCGGGGAGTTCGCCGTTGAGGAGCAGGATGCAGGCGAAGCCGAAGGCGAAGACGAGCTTGAGGAGCTGGGAAAACTGGTCGACGCGGTAGGCGCCGCTGAAGAGGTCGGCGTGCTGTCCCAGCGCCAGCGCCGCGGCGGCGATGGTGGCCAGCGCGACGCCGAGGGCGACGGTCCGGGCGAGTTTTTGCGGCGCGACGCCGAGGGTGACCACGAAGAGGCCGAGCGCGCCGGTGAGCAGCACCAGCTCCGGAAGGAAGGCCATGACAAAGGAGGAGATCATTACCAAGTAGCGAGTAGCGAGGAGCGAGGAACGAGGAGCATCATTTTATGGGAGGACCGCCGGGGTCAGGGCCACGGCGTGGCCGGCTTGGGCGAGGAGGTGCTGCACGCTCACGTGCATGACGTTGACGAAGGGCTGCGGATGGAGGCCGATCCAGAAGACGAAGACCAGCAGGGGCGCGAGGGTGGCGATTTCGCGCAGGTTGAGATCGGCGATCCCGGCGTGGCCGGGGTTGTGCGTGCCGCCGTAGGCCACCCGCTGCAGCATGCGCAGGTTGTAGGCGGCGGCGGCGACCACGCCGGGCACGACGCAGGCCACCAGCCATTTGGAGTGCGCGAAACCGCCGGCCAGCACGAGGAATTCGCCGATGAAGCTGTTGGTGCCGGGGAAGGCGAGCGAGGAGAGGCAGAACACGCCGAGGAAGAAGGAGAACACCGGCATGTATTTGCCAAGGCCGGCGGCCGCGTCGAGGTCGCGGGTGTGCAGGCGCTCGTAGATGATGCCGACGGCGATGAACAGCGCGCCGGTGGTGACGCCGTGGTTGATCATCACGAGGGTGGCGCCCTCGACGCCGCGGGTGTTGAGCAGGAAGATGCCGAGCGTGGCGAAGCCCATGTGGCCGATGCTCGAGTAGGCCACGAGTTTCTTCAGGTCACTTTGCGCGAGCGCGGCGAAGCTGCCGTAGAGGATGGCGGCCACGGAGAGCCAGAGAATCCAGGGCGCGAAGACGTGGGTGGCGTAGGGCGTGATCGGCAGGGAGAAGCGCAGGAAGCCGTACGCGCCCATCTTGAGGAGGATGCTGGCGAGCAGCACGCTGCCGGCCGTGGGCGCCTCGACGTGGGCCGCGGGCAGCCACGTGTGGAACGGAAACATCGGCACCTTGATCGCGAAGGAGATGAAGAACGCCGCGAAGATCCAGCACTGGAAGACCGGATCGTACGGCCGGCCCATCAGGTCGGGGATGTGGAAGGTGCCGGCGTGGAGGCGCAGGGCGATCAGCGCGACCAGCAGGAAGATCGAGCCCGACATCGTATAGATGAAAAACTTGAGCGAGGCGTAGATCCGGCGCGGACCGCCCCACACGCCGATCAGCAGCGCCATCGGGATGAGCATCGCCTCCCAGAAGACGAAGAAGAGGATGGAATCGAGCGCGCAGAAGACGCCGGTCATGGCCGTCTCCATGATCAGCAGGCAGATCATGAACTCCCGGACGCGCGTCCTGAGGTAGGTCCACGAGGCGAGGACGCAGAGCGGCGCGATGAGGGTCGTCAGCAGCACGAGCAGCAGGCTGATGCCGTCGATGCCGAGCGTGTAGTTGATCTTCAGCCCGGGAATCCAGGCAGCGTGTTCGCCGAACTGGAAGTCGGCGGTGCCGGGGGCGAAGTCCGTCCAGAGCCGCAGCGACAGCAGCGCGACCGCCGTGGTGCCGGCGAGCGTCCACCAGCGCAGCACGCGCTCGCTGTGGAGCAGGGCCGCGACCGCAGCGAGGAGCAGCGGCGCGAAGATCAGCACGCTGAGAAGGGGAAAGCCCGCGTTGGAGCCGGGGGGAGTCATGGCACGAAGGCGCTAGAAGAAGAACAGGAAGGCGAGGATGAGGATCGCCGCGACGGCGAACACGAGGGTGAGGTTTTCCTGCAGCGCCCCGCGCTGGGCGAAGCGCAGGCGGCCGCCGAGGCCGCGGACCGCGGACGCCAGGCCGTCCACGGCGCCGTCGATGACGCGGTTGTCGAAGACACCCACCAGGCCGGCGGATTTCATCAGCGGCACGAGGCCGCCGACGCGGTAGACCTCGCCCACGCCGGTGTCGGCCGACTGGACCGGCTTGCGGGCCAGCCAGAAGAAGGCGCGGCCGCCCAGGCGGTAAAACCAGTCGAGGTCGAGGTTGGTGCCCCGGTGCGGCTCGATCTTCCTCAGCCGGACCAGCACGAAGAAGGCGAGGGCCGTGAAGAGCAGGATCTGGAGGGTTTCGGAGACGTGGTACGAGGTGTACGGATGGTACGCCGCCGCTGCGTTTTGATACGGGAGCAGGTGGTAGAGGTAGGGCGTGTAGCAGCCGATGAAGACGCAGAGGAACGCGGTGAGGCCCATCGCGGCCAGCATGTTCCAGGGCGGATCCTTGGCGCGCTCGAACGTGGCAGGCTGGCACTTGTTCTTTCCGAACCAGACGAAGTACGGGACTTTCAGGCCGTTGCAGTAAAAGGTGCCGATCGCGGCGAGGTTGAGCAGGAGGGCGGCCCAGAGGAGGTGCTGGTCGAAGCCGGCCTGGACGATCATGGACTTGCTGACGAAGCCGCTGAAAAGCGGAAACGCGGAGATCGAGAGGCCGCCGATCAGCGTGAAGATGAAGGCCCACGGCATCTTTTTGTAGAGGCCGCCCAGCTCGGACATCCGGGTCTCGCCCGTCATGTGGAGCACCGCGCCGCCGCCCATGAAGAGCAGGCCCTTGTAGAGGATGTGGGCGAAGGCGTGGGCGCAGGCGCCGTTGATGGCGAGTTCCGTGCCGATGCCGACGCCGGCCACCATGTAGCCGACCTGGCTGACGATGTGGTAGGCGAAGAGCCGGCGCACGTCGTTCTCGATGATGGCGTAGATGACGCCGTAGAGCGACATGATCACGCCGAGCACCACGAGCAGCTCCATGCCGGCAAAGCCGCGGCACAACGCGTAGACCGCGGTCTTGGTCGTGAAGGCGCTGAGGAAGACGGCGCCGTTGAACGTGCCCGCCGGGTAGGCGTCGGGCAGCCACGCATGCAGCGGCGGCACGGCGGCGTTGAGGAGGAAACCGCCCAGGATGAGCCAGGCCCCCGGCGTGAGATGGTGGACATCGAAGGCGGTGAAGGCCGTGCTGCCGGTGGCCTTCACCTGGAGCACGATGCCGGCGAGCAACGCCAGGCCGCCCGTGACGTGCACCAGCAGGTAGCGGAAACCGGCGGCGGTGGACCCGGGCTGGCGGCGGTACCAGATGAGGAAGACGGAGGAGAACGCCATCATCTCCCAGAACAGGAAGAGCGTGAGCAGATCGCCCGCGAAGATGGCGCCGAGCGAGCCGGCCACGTAGATCCAGGAGGCGATGTGCTGGCCGTCCTCCTCGACCTGCAGCCCGAACAGCGTCCCGATGATGCACATCAGGCTCATGATGTGGGCGAAGACGAGGCTCAGCGCGTCGGCGCGGCCGAAGGTCAGCGTCCACTGCAGGAAGTGCACCTCGCCGTACGTCCCCCGGGCCATGGTGAGCACGCTGCCGAATGTCAGCGCCGGCACGAGGAGGAGAAAGGCTTTCTTCAGGCGCGCGGGCACCAGCGGCAGCCCGAGGCAGCCGAGGAGCAGGACCAGCGCGGGATGAATCCAGAAGTCAGTCATCGTAGTAGTCCTCGCGGGTCGAGATGCCGAGACGGCCGAAGGTCTTGGCGAAAACGACGAGCAGCAGGCAGCCGAGGAGGCCAAACACCGTCCAGAACGCGGGAACGTGCTCCATCGCCGTGTGGGCGTGCGCTTTGTCGACGACGGCCGGAACGGCGTCGAGCACGACGAGGACGACCAGCACCGCAAGGCCCACCCGCACCACGGTCGGCAGGCGGTCGCGCAGAAAATCGATGAGGCGGACTAGGTTCATGGCAGGACGGCCTGGGCAAAGTGCATGAAGAAATCGGGGCAGATGCCGATGACCACCGAGATGACGGCGGTAAGGCAGAGGGGAACCAGCATCGCGAGCGGCGCCTCCTGGTAGTGCTGGCCGGCATCCCCGGCCGGGGGCGGACCGAAGAAAGCCTGGTAGACCACGGGGGCGAAATAGGCGGCGTTGAGGAGCGAGCTGGCCACGAGCACGACGAGGATGCCGAGGGAGCCGGCGTCGAGGGCGCCGACGAAGAGGTAAAGCTTGGAGACGAAGCCGCCGACCGGCGGGGCGCCGATCATGCTCAGCGACGCGAGGGCGAAGGCGCCGAAGGTGAAGGGCATCGCCCGGCCCAGACCGTTCATCTCGGAGATTTTTTTCTTATGGGTGGCCACGTAGATCGCGCCGGCGCAGAAGAACAGCGTGATCTTCGCGAAGGCGTGGGCGGCGATGTGGAAGAGGCCGCCCGCGACGGCGGTGGGCGTCAGGAGGGCGACGCCGAGGATGATGTAGGAGAGCTGGCTGACGGTGGAGTAGGCCAGCCGCGCCTTCAGGTCATCCTTGCTCAAGGCGATGATGGAGCCGACGAGGATCGTGATGGCGACGAAGTAAGCGGTGGGCAGGCCGAGGTGGAGCCGGTCCATGAGGTCCACGCCAAAAACGTAGAGCATCACCCGCACGGTGGAGAACACGCCGACCTTCACCACGGCGACGGCATGGAGCAGGGCGCTGACCGGCGTCGGCGCGACCATGGCGCCCGGCAGCCAGTGGTGCAGCGGCATGACGGCGTTCTTGGCGAAACCCAGAAGGCAGCAGACGTAGAGGATGATGATGACGCCGTTGTGGACGTTCGCGGGCAGGATGCCGGCGTGGGCGTTGGTGGCGAAATCGAGCGTGCCCGACAGGACGTAGATCAGCACCATCGCCGGGAGGATCAGCCCCTTGGCCGCGGTGGTCAGGTAGACGAGGTATTTCCTCCCGCCCTCGTAGCCCTCCTCGTCCTGATGGTGGGCGACGAGCGGATAGGTGGTGATGCTGACGATCTCATAGAAAAGGTAGAGCGTGAGGAGATTGTCGGAGAAGGCGCAGCCGATGGCGCCGAAGAGGGCGAGGGCGAAGCAGGTGCTGAAGCGCGTCTGGGCGTGCTCCCCGAGGCCGCGCATGTAGCCCGCCGCATAGAACACCGTCAGCACCCACAGGAAGGAGGCGGTGACGGCGAAGATCATCGAGAGCGCGTCGGCGCGGAGCGAGAAGCTCAGCCCGGGCAGCAACTGGAAGAGGGTGAAGTGCAGCGTGTGCCCGGCGCGGGCGCAGGGGATCATCGACGCGACGACGATGAACAGCGTGGCGGCCGCGAGGAAGGAGCAGGCTTCGCGCAGATTGGGCCTTTTGCCCGTCGCCATGACCAGCCCGGCGCCGACGAGCGGGGCGAGGACGGCGAGCAGGAGCCGGAGGTCGGAGGGCGTTTCCATGGGGGCTAGCCTTTCAGTTCGGATAGCTCCTTGGGATGGATGGAGCGGTAATTCCGGTAGACCGCGATGATGATGCTCAGCGTGATCGCGATCTCGGCGGCGGCCAGACCCATGATGAAAAGGACGAAGATCTGTCCGACCGTCGGATCCGGTGTCATGAAGCGGTTCAGGGCCATGAAATTCAACGCGGCGGCCGAGAAGATCAGTTCGCCCGAGATGAGCATGCCGATGAGCGTGCGGCGGCGGATGAGGCCGTAGATGCCGGCGGCCAGCAGGAAGGCCGCGAGGACGAGGTAGACGCCGGGCCGGTCGTAGAGGTGGGCGGTCATTCCTTCCCCCTTCCGCCGTGGGCGATCGTCAGGGCTCCGAGGATGGCGACGAAGAGCACGAGTGAAATCAACTCAAAGGGCAGGCTGTAGGTCGTGAGCAGCGAGAGGCCGATGGCCTGCACCGAGCCGTCGCCCACCGGTGCGGCCGGCGCCGGCCAGCGGCCCTGCAGGCCCAGCCGCGCCACGCCCCAGAAAATCGCCGCGCTCACCAGCAGCGCGACTCCGCCCCACACCGCCTCGCGGTTCCGCTTTTCCTGCGGCTCGGGCTCGTCGGTCTCGGACAGCATGACACCGAAGATGATGGTCACGCAGACGGCGCCGACGTAGATGAGGATCTCCATCAGCGCCAGGAACGGGCTGTTGAGGAAATAGTAGAGCCCGGCGAGGCCGACGCAGCACAGCGCCAGGCCGCAGACGCTGCGGATGATGCGCGTGCTGAGCACCGCGAGGAGCGCGCCACCCATGGTCGTCGCGACGATCAGGACGAAAATGCCGGTGACAAGATAGTCGGAGCCAGGAATCACGGCTGCTTCTTCTCCGCCTGCAGGCGCGCGACCAGGTCAAAGATGTAGTCCTCCTTGGCGGTGCTCGCGAGGTTGTAGTTCTTGGAAAAGCGGATGGCGTCGCAGGGGCAGACTTCGACGCACGCGCCGCACAGGCTGCACTTGGTGAAGTCGAGTTTGAACTCCGTCACCGACTTTTTCTTCTCCCCCTTCAGCTTGACGCCCTCGACGAGGATGCAGTCGCTGGGGCAGGCGCGTTCGCACAGCTTGCAGGCGATGCAGAGGGCCTTGCCCGTCGCCGGGTCGGCCGTGAGTTCGATGGGCCCCCGGTAGCGCGCCGGGATGGGCAGGGTTTTGTGCGGATACGGCACGGTGACGACCGGTTTGAAAAACTGGG
>CAJAKX010000212.1 GCA_903940425.1 uncultured Opitutia bacterium | reverse complement strand
CGTGTGCTCTTCCGATCTCGGCCAGGTAGCAGGCGGAAGCCAGCCACAGCCACATGCGGTCGCCAAGTCCGAGGAAGGTCATGGGAATGGCAAACATATGTCAGCGCGGGACGGCGGGCAAGTGGCGTTGTGGATCCGGGAGGCTCCGGCGGGAGGATGCGGGCGTTGCCGTGGCTTGGTGATCGGCGGGGAAGGCCTCTTCCAGAGTCCGCCGCTGACGAGCCGCAGCGTCACGGCTGGGACCGGGCCGGCGGCGCCCATTTTTCGAGAAAGGCGAGCACCTTGGCCGGGTCGTCCGCCTCGACCGGGCCGCTCTTCTCGAACGCGCCGGTTTCCTGGGTCACCAGCGACTGCCCGCCGGCGTCGAGCACGACCAGCACCGGCAGGCCCGCCTTGATGGGATTGCCGTACTTCTCGTTCACCGCGGCGTTGCGCGCGGGGCCCTTGCGCTTGTTGACGTCGATCATCACGACGACGTAGCCGGCGGCGAGCTTCCGGCGCACGGAATCATCGGCGGTGAACACCTGGTGGAGCAGGTGGCACCACGGGCACCAGTTGGCGCCGAAGTCGAGCAGCACGCGCTTGTTGTCAGTCCGGGCCTGCTCGAGCGCGGCGTCGATGAGGACAGAACCGTCCGCCTGCGGATCATAAATGTCCGGCCCGCGGTTGGGATATTCCGGCGCGGCCCGAAGGACTGGAGCTACCAGGAGGGCCAACAGAACGACCGCCGTACGCATGCTCGGAAAGTAGTCAATGGGCGATGAAAAGCTAGCCTGGATCCATCGCCGGCAAAGCGAGCGCGCTTGTTTTTCGGACGCTCCACCGAATGCAATGTCAACTAATAGTTGACATTGACGCTTGGGCGAATCGTTGAATCGTTGCGCGCGAGAGAGAGGGATGCGGGCTGGTCCTGGGGGCGGTGGTCGACTCCGCTGCAGAGCGGCTCCGCGCTGCGGATGCCGGACGGAACCAACTCCAAACCCAAAACTCAGGCCGGCGTCAGCCGCGCCTCGCCCAGCGGCGGGTTTCCTTGAGCTGCAGGCGCTTGGTCTCGACGAGCGTGCCGGCAACGGCGGGGTGCGCCCGCAATTGCTGGAACTGGGCCACGGTCAGCTTCCAGCCGAGGCCGGCGGACGCCTCGGCGAACGGCGCGATGCGGTCCGCAAGCACGAAGGCGAACTCGAGGCGCGTGTCGCCGTAGCTGGCGTCGACGGTGGCGCGCAGGGCGCGGAGGAAGGCGGTCAGTTCGGGATGATCAGGGTGGAGCAGCCAGGTGATCTTTTTGACGAGCGTGGGCACGATG
The DNA here is from genome assembly GCA_903940425.1 of uncultured Opitutia bacterium. Classification (GTDB taxonomy): domain Bacteria; phylum Verrucomicrobiota; class Verrucomicrobiia; order Opitutales; family Opitutaceae; genus Fen-1467. The sequence goes on along the minus strand of CAJAKX010000212.1, from coordinate 2,854 downwards.
AGATCGAGCGGGTAGCACTCCCGGACGTTGATGCGCACGCCGTCGTTGCCCGCAAGCAGGTTGCCCTGCACGAGCACGGGCGTCTCGGCGACGAGGTATTTCGCGTACTCCTCGTAGGCGTCGGAAAACATGTTCATCGGCAGCGACACCCGCTTGGTGGCGAGGGTGAACGCGGCCCACGGGCGGTTGTCCCTGCGGGAAAGTTTCTTCGTGATGCCGGTGGCGATGCCGCAGAGGCGAAACTCGCTCTGGTACGGCTGGTCGAGCAGCTGGTCCTCGGGCACGGTGTTGAGGGCCTCGGCGAGTCCGGCGTAGGCGTTCATCGGGTGGCCGGAGATGTAGAAGCCGAGCAGTTCCTTTTCGAATTGCAGCTGCTCCGACAGCGGAAAATCTCTGGCGCTGCCGTTGCCGCCGCCGCCCTGCAGGGACTCCTCCGCCGCGCCGTTGCGCCGCCGCACGGCCGGCGTCTCCGCCTCGCCGAACAGGAAGACCTGGCCGGCCGTCTTCTCCCGCGCGTCGGCCGCCGTCGCGCTGAGCCGGGCGGAAATGAACTCCACCGCCTCGTCCAGCCCGGCGAAGAGCACGCCGCGCGCCGCGCCCGAATAGTCGAAGGCGCCGGTCTTGATCAGGCATTCCAGCACCCGCTTGTTGACCGCACGGCCGTCCACCCGGTGGATGAAATCGTCAAAGTCGCGGTAGGGACCGCCGGTCTCGCGTTCACCGATGATTTTCTGCGCGGCGGCCTCGCCCACGCCCTTGATCCCCGCCAAGCCGAACCTGATCTCGGCGGCCGGAGCCGCCGATGGGTCGAAGGTCGAAGGTCGAAGGTCGGGGGCCGGCGCGACGGATGCCGGACTCTGGCTTTCGACCTTGGACTTTGGACTTTCGACTCCGCGCCGGAACACCGGCGTAAAACTTTCCCGGGACTCGTTGATGTCGGGGCCGAGCACGGGAATGCCCATCGCGAGCGCCTCGTCGATGAAATGGGCGACCTTTTCCGCGTTGCCCAGCTCGGAGCTGAGCACGGCGGCCATGAACTGCACCGGGTGGTTCGCCTTCAGGTAGGCCGTCTGGTAGCTGAGGATGGCATAAGCAGCGGAGTGCGATTTGTTGAAGCCGTAGCCGGCGAATTTGTTGAGGATGTCGAAGATCGCGTCGGAGACGTTTTCGTCGATGTTGTGGAGCCGCTTCGCGCCGGCGACGAACTTACCGCGCTCCTCCGCCATCGCGACCGGATCCTTCTTGCCCATGGCGCGGCGGAGCATGTCGGCGCCGCCGAGCGTGTAGCCGGCGATGACCTTGGCGGCCTCCATGACCTGCTCCTGGTAGACCATGACGCCGTAGGTCTCGTGGCAGACCTCCTCGAGGAGCGGGTGGGGGAACTTGACGGTCGACGGGTCCTTCTTGCCGCGGATGTAATCCGGAATCCATTCCATCGGACCGGGGCGGAAGAGCGCGATCAGCGCGATGACCTCGTCGATGTTCGAGACCTGCAGCTGGCGGCAGAGCGCCTGCATGCCGCTGGACTCCAACTGGAACACGGCGGTGGTGCGGCCGGAGTTGAGCAGGGCGAAGGTCTTCGCGTCGTCGAGCGGGAGCTGCTCGATGTCGAACGCCGGGTCGACGGTGCGGCGGACGTTCTCCACGGCGTCGGCAATGACGGTGAGGGTCTTGAGGCCGAGAAAATCCATCTTGAGCAGGCCGAGCTTGGCGACCGCGTTCATGTCGTACTGCACGGTGACGTCGCCCTCCTGCAGCGTGAGCGGCACGTACTCCTCCAGCGGCGTGTCGGTGATGAGAATGCCGGCGGCGTGCTTGCCGGTGTTGCGCACCATGCCCTCCAGCACGCGGCCCTGCCCGACGATCTGCTGGGCGACGGGATTGCGCTCGAGCTCGGCGCGCAGTTCGGCGGACTTGGCGATGGCGCCGTCGAGCGTGATGTTGAGCTCGTCGGGGATCATCTTCGCGAGGCGGTCGGCCTCGGCGTAGGGCAGGTTGTGCACGCGCGCGACGTCGCGGATGACCATCTTGGCGCCGAGCGTGCCGTAGGTGATGATGTTGGCCACGCAGTCGTTGCCGTACTTGCGGCGCACGTAGTCGATGACCTCGCCGCGGCGGCGCATGCAGAAGTCGATGTCGAAGTCGGGCGGCGAGACGCGCTCGGGGTTGAGGAAGCGCTCGAAGAGGAGCTTGAAGCGGAGCGGGTCGAGGTCGGTGATGCCGAGCAGGTAGGCGGCGATGCTGCCGGCGCCCGAGCCGCGTCCGGGACCGACGGGAATGCCCTGCTCCTTGGCCCAGTGGATGAAGTCCCAGACGACCAGGAAATAGTCGGTGTAGCCGGTCTGGTCGATGATCGAGAGCTCGTAATCCATCCGCTCGCAGATCTCCGCGGCGAGAGCGGGATTCGGTTCAGAGTGCAGCGTTCGGTGTTCGGTGTGCGGGAGCACCGACCGGGTCGCGTAGTCGATGCCGTAACGGCGGCGCAGGCCCTCCACGCAGAGCTGCTTCAGGTAACCGGGGAGGTCGGTCTTCACCTCGGGCGGCAGCGGGTAGCGCGGGTAGCGCTCGGTGCCCTTGGGAAACGGGATCGTAAGATCGCACATTTCGGCGACGGCCTGCGTGTTGATGACCGCCTCCGGCACCTCGCGGAAGAGCTGCTCCATTTCCGCCCGCGACTTCAGGTAGAACTGCTGGCTGCCGAACCGCATGCGGTCGGCGTCGTCGATCTTCGCGCCCGTCTGGATGCAGAGCAGCGTGTCGTGCGGCCCGGCGTCCTCGGCGCGAACGTAATGGACGTCGTTCGTGCAGACGACCTTCAGGTTGAATTCGCGCGCGAGCTTGAGGAGATCGGGGG
>CAJAKX010000211.1 GCA_903940425.1 uncultured Opitutia bacterium | reverse complement strand
CCCTCAGCAGATCACTCCACTTCATCGCCCAGTAATCCGCGAACTCATCGCGTTCCAGCAGGCGATCGATCAGGGCAGGGCGTTTGTCCGGGTTCCGGTCCAGCAGGAACTGCCGGGCCTCGGCCGCGGAAGGCAGCGTGCCGATCACATCCAGATATGCGCGGCGGACAAAAACGGCATCCGAACAGACGTTGGCCGGTTGAATGCCCAGTTGCCGCAACCGGCCAAAAACCAACTCGTCGACCCGGTTTTTCGGAAGCGAAGCGGACGGGAGTTCGAAGGGGCTGCGGGCTTGGATGGTGACGTCGCTGACCGCATTGGCGGCGACGACGGCCCCGAGGGGCAGGAAGATGGCCAGCCGGCATCCGGCCCAGGCGAATCGGTCCTTGGGGCCGGAAACGATCTTTCCGGGCGGCAGAAGAAACCGAAATGGCTTTGGGAGAAACCTTCGGAGAGCGGAGGCTCTCATGTGCATTCAGACAATGATGACGCGGCGCGCTACGCGCCGTTACGGACACAATGCATCCTGATGACAGGTATTCGTTATCCTGCAATCCGGATGGCCGGGTGAGCCGTCGGTGAGTCGTCTGGTGTTGGGCTCAAGCCCGCTCGTGCCAGAGCTGGGCGAGATGGAGGAGCGTTTCGACGGACTTGGTCATGTCCTGCAGGCTGACCCATTCGCGCTGGCTGTGCACCTCGCGCATGCCGCAGAAAATATTCGGGCAGGGCAGCCCGCGGGCGGTCAGATTCGAGCCGTCGGTCCCCCCGCGGATCGCCGTGGAAAAGGGGGTGACTCCCGCCCGGCGCACGGCCTCGCGGGCGAACTCCACCGGACGCATGTCTTTTTCCAGCCAGTAACGCATGTTGCGGTATTGCTCGGGGAAGGTGAGCGTGAAGACGGCGCGGGGTTCGACGATGCGCAACCCGGCCACGACCTGCTCGACAATGGCCCGCTTGGCCGCGAGCCCGGCGAGTTCGAAGTCACGCAGGATCATCCGCACCGTGCAGCGGTCGGCGTTGCCGTCCACCTCGACCGGATGGATGAAACCGTCGCGCCCGGCGGTGCGCTCCGGGGAGATTTCGGCGGGCAGCGCCGAAAGAAAGCTGCCGGCGAGGCGCAGCGCGTTGACCATGACGCCCTTCGCCAGGCCGGGATGGATGGAGACCCCGCGGATTTCCAGCACGGCGGCGTCGGCGGAAAACGTTTCGTGATCGATCTCGCCGAGATCCTCGCCGTCGAGCGTGTAGCCGATGTCGGCGGCGAGTTCCTTCAGGTCGAGCCTGGTCATGCCGCGGGCGATCTCCTCGTCCGGATTGAAGCACACGCGGATGACGCCGTGCGGGATTTCCGGATGATGCAGGAGGTGGCGCCCGGCGCTCAGGACGATGGCGATGCCGGCCTTGTCATCGGCGCCGAGCAAGGTGGTGCCGCTCGCGGTGACGAGGTCGTGCCCGATCTTTTCCCGGAGATGCGGGATTGTGTCGACGGTGAGCTGCTGCGTGGGATCGTCCGGCAGCACGATCGGCTGGCCGTGGTACTGGCGATGGACGATCGGCTTGGCACCCCCGGGCAGTTCGGTGGCCGTGTCAACATGGGCGAACCAGGCGAGGCGGGGCACGCCGGCCTTGG
>CAJAKX010000210.1 GCA_903940425.1 uncultured Opitutia bacterium | reverse complement strand
GGGCCGTAGAGCAGAATGCGCTTTCTCGCATGTAAGCCGTAGGTCGCCAACCGCGAGCGGGCCGCGTACTCTCGCTCGATTCGGAAAAAGCACTTCTCGACCTCTGGCGATAGGACCATGTGGTGTCTGAGATTCTCGTGTTTGATGACCTGAACTAAGGGAGCCGAATCCCTTCGGCTGAACGGCAGGCCCGCCAAGGCGTTTCCCCCGGCAAACTTGGGGGATGGCCTTTGCCGTTCGGCCACCTCCAAGGACTTCTCAAGATCTTTGGCAAGACTCATGTGACCGATGCGCTTCTCGTCTTCTACGATGTGCTTACAAACGGCGACAACATCCCGCTCCGATCCCATTTGGACGGCAGAGAAAAGTCGTTTGAGTAAGGCGGCCTTCATCGGCGGAGTGTCGGTGAAGTTACTGTTAGTTTAATTGCCACAAAGCAAGTGTCGATGAAGTTTCTCGATGTGCAAGAATCTCTCTGACCCACTGAAACATCCTCCTAGTGAGGGACAAGGTCAGAGGCAGGGGCATCATCGCCGACGGGTACCACCGCTTGTGCGCTGTTTACTCATCCTGCTGATGGCGCCGGAGATTGATTCCTCGAATTATTGAGGCACACGATAATTGGCCTCTTGGATGACGGACCAGTGACACAGCGCCCTGCGAGGATTCCGTCATGGAAGGCTTACTGAAGTGCGTCGACCGGCACGGCACGCTGTGGTGCTCTTCAGCGAAAGGTAGATCTATCCCTTTTCTTCTGATTGTCAGCGAAAAGTGACGCGCCGATCTGTCCCACGGATGCTTGACCCGTTCCGTCCCAGCCTGCCGGCCCAGCTGGCGGGGGCCCCACGGGGTCTGGTCGCGGGAGCAAGGGTGACTGCACCAACCTCGGAATTTCCCGCTGCTTGGCCCGAGCGGACGGGGCGGTCTGCAGAAAACGGCAGGTTAGCGCGGGGGCAGAGCGCGGGCCGTGGGTCGGTGCGGATGGAGCGCAGTCATGGTGGAAATGTGACCGGCAGCTAGCGCGTGACGTCCCTCAGCGATAACGGCACTCATTGTATTGCCGGCACAATCTCATAACGTCCCAGCCAGTGCACCCAGATCATGAGCATGGCCGCGGTGTCGAGCTGGCAGTATTGTTTGAGGAGCTTCACCCGATTCTGTTTGTCCGCAGCATCGGAATTGAAGATTAAATCCTGGTAAACCCGGACTGCTCCAGTGCCCTCGCGGACTTCGTCCTCGCCGTCGCCTAGCGGCAAAGCGTCCAATGTCTGGTAAGGTTCGAGAATGTTACCAGTCTCGTCCATCTTGTGATACGATTTGAAGCATGGGTGATTTCTTAGCTTCTCATCTGCTTCCCAGATCGCTGGCAGGACCACCTTGATTGAAGTTCGTCCCTTCATTCGGGGGTGAAAGTAGTAGGCGTAGGCGAGATCATGAAGGTCCCGGATACGGGGGGATACGCGTTTGCCCCTGGCATCTGCTGGTCCGAGGAGGGAGTCGATCCAATGCGCAAGTTCGGGATCGGTGTCGGGCAAACCCCGTACTTTCCCCAGTTGCAATTGTTCAAGTATCTTCTTGAGCGTGCCCTGCTCGTAGTGAGACCAAACGTAGACTGTGCCCGTGTCCCCAACGCGTTTCCTGAGTTCCTGGGCAAACCTGAAATTGGGAAACTGCAGATCCTCGTTGAGCCACTCGTGATGCCACACGGAGTTGTCCGCTTTCAGCGTGTGGCAACTCCATTGGAAGGCGACTCGTTCGTAGGGGTGTAGACCCGCGTGGTGGGGGAGCGAGATATTGCACGCCTCGAAATCCATGAAATGGAAAGGATAGCCGGGACTCTTGGAATGAGTCTGAAGCTCTCTTTGGAGATCACGCGGGAGTTGCTCTCTGTTCGCACGCATGCCGTCCCATTGGATGATCCGTCGCTTGGTCCATGCGCTGTCAGCCTTGCCCAATTGTTCCTTGGTAAGGTCAAGATAGGTGGAGCTATTCTTCTTCAACAGCCCCGGAACCGGATCGGGGCATTCCTTGCTTTCAATCTGGCTCACACGATGCAAATCGAGGATGTGGGCCGGTGATTCTGCGAGCTTGCCCCAGCACTGGACGAAGCCCGACCGCGGATCGTGCTCTGTTGGTGCAGTGCGGTATTCACATTCGCGACATTCGCGATACTTGTGCCCGAGATCGGGCGGTGTCCATCGGGCACTACTTTCAGTGAGAAGTCCGGCCAGTTCGGTGGCCTTCTGCTCAACCTCCTCCCAAACCCGCTTAACCGCTTCCTGAGCTTCAAGGAGCTTTATAATCTTTGAATTTACGAGTGCCGTTGTGTCTCCGAGATAGGTCACTTCGGGGCGCGAATGTTTCCCACCTGGATTAGCGGAAGATCTCTTCAAACTAAATTTTCCCAAGGTCTCCGCCTCGGTAGCGACGAACGACTTGTCCACTACGGCCAAGAACGGCACGACCATGTATTCCGGGAAGGCCTTCATCAGGACTATGGTCTGAAAAGCGACATCCTGCACGTAAGGCAGCCAGCGCGATGCGACTCCATTCTTGGTGAGGAGCGGCGATCGCGCGTCGTCGGCCTCGTCGTTAGGATCGACGGACGAAGACTTGACCTCGATCAGGTGCAGGGTCTTTTGGCGCTTAGCGAGGATGTCGATACGGGCGTGAAACCGTTCATGGTTGGCGGCGGCCTCGAAGATGATGACCTCCTGACTGGCTCCCAGTAGCGCCTTAGTGCGCGCAAAGGCTTCGTCGGCGCTCTTGATGTGGGCCAAGTCGTGTCCACCCGGATATTGGGCTTTGGCGATGAACTCGACCATGAACCCGCCGTCGGCCAGAAGCTGAAGGTATTCGTCGTCGTCCTTGGCGCTCGGAAACCGTTCCTTGCGAAAATAGAGACGCGTCGCGCAATCGGCACAGGCCTTGAAATCGGACTTGGTTAACAGTGACATGGCGGGAAACGGAT
>CAJAKX010000209.1 GCA_903940425.1 uncultured Opitutia bacterium | reverse complement strand
TGGAAGGCCGGGTTGCGCGGTGCCCGCGCCAATCTCGGCCCGGGCCTCGTGCTGCAGGCGGCGGCGCTGGTCATCGTCCTCTCCTACTATCATCACGCGCCGACGCATGCGGCGTTCGAACGGCTGATGGCCTTCCGGGCCAGCACCGGTTTCATATTCGGCATCCTTTCCACCGGGCTGTTTGGCGGGGTGCTGCCGTTCCTCTACCTGCGGAGCAATCCCGAGACCCGGGACCACCACCGGTGGAGCGAGGGAATGTTGCTCACCGCGTTCTGGGCGTACAAGGGGCTGGAGATCGAAATCTGGTACCGGATCCTGGCGCATGTCGTGGGCCCGGGCCACGACGCCGCGACCATCGTGACGAAGTCGTTGCTGGATCAATTTGTCTACTGCCCGTTGTTTGCGGTGCCGCTGACCGTGCTCGTGTACAAGTGGAATGCGTTGGATTTCGATTTCCGGGCCGTCGCGGCGGACTTCCGCGCGCCCGGCTGGTACGGACGCAGCGCGCTGCCGACCCTCCTCGCCAATCTCGGCGTGTGGGTGCCGGCGGTGGCCATCATCTACGCGCTGCCCACGCCGTTGCAGCTCCCGTTGCAGAACCTCGTGCTGTGTTTCTTCACGCTGCTGCTGGCGCACCTCAACCGCCGGCGGCATGGCCGAAAATAACATGTCAACTATTAGTTGACATGTTGCCGGGCCGGCGGGCGGGCTCCGTCACGGCGCGGCGGCGGGCTTCGGCTCGAAGAGGGAAATCAGGCCGTCGAGCACCTCGTCGGTGAGCAGCTTGAGCTTCTGGCCGTCGGACAGCGGCTGGTCGGGGCCGCGGATTTTCTGGACATAGGCCTGCGCGGCGGCGGCACGGCTGCGCGCGGCGGCGATGAACTCCTGCTTGCGGGGGTGCAGTTGGAGTCCCAGGGGATTGAAGGCCGGCACCTGCTCGTCACCGATCCAGAGCGACCACGTGTCGCTGTCGGCAAAATAAAGGGCAAGCGCGCCGCGCTTCCCGACGCCGAGTTCGCGCGCCAGCTGGCCGCGCAGATCGTTGACGGCCTGCCCCGCCGGCTCCGGCTTGAACGCGCGAAAGACGCGCGCGGCGACACGGATGCTCGTGGCGCGCTCGAAGTTGGCCAGCTTGTAATTGAAATATTTCGCGCGCGGCGGCTCAGTGGGCAGCAGTCCGTCGGGATCGTCAAAATGCGCCTGGGGCCCGGGCACGGACTGGCCGGCATACTTCGGCGTCTTCGCGAGCAGGGCGGCGAACGCCGGATCGTCGGCGCGGAACGCCCGGGCCGCCGGGCCGGCGCGGAGGATCTTCACCTGCATGGTGTCGCCCTGCTTGATCAGCGGCAGCACGTCGAGTCCGCGCACCACGCGGCCGAAGACGGTGTGGAGATAATTGAGGCGGTTCGTCTCGCGCAGGGTGAAGAAAAACTGCGAGCCGTTGGTGTCCGGGCCGTCGTTGGCCATGGCGAGCACGCCGGCGGCGTCAAGGTGCAGGCCCGGCGCGAACTCGTCGGGGAGGGCGTAACCCGGGCCGCCCTCGCCGGTGCCGAGCGGGTCGCCGCCCTGCACGACGAAGTCGGCCACGACGCGGTGGAAGGTGAGTCCGTTGAAGAACGGCTTGCGCGGCGCGGGTCCGAGCGTGCCTTCGGCGAGGCCGGTGAAGCTCGCGACCGTGAGCGGCGTTTTTTGGTAATACAGCTCGGCGGTGATCACGCCGCGGGGCGTGGTGAACTCGGCGTACAGACCATCGGGCAGGGCAGGGGTCATTGCCGGCTCGGCGGCGTGGACCCGGACGGAAAACAGGAAAGCGAGGGTGACCAGACAGGCGTGGCGAAGCATGATCAAAGTCTGTCAGCGAATCGACGCGGCGCAACCGCGGGATGCGGGCGCCGCGATCCACGTTCCGAGCCATGGCCGCACGGGATGATGAGGGATGAAAACTTTCTCTCGCGAGTGAGGATCGGTTTCACCAACGTACTGATTCCATGAGCGCGAACTCCAAGATCGAGTGGACCGACGCGACGTGGAATCCCGTGCGCGGCTGCACCAAGGTCAGCCCCGGCTGCAAGCATTGCTATGCCGAGACCTTCGCCGAGCGCTTCCGGGGTGTGAAAGGCCATCCCTTCGAGTTCGGCTTCGATCTGCGGCTAGTGCCGGAGAAAATCGGTGATCCCATCCGCTGGAGCAACCCGCGAAAGATCTTCGTGAACTCGATGAGTGACCTTTTTCACGAGGAGGTGCCCGATGACTATATCGAGAAGGTCTGCCGGGTGATGCTGGCCGCCAACTGGCATACCTATCAAGTGCTCACCAAACGGGCTGAGCGAATGCGCGATCTTCTGTGCGGGAAATTGCGCTTGGCGGCAAAGGCTCCGCACATCTGGTGGGGCGTCAGCGTCGAGAACCGCGAGCACGGCCTGCCGCGGATCGATCATCTGCGCGCGGCTCGGCCGCAGGTGGCGTTTCTTTCCATTGAGCCGCTGCTGGAAGACCTCGGTGTGTTCAGCCTGCGGGGAATCCACTGGGTGATCGTGGGCGGCGAAAGTGGACCCGGGGCGCGTCCACTGGACGCGGCGTGGGTGCGATCCATCCGCGCCCTCTGCCGTGGAGCCAAGGTGCCGTTCTTCTTCAAACAATGGGGCGGCGTGCGGAAAAAGAAAAATGGCCGTACGCTCGATGGCCGAATTTACGACGAGTTTCCAGAGCAAGTGGAAGCTATGATGCCAACGACACGCAAACGCATGGAACGGCTCGAAGGATTGACGGTGTAGCTAGGCCGGCGGCCCGCTGAAATCGAATTCGGGTTCAAGGACTCCTTTCTTCGCCTTTTTCCAAAAGTCCTCTCCGCGCGGGTGCTGGCTAGCATAGAGCAGCAGGTATAGCGGGAGGTTCCTTTTGTCGCTGCGAATAAGCACCTCGTTGCCGACAAAACGGAAACCTAACTGATTGAGCTGCTGCTTATAAATTTCGAGTACGCCCCGGAAAAATTCCTGTGCATTATGACGAGGCAAGGGTTTCCACGACTCGTTACCGAGAAACCGTGTGAGGGCCGATTGTTCATTCGCATCGGGCGTATACTGATGCAAATTCAGCTTAATGCCCATGCCGTGCTGGATGTTGATTAACAGATCACACCGTGGTGCTTTCCGATGAAGGGCTTCAATCAACGAAAAAGGGATATGGTCTATGCCGGTCGGGTCTATGAATGCAAATGTCAGCGCATTAGGCGGAATGACGAGTTGTTCGACCATGTCGGCACAATCACCGCACCAAATTTCGACTATCGCAGCGTTGGGAAATGATCCGATTCTGGCCGCGAGCGCCTCTGCTGCAGGCACGCTAATCTCGGTGAAAATGAACTTGGTGAACTCTTGACCAATGACCCTCAACGGGGAGCCTAGCTCCTCCTCCCCCGTTGTCCGTATCAGGCATCGCCCGGGTCCCGAAAATAGTTCAAGATAAATCCGGTTCTTCCAAATACGTTTCATCCCTGACGAAAAAATGTCGGCGTAGTAGGTGAGTAGCTTGTGTTTGATGCCTATCCAAGATCCGCTCTCGCGGATCGGTAAGCCGTCGGAAGCAGCTCGCGGCCCTTTCCATGCCGTGTTATCCGCCGAGTGAAGAAACCTGATGTCGGCTGGCATATTTTCGCACTTAATGGAATTACCGTTCCAGGTCTATCTTTATCGAGGTGCGGCTTCATCGATTCGTGGGTCTGTGGCAGAACGAGGTTAACTCAATCGCTGGCCTTCAGGTTTGCTTTGGCGCAGCTGAGTGGCATTCATTGGCTCCCGCCGGTCTGAAATCAAAACACCATGCTTCTCGATTTCTCCAAGCTTCCTCCCCGCGAGGTCTACGGTTGGATGACCAGCGTCATCGTGCCGCGCCCGATCGCGTGGGTCTCCACCATTGCCGCCGATGGCCGGACCAACCTCGCGCCGTTCAGCTTTTTTCAGGGCGTCACCTCGAACCCGCCCACGCTCATGTTCGTGCCGGTCAACAACCGCGACGGCCAGCCGAAGGACACCGTGCGCAATCTCCAGCAGGTGCCGGAGTTCGTGGTGAACGTCGTGCCGTACGCCCTGGCCGGGCCGATGAACGCCACCGCGGCCACGCTGCCCTACGGCGAGAGCGAGGCGGAGAAGTTCGGAATCGCGATGACGCCGTCGACCAAGGTGCGCCCGCCGCGCGTGGCCGCCGCGCCGGTGGCGTTCGAGTGCACGCTGCACCAGATCGTCGACATCGGCGAGGGGCCGCTGGCGGCGCACGTCGTCTTCGGCCGCATCCACCTGGTGCACGTCAGCGACGCGGTGCTCGGCGCCGACGGCCGGATCGATCCCGCGAAGCTCGATCTTATCGGCCGGATGAGCGGCGAACTCTACTGCCGCACCACCGAGCGTTTCGCGCTCAAGCGGCCGGCGTGACGCCGGCCGGCGGCCATTCGCACCGCCCGGTCGAGCCGGCGTTTTTTCCGTTGTACCCGGCCGGAGGTTCCGTGGACTGACGGCATGAAAATACGTTTCCTTGATCGGGTGGCGCGCCTGGGCCTGACCGCGGGCGCGCTCTTGATTGGCCGGATCGCCGCCACCGCGGCCGACGACACCGAGCCGCCCGTGCCGCGCTTCAGCGTGGCCAACATGGACCTGAGCGTCGACCCACGCGCCGACTTTGCCCGCTACGCCGCCGGCAACTGGTACAAGACGACCGAAATTCCCGCCGACAAGTCGAGCTGGGGCAGTTTCCAGCAGCTTGACGAGCGCAACCGCTACCTCGTGCACCGGCTGCTGGAGGACGCCGCCGTCCGGCCCGGCGAGCCGGGCTCGCTTTCGCAGAAGGTCGGCGACTTCTACGTCACGGCGATGGACACCGCCGCCATCGAGGCCGCCGGCCTGAAGCCCCTTGCGGCCGACCTCGCCCGCATCGATGCCATCGCGTCGGTGGACGACTTCATCAAGGCGGTCGCCTATTTCCACAACAACCTTGGCGTCCCGCTCTTCAACCGGAACGTGCAGGCGGACCAGAAGCAGAGCGACACCTACGTCCTCACCCTTTCCCAGGGCGGCCTCGGCCTGCCGACGCGCGATTATTATTTTGACCCGCGCTTCGAAAAGGAGCGAACCGCCTACCTCGGGCACATCACGAAGATGCTCACCCTCGCCGGCGCGCCGGCCGGGGCGGCGCAGCAGGATGCCGCCACGGCACTGGCGATCGAGAAGGCGCTCGCCGAGGTCTCCAAGACGCCCGTCCAGTTGCGCGACCCCCTCGCCAACTACCACAAGATGACCCTCGAGGAGCTGGCGGCCGCCAGCCCGGGCTTCCCGGTGAAAACCTATTTCGCGGCCATCGGCTATCCGGCGGATGCCGGGGCGATCGTCGTGGGCCAGCCGGAGTTCTTCGCGGCGGCCGGCCGCATGCTGCAGGAGAAGCCGCTCGCCGGCTGGAAGGTTTACCTGCGCTGGCGCGTGCTGGCCGACACCGCACCCTATCTGTCCTCGACGTTTGAGG
>CAJAKX010000208.1 GCA_903940425.1 uncultured Opitutia bacterium | reverse complement strand
CTGGCAGTCACTATAAAGACGAAAATCAGCAAGCACCATGAAAGGATCGCCGCCGTCGAGCAAACTGTGTTGCACGGGGGTGAGCACCCCGGGCGGCTCATTGGGCGTGAAGTAGTTCGAGCCAAGCCAGTCGACCACGGCATGCAACTCCTCGTCGCCGTGATACCAATCCCACGGATTGTAGCCCTGGCGGTGCAGCTCCTCGACCTTCTCCAATGTGTGGCCGAAGATAAATATGTTCTCGTCGCCCACCTCCTCGCGGATTTCGATGTTGGCCCCATCGAGCGTGCCGATGGTGAGTGCGCCGTTCAGGGCGAGTTTCATGTTGCCCGTGCCCGAGGCCTCCCTGCCCGCCGTGGAAATCTGCTCGGAAACATCGGCCGCCGGGATGATCTTCTCCGCGAGCGATACGCGAAAATTAGGCAAAAAAACCACCTTCAGCCTCCCGTTGATGCGCGCGTCCGCGTTGATGCGCGCGCCGACGGAATTGATGGCTTTGATGATGTTCTTCGCCACATCGTAACCGGGCGCGGCCTTGGCGGCGAAAATGAAGACGCGCGGCACGATATCGTAGGACGGGTTCTGCAGGAGCCGGCGGTAGAGCGCGAGGATGTGCAGCAAATTCAGGTGCTGCCGCTTGTACTCATGCAGCCGCTTGATCTGCACGTCGAAGATGGCTTCCGGCGAAACTTCGAGTCCGTCGCACTCCGCCCGGATCACGGCGGTGAGATCCTGCTTGTTGGCCTGCTTGATGGCCATGAACTCGCGCTGGAAACCCGGATCGTCGGCCCATTTCTCCAGCTTGCGGAGCTGGTCAAGATCGCGCCCCCAGGCCGGACCGATGCGGTCGGTTACGAGCCGGGCCAGGCGCGGGTTGCATTGGAGGAGCCACCGGCGCGGGGTGATGCCGTTGGTCTTGTTGTTGAATCTGCCCGGGTAGAGTTCGTTGAAGTCGGGAAAGACGTTGCGCTTGAGCAGTTCCGTGTGCAGCGCGGCGACGCCGTTGACCGCGTGACACGCAACGACGGAGAGGTGTGCCATCCGCACCATCTTGTCGCCATTCTCCTCAATCAAGGAACAGGTGCGCTTCTTCTGGTTGTCGCCGGGCCACTGGCGTTCGCACGCCTCCATGAGATGCACGTTGATGTCAAAGATGAGCTGGAGGTGCCGCGGCAGAACGCGCTGGAAGAGCGGCACACTCCACCGCTCGAGCGCTTCCGGCAGCAGGGTGTGGTTGGTATAGCTGAACGTTCGCGTGACGATCTCCCAGGCTTTCTCCCACGGCAGCCCCTCCTCGTCGATCAGGATGCGCAACAGATCGACGATGGCGATGGCGGGATGCGTGTCGTTGAGCTGGATCGCGACCTTGTCAGGGAAGTTGTCCCACGAATTGCTGGGCTGCTTGCGGTGACGGCGGATGATGTCGCGCAGCGAGCAGGCGACGAAGAAATACTGCTGCACGAGGCGCAGCTCCTTGCCGTTCTCGGTCTTGTCGTTCGGATAAAGGACCTTTGAAACGCTCTCCCCGACCGCCTTCTCCCGGACGGCCTCGATGTAGCCGCCCTGATTGAAAGTGGCGAGGTCGAACTCCTCCGTGGCCTTCGAGCCCCAGAGGCGCAGAAAGTTCACCGTCTTCGTGCCGTAGCCGGCGATGGGGATGTCGTAAGGCACGCCGAGGACCGTCTTCGTGTCGACCCAGCGGGGCTGCGAGTTGCCGCGATCATCAAAGACATGCTCGACCTGTCCGTAGAGCTGCACGCGTTGCGTGTACTCGGGGCGGACGATCTCCCACGGATCGCCAAAGATGATCCAGTTGTCCGGATGCTCCACCTGATAGCCGTTGACGAATTCCTGTTTGAAGAGGCCGTACTCGTAATGGATGCCGTAACCGATGGCGGGAAAGTCGTGCGTGGCGAGCGAGTCGAGAAAGCACGCGGCGAGGCGGCCAAGGCCACCATTGCCCAGCCCCATGTCCTCCTCGGCGTCGCGCAAGGCGGTAAAATCAAGGCCGAGTTCGCGGACGGCGGCGACCGTATCGTCGTAGAGACCGGTGTTGTAGAGGTTGTGCTCCATTAAACGGCCTATGAGATATTCCAGCGAAAGGTAGTAGACGCGGCGCACGTTGCCGTCGTTGTGCACGCCTTGGGTGGCGATGAAACGCTCCAGAATGCAATCGCGCACAGCCATGGCGGTGGAAATCCACCAATCACGGACGGTGGCGGTGCCGGGATCGCGCGCCAGGGTGTGTTTCAGATGGTGCAGGATGGCCTGCTTGAGCGCCTCGGGGCCGGCCGCGACCGGGGCGGATGTGGCGCAGGATTTCACCGCCAGCGTTTTACCGGACTTCTTGCTGACCTTGGTGGGCATGAAAATGTGTGTTTGAACTAGTGGTGCCACGGCTCGACCCGCCGGCGTCTTGCTGATTATTTTTGAAAACGTCGTGCGAGTTCGCCGTGGCTTAACTCAATATAAGTCGGCCGGCCAGCAGGATTGGTCAAGGGTTGGCGGCAGGAAAAAAGCTGGGTGACCAGCGAGTGCATTTCAGGCTCGCTGGTGCCGTCAGGCATGCGCACCGCCCTGACCGCGGCAAGTCGTGCCAATTCGTCCCGCGCCAGATCGATATCCTTCGCCATCAGGAGACCCTCGCGTACCGCGCCCAGCAGGTCGCGCAGAAATGATTCGGCATCGGCCGGATCCATCCATTCAGGCACGCCTTCAATGCGGAAGAAGTTGCGGCCAAACTCGACGATCTCAAAACCATGGCCGTTGAGGAACGCCAATCGGTCGAGGAGGAGGGCGGTCGTGATGGCGTCAAGTTCGACGGGCACGGGCAGCAGCAGGCGCTGGGTGCCCACCCGTCCGGCGGTGAACTGCTCGCGGAGGCGTTCGTACCAGACCCGCTCGTGTGCCGCCCGGCGGTCGAGCAGCACGAGGCCCGCGTCGGTCCCGAACAGCGCGTAGACCCCGTGGGCGAGGCCCACATAACGCCAGCCGATTCTTGCCTTGGGCGCCTCGTTTTGAAACCGGGGAGACGCGGGTGGCGTGGCCGGAGGAACGCCCGCTGCCGGTGCCACGGTTGGAATCGGCGCGGCCATCGGCCGAAAAACCGGGAACGGCGCAGCGATGCGGGATTCCGCCGGTGGTGGGGTGCCGCTCGAAACGGCCGGTACTTCCAGATTTTGTCTCCCCTCCAGGGGCTTTGCCAGGACCGGCCCTGCAACCGGCCCCCCGGTAAGTTCCCTCAGCCGCTCGAGAACCGCGCGAATGACGAACGCGCGCACCTGCGTTTCGTTGCGAAAGCGCACCTCGCGCTTCGCCGGATGCACGTTCACGTCGACTGCCGCGGAATCGATCTCGAGGAAGAGAAACGCCAGGGGATAGCGTCCCTTCGGGAGCGCCTCATGGTAACTCTCGATGAGCGCGTAGCTGAGCGTGCGGCTGTCGACCGGCCGCTGGTTCACATACGTGATCATCTCGTGCCGGGTGGCCCGCCCCACCCCGGGCCGGCCGATGAGTCCGCGCAGGCGCAGCCCGGCCTCCGCCGCTTCGATCACCAGCAGTGCCTCCGCCATCTGCCGCCCGAAAATTTCCGCCACGCGCTCGGCCGTCGTCGCGCATTCCGGCGAACGGAAGATTACGCGCCCGTCCTCGATCAGGGTGAACGCCGCCTGCGGACAGGCGAGCGCATACAGCCGTACGCAATGAATAATGTGCGCACTCTCGGTGGCGTCGCTCTTCAGAAATTTGCGCCGCGCCGGCACGGAGTTAAAGAGATGTGACACCACCAGGCGCGTGCCTACCGGCCGGCCACAGTCGCGGACGTGCACGAACTTGCCGCCATTGACGAGAATCTCCGTGCCCGCCTCATCGCCCGCGCAGCGCGTCTGCAGTTCGAAGCGCGACACGCTCGCGATGGAGGGCAGCGCCTCGCCTCGGAAGCCGAAGGTCGTGAGCCGGTCGAGATCGGCGGCCTCGGTGATTTTGCTCGTGGCGTGGCGCTCCAGCGAAAGCAGGGCGTCGTCGCGCGTCATTCCCGCGCCGTTGTCCTCGACCCGGATATAGGCGCGCCCGCCGCTGCGGAATTCCACCTCGATGCGCGTGGCGCCGGCGTCGAGACTGTTCTCGACCAGCTCCTTGACCACGGCGGCGGGCCGCTCGATGACCTCGCCGGCCGCGATCTGGTTGGCAACCCGGTCGGGCAGGATGCGGATGGTGGGCATGACTCCGGAAATGCCGCGAATCAATCCAGCGTCCTGCGCCAGCGCGCCAACTGGCGCTGGAGCTGGACCGGGCCGGGCATGCCTGTCCCCCTGCGTTTCGCCATGGCGCGGCGCAGGTTGAACACGCCGGTCCAGTCGGAGGCGAAGGCCGGGTGCATGGACCTGACCTGCGCGAGCGGCAGACGGTCGAGACGGACGGAATTTTGCTCGGCCAGCCGGACGACGGCGCCGACGGCACGGTGCGCCTCGCGAAACGCCACGCCCTTGCGCACGAGATAATCAGCGAGGTCGGTGGCGAGCAGCGCGGGATCGGCCACGGCGGCGGCGCAGCGCCCGGCATTCACTTTCAGGCCCGCGAGCAGGCCGGCGAGCACATCGAGACAGAGCGCGGTCTGGTCGAAACTGTCGAAGACCGGCGGCTTGTCCTCCTGCAGGTCGCGGTTGTAGGTGAGTGGCAGGCCCTTCAGCAGGGCCAGCAGCGTGTGCAGGTTTCCCTGCAGGCGCGCGGCCTTGCCGCGGAGCAGCTCGCATGCGTCGGGATTCTTCTTCTGCGGCATGAGCGATGAGCCGGTGCAGAACGCGTCCGGCAACGCCACAAAGCCAAACTCCGTGCTCGCCCAGAGGATGAGATCCTCGGCCATACGCGAGAGGTGCACGCCGGTCAGCGCGCAGGCGGTGGCGAACTCGATGAACACGTCGCGGTCGGCCACGGCATCCATGGAGTTTTGCGTCACCCGCGGCCGGCCGCGCCGGTCGACGAAGCCGAGTGCCCTGGCCGTGAATTCGCGGTCGATAGGCAGCGAGGTGCCAGCCATGGCGCCGGAGCCCAGCGGGCACCAGTTGGCATGGTCGGCCGTTTCGGCCAGGCGCTGATGGTCGCGCTCAAGCATCTCCAGCCACGCCAGAAAGTGATGCGCCAGCGGCACCGGCTGCGCCCGCTGGAGGTGGGTGTAGCCGGGAATGAGCACGTCGCGGTTCGCCTCGGCCACGGCCAGCAGCGCGCGACCGGCTCCGTGGAGCTTCGCCTGCAGGACCGTGCACGCCTGCTTGAAGAAGAGCTGCATGTCGGTGGCCACCTGGTCGTTGCGGCTGCGGGCGGTGTGAAGTCTGGCGGCGGCGGGCACATGCTTCGTCAGCGCCTGTTCGATGTTCATGTGCACGTCCTCCAGCCGGGTGTTCCAGCGGAACCTGCCCGCTTCGATTTCGCGCAGGATTTTATCCAGCCCGGCGCGGATGGCGTCGCGGTCTTTTCTGGTGATGAGGCCGACGTGCGCGAGCATGGCTGCGTGGGCCTTGCTGCCTTGAATGTCAAAAGAGGCGAGGCGCCGGTCGAACGACACCGACTCGCTGAATTTCAGCATGAGCGCGGAAGGCTTCTCGGAGAAACGTCCGCCCCACATGACTTGAGTTTTCGTGGCCATAAGCGCGCCAGATCATCCTCTGTGCATGGCAGGGGGCAATTCGAAAGATGGATTGCCCGGTGGAGTCAGTCCCGCACAGTGGGCGCGTGCTCCGCCGTGTCATCCATGCACTTGCCCTTGTTGTTATAATTTCCGCCGGCTTGGCCGCGGCTGAAGGTCCGGCGCCGACACCCCTGCCGCCGGACGACTCTCCGCTCGGTGGACGTTACGCCCAGGTGACGGTCGAGCCGACGAAGACGTCGATCTACATCGGCAGCGTCAGCCTCACCATGCCGCCCTTCGCCCGGCG
>CAJAKX010000207.1 GCA_903940425.1 uncultured Opitutia bacterium | reverse complement strand
TCTGTCGAGAATTTACGCATGACCCCATCTGATTCCTTTTCTCAAGGGCCTCGTGAGGCGGCTGGTGAAGCGGTGAAATGAAGTGGACCCCGTCCGTTGGACAGCGGATCGGGTAAAACAAGTTGGATTTGTGGGAGGGGGTTGAGGGGGAGGGGCGAAGCTCCTCCCCTCCACTGAACCGAGTAGGTGGGATCTCAGTCATGCGGTCTGGTCCTGGCTGACGGCTGCCTCGGTCTGCAGATTTTTGAGGCGGGTCATGTCCAGATAGCGTTTGGCGCCCCAGGTCTTGCCGGCGATGTGACGGAGCCGGGCGCTGACGAGCAACAGGGCCGAGTTGCCATCGGGGAAGGCGCCCACCACCCGGGTGCGCCGGCGGATCTCGCGCATGATGCGCTCAAGGGGATTGTTGGTGCGCAGGCTGCGGTGATGCTCGCTGGGGAAGGCGTAATAGCTGAAGGTCTCCTCGATGCTCTGCTCCACCAGCGTGGCCGCTGCCGGCAACTTCATCTCCCGCAGCCGCTCCACCACCAGCGTGGTCTTGGCCCGTGCGGCCGCGCGATCCTCGCTGGCATGGATCGCCTTGAGCATGGCGGCCACCGGCCGGACCTTGGTGGCCGGCACCAGCGACCAGACGTTGCGGTAGAAGTGGACCACACAGCGCTGGAAGGCCGCCTCGGGGTAGAACTCGCCCAGGCTCTCCACCAGCCCGAGGCACTTGTCGCCGATGAACAGCTTCACCCCCTGCAGCCCGCGGCCTTTCAGATGGCGCAGGAAGGCCTGCCAGGAGGCTTTATCCTCCTTGGTGCCCTCCGCCACCCCGAGGACCTCGCGGTAGCCGTCCTGGTTGACGCCGATGGCCACCAGCACGCTGACGTTCTTCACCTCGCCGCCCCAGGAACGTTTGAGCCACAGGCCGTCCATGAAGACGTAGGCGTGCTCGCCCTCGATCGGCTGATTGCGCCAGGCCTCGATCTGGCCGGCGATCTTCTGGTTGAGTTCGCTCACCGTCGAGGGGCTGACCCGGGTGCCCCACAAGGCCTCGGTGATATCCTCAACCCGGCGCACGGAGACGCCGGCATAGTACATCTCCAGTAGTGCCTCCTCCACGCTGGTCTCCCGACGGCGGTACCGCTCGATGATCGCCGTCTCGAACGGCAGGCTGCGCAGCTTCGGCACGCGCAGCGTTACCTCGCCGGCCTTGGTGTGCAGCTGCCGCTCGTAGTGGCCGGCGCGGGTGTCGACGCGCTCGGGACTATGCGCGTAGCGCTGCGCCCCGCACAGCCGATCGGCATCGGCATCGAGCATGGCGTTGAGGGTCTGCTCCACCGTCGAGCGCACCACCTCCCCGAGGTGCTGCTGGACCAAATCCTGGTCGATGTGGATGACCTCGCCCAAAGGCTTGGCCGGTTGTGGGGCGCTCGCGGGACTTCCCGCGACCGTCGGGGTAGCGTTCTCTTCTGACATGGCGGCTCGTGGTTCGGGTTAGCGGTTAACCCGCCCGCTGCCAACCTCTACAAAATGTGCGAAACATCCCGGACGTTACCTCACGGCGAAGTACATTGTGCTAAGAATGGCGGTTTCGCGGAGTAACTTGGCTGGCGCCGTCCGCATTCAAGGGACGGCTTTCGCAACGAACCGACTAAAACACGATTTATCTGGCTCTGTCGGCGGCCATGACGGCGATTGCCGCCAGCCCGGCAAGCTGAAAAGCCGTTACCCGCCATGCTCCTTGAAGAGCCGAATTCAGGTTGCCAAAAAATTGCCAAAAACTTTGTTTTTGCCTTCACTTTCCCGCATTCTAATGTATTTTATTTCCCGTTCGAAGATATTAACCATCAACTAAGTCCGCGTTTTCGAGCGACTTAGCTTCAAGGCGGAAAAGCGGTTCGAATCCCACCCTCTCCGCCACTTAAGCTGCGATGACACCGCAGTTTAGGTTTTCGGTGAAGCTAGGTTGCCCAGTTGACGTGGCAACCTAAGCATGAAACAGCAGAAATTCCTCGTCACCCGGTTCGACAATCGAAACGGCGTTATTTCGTGGCGGGTGGACGGACACCTGCATGGCGTCCGCATCCGCTCAACGAGGCGTTCTGGGTGATCACCCTGAACCGGAAGAATTATCCCACCGGACGGACGATGATTTCGCTCGGGACGCTTACGAGCTCACTGGCGCACCCGCGTGAGGTGTTTCGCGCAGCGGTCATGGCTTCGGCCGCGGCGATCATCGTGACGCACAATCACCCCAGCGGCGATCCCGCGCCAAGCGCGGCGGACCTCCAGGTGACACGACAATTGCGCGACGCGTCCCGTGTCTTGGACATTGATCTGATGGACCACGTGATCGTGGGTTCAAAAGAGGAGGACCCGCTGGGTGTCGGGCACTTCAGTTTTCGCCAAGGCGGCTTGCTGTGAAGAGGCGGCTATGACTTCGCTCCGATCCGACAGGATACCAAAGCAAGAAATAGCATAATACCAAAGTAAGTTTTGACATAAAACCAAAGTTAGTCACGGTGCTGTCATGCCGGTAAACCCGCAACGCGATCTCGCCGAGGCCCTGCGCCGGGCGCAGGCCGCAGCCCCGTCTCACATCCTCCGCAGCACGCAACTGCCGCGGCGGGACCGCACGCTGCTGCAACAACGCGGCTTTCTCGTCGAAATCATCAAGGGCTGGTATGCCCTGACCACGCCCCAGGCGCGTCCAGGGGACACCACCTTCTGGCACCTTCATTTTTGGGCCTTCGTCTCGGCCTACCTGCAGGCGCGTTACGGCCAGCGCTACTGCCTTTCGCCCGAGCATTCACTCGACCTCTGGACGGCGGGCACGCAAACCCCAAAGCAACTGATCGTCCTGACCGCCCGCGGCGGCGTCTTCACCCTCAAGCTGCCCAACGACAGTTCCATCCTCCTTTATCCGAACCGCAAGGGCCTGCCCGCCGCGACCGAGACAAAGCAAGGCGTGCAAGTCATGCCGCTCGCGCTCGCCCTGATTCGTACGACTCCGAGCTATTTCACCCGGTCGGCGACCAACGCGGAACTCGCGCTGCGCATGGTGCGGCCGGAGGAGCTTTCCCGCGCCCTGTTGGCCGGGGAGGTTAATGTCTCCGCCGCCAGCCGGATCATCGGCGGACTGCGCCACCTCGGTCTGGACGAATCCGCCGCCCGCCTCGAAGCGGACTTGCTCGCCGCCGGCCTCCCGATCAAACCGCAAAATCCCTTTGCCGAGCCCGCCCGCCTGCCGGTCGGCGCCGTTCTGCAATCCCCCTACGCTGGCCGGATCGAAGCCCTGTGGTCGCAGATGCGGCCCGACGTGCTGGCGCATTTTCCCGCCCCGCCGCGCTCCCGGCCGGACCCGTCCCGCTACCTGCGACGCGTGAAAGAAATCTACACCCACGACGCCTACCATTCGCTCTCCATCGAAGGCTATCAGGTCACGCCGGAGCTGATCCAGCGCATCGCCGACGGCGCGTGGGACCCGACCGCGAACCCGCAAGACCAAGCGCAGGTCAACGCCATGGCGGCGAAAGGCTACCACGAAGCTTTTCAGCAGGTCCTCCACAGTGTCCGCGATGTCCTGGACGGTCAGTCCGCCGCGAAGGTGGCGGACCGCGACCTGCAAAATTGGTATCGGGCGCTGTTCAGCCCATCGGTCCAAGCAGGCATTCTGCCGGCCACGGCGCTCGCCGGCTATCGCGAGCGGCGGGTGTTCATCCGCGGCTCAGAGCACGTGCCGCCCGCGACCGAGGCCGTCCCCGCCCTGATGGAAGCGCTGTTCGGCGCGCTTGCGCGGGAGGCCTCGCCGGCGGTGCGCGCGGTGCTCGGCCACTTTGTCTTTGTGTTCATCCATCCCTACGCCGACGGCAACGGCCGCATCGGACGGTTCCTGATGAACCTCATGCTCGCTTCCGGCGGCTACCATTGGGCAGTGATCCGGGTGGACCGGCGGCAGAACTACATGGCGGCCTTGGAGAAGGCCTCCGTTCAAGGTGAGATCAGCGATTTCGCCAAATTCGTGGCGGGCGAGATGAAGGCCTCGGCCAACCTCAAACCCTTCGGCCGCGCGCGGGGTCCGTTGTAATAGCGAACCCCGATCGCCACGGGTATTACAACGGCTCTCGAAAGACGAACTGATCCGCAAGCTGATGTTCGGGAAGATGCCGCGCAGCGAATACACGAACGGCCGCGACCAAGAGATCATGGCATGGGTCGAGGAGCGCATCAAGAACGTGCCGGCAGAGAACCGCCAGCGCGCGTTTGTGAACGCAGCCAAGACCGAGGCCATGAAGGAGGGGATGCGAGCCCCCCGTGTTCAGGTGTGAGTTCCGGGCGGCGGCCACTTCGGTGGCCGCCGCCTTGCCTTTCGAAATGAGATCCGCGCAAAGCTCATGCGCTACTGAGCGCGGGTAACCCCATAGTTCCCGGGCCGACGGCTGCCGACAGTTTTTCCCCCTACACCTCCCGGTAGGCGCGCCGGACCTCCTCGGTCTGGAGAATCCCCAACTTGGCAAATAGTTTGTTGCAGGTTGGATTACCTTCATCCATCGCCAGCAGACCCTTGTCGCCGGCGACCAGCGCCCTCGAGGTGTCCATAAACTTTTGCGCATTCATTTGGGGTTGCCCCACCTCCAATTCCGGATTTCCGGCATATCTTGGCCGTGCTTGTCGATGTACTGCTTGTGCTCGATCAGCTTGTCCTTGAGTTGCTGCTTTAGGTAGACGCCCTTGTCGCCGGTCTGCGGAAGGCGGTCGATGGTGTCCATTACGAGGTGGAAGCGGTCCAGATCGTTCAACACCGTCATGTCGAAGGGCGTGGTGATGGTGCCCTCTTCCTTGTAGCCGCGGACGTGGATGTTGTCGTGGTTGGTGCGGCGGTAGGTCAGCCGGTGGATCAACCACGGGTAGGCATGGAAGGCGAAGATGACCGGCTTGTCCTTGGTGAAGAGCTCGTCGAAATCCAGGTCGCTCAACCCGTGCGGGTGCTCGGTTTGCGGCTGCAGCTTCATGAGGTCGACGACGTTGACCACCCGGATTTTCAGATCGGGCAGATGCGCGCGCATAATGGCGACGGCGGCGAGCGTCTCCAGCGTGGGCACGTCGCCGCAGCAGGCCATGACCACGTCGGGCGCAATGCCCTGGTCGTTGCTGGCCCACTGCCAGATGCCGATGCCCTCGGTGCAGTGCTTGACGGCGGCGTCCATCGTCAGCCACTGCGGTGCCGGGTGTTTGCCCGCGATCACGACGTTGACGTAATGGCGGCTGCGCAGGCAGTGGTCCATCACCGACAGCAGGCAGTTTGCATCCGGCGGAAGGTAAACCCGCACGACCTCGGCCTTCTTGTTCACGACGTGGTCGATGAAACCGGGATCCTGGTGGGTGAAGCCGTTGTGATCCTGGCGCCAGACATGCGAGGCCAGCAGATAGTTTAACGAGGCGATCTTCCGCCGCCACGGCAGGTGCGACGTGACCTTCAGCCACTTGGCGTGCTGGTTGAACATCGAATCGACGATGTGGATGAACGCCTCGTAACAGTTGAAGAGTCCATGCCGCCCGGTGAGCAGGTAGCCCTCGAGCCAGCCCTCGCATTGGTGCTCGCTGAGCATTTCCATCACACGCCCGGTAGGCGAGAGAAATTCGTCGTTCGGCACGGTCGCGGCGTCCCATTGGCGTTCGGTCACTTCAAAGAGGGCCTCCAGGCCGTTGGAGAGCGTCTCGTCAGGGCCAAAGACCCGGAAGTTCCGCTGCTCACTGTTCAGCTTCGCCACATCGCGCAGGAAACGCCCGAGCACATGCGTGTCGCCGATGCCTAGCAGCCCAGGCGAGGGCACGTCTTCCGCGTAGTCGCGGAAATCCGGCATCCGCAGGTCGCGGAGCAGAATGCCGCCGTTGGCATGGGGATTTGCGCCCATGCGTCGTTCGCCCTTGGGCGCAAGTTCGGCCAGTTCCGGTTTCAGGCGGCCCTGCTCATCGAAGAGTTCCTCCGGCTTGTAGCTCCTCAGCCATTCTTCCAACAGCTTGAGGTGTTCGGGATGGGTGGCCGGGTCGGAGAGCGGCACCTGGTGCGAACGGAAAGTGCCTTCAACCTGCATGCCATCGACCATCTTAGGCCCAGTCCAGCCCTTGGGGGAATTGAGGACTATCATCGGCCAGCGCGGACGCGCGATGTTGCCGTGGACGCGGGCATCCTGCTGGATTCTTTTTATCTCCTCGACCGCCGTGTCGAGCGCCGTAGCCATGGTCTCATGCATCAGCTCTGGCTCGTGACCCTCGACGAAGAAGGGCGTCCACCCGTAGCCGCGGAGCAACTGTTCCAATTCCTCGCGGGTGATGCGAGCGAGGAGAGTCGGGTTGGAAATCTTATAGCCGTTGAGATGCAGGATTGGCAGTACCGCGCCATCGGTGGCCGGATTGAGAAACTTGTTGGAATGCCACGCTGTGGCCAGCGGTCCGGTTTCCGCCTCGCCATCGCCTACGACGCAGGCGACGACGAGATTAGGATTGTCGAACACCGCCCCGAAGGAATGGCTGAGCGAATAGCCCAGTTCGCCGCCCTCGTGTATCGAGCCCGGGCACTCCGGTGATGCGTGGCTTGGAATTCCTCCGGGAAACGAAAACTGAATAAAGAGCTTCCGAAGTCCGTCCTCATCCTGGCTGATATTGGGATATATCTCGCTGTAAGTGCCCTCGAGATAAGTGTTGCCCACAACGGCCGGGCCGCCGTGACCGGGACCGGAGACGTAAATCATGTCGAGGTCGTATTTTTTGATGACCCGGTTCAAGTGTACATAAATGAAGTTCTGCCCGGGGGTTGTGCCCCAGTGTCCCAGCAGCATGTGCTTCACATCCGCGAGCGTCAGAGGCCGTTTCAGCAGCGGATTGTCGTAGAGGTAAATCTGGCCAACCGACAGATAGTTGGCGGCGCGCCAGTAGGCATCCATTTTGTGGAGCAGTTCCGGGGAAAGAGTTTTTGTCTCCATGATTCAATTCTCCTTTTTTCAGCCAAGGCCGAGGACGCGGCAAACCGTCTCGGCTATCATGCGTTCTT
>CAJAKX010000206.1 GCA_903940425.1 uncultured Opitutia bacterium | reverse complement strand
TCGGCCGCGCGTACTGGGGCCGGGGGTTGATGACCGAGGCCGTGCGTTATGTTTCCGCCTGGGCGCTGGCCCAGCCACCGCTTTTCCGCGTGTGGGCCTTTTGCGACGCCGAAAACCCCGCCTCGGCCCGCGTCATGGAGAAGGCCGGCCTCCTGCGCGAAGGCCTGCTGCGCCGCTGGCACGTCTGCCCGACGATCAGCCCCGAACCACGCGACTGCCTGATCTACGCGAAGGTCCGCTGAAATCAGCTTTGCCGGGGGAAGGCCCCGCGGGCAGCTGCATCTCCCGCTGCGTTTTTCCGGCGGCATGGTTACACCCGTTCATGAATTTATTCCGTGTATTTTGGCGGCGGTTCCGCAACCGGTGCCTGGACCCGCCGTCACCACCGGAAATATCACCGACCAACCATGAAGGTCCGCACCGTTATGCTTCTTCTCTTGATCTTCGTCTACTATGCCGGCATCGCGCTCGTCATGACACCCGGCGCGCAGGCGCAGGGTCATGAAGCTTCCGACACGGCCAACACCCCGGCTTCCGCGCGCACCATCAACTGAGAGACTGGAAATCAGCGCCGTCGAAATCGGCCGCTACCACATCCCTTGTTTTGTTATGCCGGATCCATCGCCAGAACGGGGCTGGGCGACCGATAAATTATATTCATCCTTCCTCCGGGTCCGGCCGTACGGCGGGACGGCCTTTTTTGCCGACTTGGTTTCTGGTCTAGACTTGGCCCGGCTCCTGCTTTTGGTGAAAAGCGGCAGGCTGGCTCGCCTGCGGCACATCTAACATCCAATCATGAATATAAGAATAACCTCCGTGCTCTGTTCCGCCCTGGCGTTGCTGGTGGCGTCGGCCCGCGCCGACGGCACCTCCGTGGTGGTGACGCCCGCCTTCGTCAACCAATACATGTTCCGCGGTGTCCGCCTAGGGGGGCCTTCGTTTGAACCATCGGTTGAGATCGACTCCGGTAATTTTGCGCTGGGTGTCTGGAGCAATTTTCCGATCAAGGACAAGGTGCCCGGGCAATCCGATCCTGAAATTGATCCCTACGGCTCCTACACCTTCACGGTAAATGAATCCGTGAGCATCGCGCCCGGCTTCACGTGGTACAACTATCCGAATGCCGACACGAACAATGGCTTCTTCAAGTCCACGTTTGAACCCAATATCGCCCTCAATTACACCGTCGCTGAGCTGAAGCTCACGCCCAAGCTTTATTACGACCTTGTGCTGAAGGGGCCCACCTACGAATTCACGGCCGCCTATGCGATTCCTTTGAAGGACCTCGGCTCGGAACTCGACTGGATCGCCACGGCGGGAACCTTCAAAATCGACGATGCCGCCAAGGGGGCCAGTCCGTCCGTGAAAAACTGGGGCGATTACTACCTGTTCGGCGTCTCCCTGCCGTTTGCGATCACCAAGGAGTCGAAACTCACCGTTGGTTTCGCCTACACGAAGGGAAGTGGTAATTTTCTCAAGGCGGGCAGCACGCCCAAGGTGGAAAACACCGCCGCCGTCGGTCGCGGCGTCGTGACACTCAGCTACGCCTACACCTTCTGATTTATCCACCCCTCCTGTGCGTCAGCCGGCCCGCGTTTTTCCTCGCGGGCCGTTTTTTTGTGCCCCGTCTCAACGCCGGTCAGGCAAATCGTCTCCACATTTCTTCCCAAAGGGCATCCGGCAGCACGTTGTTTGTCGGTCCGCCGCCCGGCTTCGCTTATATTTTCCCGGAAGGCGCGCGCATCCGGCTACTTGTGGGTTTGGTTCATTAGCGCGCCTGATTCCTTTTTTCCGCGCCGTTTTACTCAACGATTCTCATGGAGGCCGCTTGGCATCAGTCGCCGCCACCCTTCAAACTTTCTCTGTTCCTCTTCTCTTATATTCACGGCTGCCGCCGTTCCCCAACCCCCGCTTTTGAAGTCCTGTTTCCGGTCAATCACCTAGAGGCCCCATGACCGAGACCTGCAACTCCTGCACCGGCGTTGCGCCGGCGAGCGAGAGGGAACTCCTCGCCCGCCTTGACGAAGCGATCGCCGAAACCCGCCAGCTGCCCGGCGCCCTCATCCCGCTGTTGCAGATCGCCCAAGGTCTTTTCGGCTACCTGCCGGAGACGGCCCTCAAGCATATCTGCACCGGCCTCAACAAATCCTACAGTGAAGTCGCGGGGGTGGTGGGTTTCTACAGCTACTTCTCCACTACGCCGCGCGGCCGCCACACCATCCGCGTCTGCCTCGGCACCGCCTGTTACGTGCGGGGCGGCAAACGCGTGCTCGAGACCTTCAAGCACACCCTCGGCATCGACGTCGGTCAGACCACGCCGAGCAGGCAGTTCAGTCTTGAGGTGGTGCGCTGTCTCGGCGCCTGCGGCCTCGCGCCGACCTGCTTGGTGGACAACGCCGTCCATCAAAGCATCAAGCCGAACAATATTCCCATTATCCTCCAGAAGTACGAATAAACCCGCCTGCATGCTCAACGTCACCTGCATCAACCTGTGTGCCGGAGCCGGCTGCGTCGCCGCCGGGGCCATGTCCCTCAGCGCGGCTCTCAAGGAAGCCCTCGCCAGGCGTGGCCTCACCCAGGTGAAGGTCGTGGAGACCGGGTGTCTCGGACCCTGCGTCGGCGGCCCGGTGCTCATCTGCCAGCCTGGAGGTATTTTCTACCAGAAGATCACCCTCGCGGACGTTGACGACATCGTCGAGCAGACGGTGCAGCGCGGCGAGGTGGTCGACCGTCTGGTGTGGCGCAAAGCCGAGACCGGCGCGCCGTTGGTGCAGGTTCAGGACAACCCGTTCTTCAACCGGCAGGTCAAAATCGCCCTGCGCAACTGCGGCATCATCGATCCACTGAGTATTGACGATTACCTCGCCCACGGCGGCTACGCGGCCCTGCATCAGGCACTGACCGCGATGACCCCGGAACAGGTGATCGACGCGGTCAAGGATTCGGGCCTGCGCGGCCGTGGCGGCGCCGGCTTCCCCACCGGCCTCAAGTGGGAGCTCTGCCGCAAGGCCAAGGGCGACGTGAAATACGTGCTGTGCAACGGCGACGAGGGCGACCCGGGCGCGTTCATGGACCGCAGCCTGCTCGAGGGAGACCCGCACAGCGTGATCGAAGCCATGATCATCGCCGGTTACGCCATCGGCAGCGCGCAGGGTTACGCCTATGTGCGCGCCGAGTACCCGCTGGCGGTGGAGCGTTTCGGTGTTGCCATCGGTCAGGCGCGCCAGCGTGGCTATCTGGGTCCCAACATCCTGGGCACCGGCTTTTCGTTCGAGCTCGAGATCCGCATGGGCTCAGGGGCCTTTGTCTGCGGCGAGGAAACCGCTTTGATGACCTCGATCGAGGGCAAGCGTGGAGAACCCCGGCCGCGCCCCCCGTTCCCCGCGCAGGCCGGGCTATGGGGCAAGCCGAGCCTGCTCAATAACGTCGAGACCTTCGCCAACATTCCGATCATTTTGACGCGCGGCGCCGCCTGGTACGCCTCCCATGGCACGGAGAAATCGCCGGGCACGAAGGTCTTCGCCCTCGCGGGCGCGGTGCAGAACACCGGCCTGGTGGAGATTCCCATCGGCACGCCGCTGGGCGATATTATTTACGAACTGGGCGGCGGCATCCCTCACGGCAAGCGTTTCAAGGCGGCGCAACTCGGCGGCCCATCGGGCGGCTGCATCCCGCGCCAGCACCTCAACGTGCCGGTCGACTACGAGTCCTTGCAGGAACTCGGCGCCATCATGGGCTCGGGCGGTCTCATCGTCATGGATGAGGACACCTGCATGGTGGACATGGCGCGGTTCTTCCTCGACTTCGTTCAAGACGAGTCCTGCG
This sequence comes from uncultured Opitutia bacterium, assembly GCA_903940425.1. Taxonomy (GTDB): domain Bacteria; phylum Verrucomicrobiota; class Verrucomicrobiia; order Opitutales; family Opitutaceae; genus Fen-1467. The sequence goes on along the minus strand of CAJAKX010000206.1, from coordinate 2,487 downwards.
GCAAGTGCCCTCCCTGCCGCATCGGCACCAAGCGCATGCTCGAGATCGTCAACCGCATCTGCGAGGGCACGGGGGTGGAGGGAGACATCGAGCGGCTCGAAGAACTGGGTCGCATCATCCGCGAGACTTCGCTGTGCGGACTGGGGCAGACGGCACCCAACCCGGTGCTGTCCACCATCCGCTACTTTCGCGCCGAATACGAGGCGCACATCCGGGAAAAGCGCTGCCCGGCCGGCGTGTGTTCGAACCTGGTGCGCGCCCCCTGTCAGAGCGCCTGCCCGGCCAACGTCGACGTGCCGGGTTTCATCGCCCTGGTGAGCGAAAAGCGCATCGCCGAGGCCCTGCGCCTGCACCGCGAGCGCAACCCCTTCGCGGCAGTGTGCGCCCGTGTGTGTTTTCACCCCTGCGAGGACAAATGCCGCCGCGGCCTGGTGGACGAGGCGCTGTCGATTCGCGGAGTGAAACGGTTCATGGTCGACGAGGAGGTCACCATCCAGCTTCCGGAGGTGCGTCCGAATGAAACCAACGCCCGGCGCAAGGTCGCCATCATCGGCGCCGGCCCGGCCGGTTTGTCGTGCGCCTACTTCCTCGCCCGTCTCGGCTACCGGCCGCAGGTGTTCGAGGGCGAATCACGCCCGGGCGGCATGCCGGTGCAGACCATTCCCGCCTACCGCCTGCCACGCGAAATCCTCTCGCTTGAGGTGCGCATGATCGAAAGCATGGGCGTCACCATCGCGACCAACCAGCGGCTGGGACGCGATTTCACTCTCCAAGGCCTGCGCAACGAGGGTTACGAGGCGGTGTTCCTGGGGGTGGGCGCGCCCGGCGGCCTGCATCTGGGCGTGCCCGGCGAGGACCTCAGTGGGGTGGACGACGCCATCCGCTTCCTGCGCGAATACAACATCCGCGGCTCGGCACCCATCGGCCGCAACGTGGTGGTGGTGGGCGGCGGCAACGCCGCCGTTGACACCGCGCGCACGGCGGTGCGCCTCGGTGCGCACTCGGTGACGGTGCTCTATCGCCGCACCCGCGACGAGATGCCGGCTTACGCCGAGGAAATCGAGGAGGCCGAACACGAGGGCGTGGTGATCAAGGTGCTGACGGCGCCGGTTGAGCTCGTGGCTAAAAACGACCGGGTTTGCGGCGTGAAGTGCCAGACCATGACCTTGGGCGAGTTCGACCGCAGCGGCCGCCGCCGGCCCAAGGCCGCCGCCGAGAAGCCTTTTGTGGTGCCCGCCGACCAAGTCATCACCGCCATCGGCCAGATACTCGAACCAGCGGAGATCCTCGCCGGCTTGGCGGTGGCCCTGAACAAGGACGGCTTCATCGCCGCCGATTCGCTCACCGGCCGCACCTCGCTTGACTGGCTCTACAGCGGTGGCGACGCCGCCATGGGACCGTCTTCGGTGGTCGAAGCGGTCGCCGGCGGCGAGCGCGCCGCGGTGGCCATCGATGCCCAACTCACCGGCGCCGAGCATGCCTTCTGGCGCAAGGACCGGGAATGTGACGTGCCCTTCGACCCCGGCGCTGATCCGGTCAAATATCCGCGTGCCCGGATGGGACTGCTGCCCGTCGAACGTCGCCGCAACAACTTCAATGAGGTCGAGCAACCCTGGACCGAAACGGTCGCGATCTGCGAAGCGAAACGCTGCCTGCGCTGCGATTTCCGCGACAAGAACTGAACACCGAAAGGGAACGCGATGCCAAAGCTGACCATCGACAAAGCCGGTGTGGAGGTTCCCTGGGGCACCACCATCCTGAATGCCGCGCGCACGGTGGGAATCAGGATCCCGTCGCTGTGTTACCTCGAGGGCGTGCACGTCGTTGGCGGCTGCCGGGTATGCCTGGTGGAGGTCGAGGGTGCCCGCACCCTGGCCGCCGCCTGCTCCATGCCGGTCGCCGAAGGTATGAAGGTGCGCACCAACACCCCCAGAGTGCGCGCGGCCCGTCGCATGGTGGTTGAACTGCTGCTCTCCGACCACGGTGGCGAGTGTCAAACCTGTGTGCGTTCGAACGACTGTGAGTTGCAGACTGTGGCCCGCGACCTCGATGTGCGTGAACTGCATTTCACCGGCGCCCAGCACCAGCGGCTGGTCGACACCAGCACCCCGGCCCTCGTCCGTGACTCCTCGAAATGCATCATGTGCCGGCGCTGCATAACGGTGTGCAGCGAGATTCAGGCCACCCGGGCCCTGTGGGCGCAGGATCGCGGCTTCGAGAGCGTGGCGGCCCCGGCCTTCGGTCACGACCTCGCCAGTGTCGCCTGCGTGCAATGCGGCCAGTGCGCCGCCGTCTGCCCGACCGCCGCCATCACCGAAAAGGACCATATCGAACAGGTCTGGGCCGCCCTGAGCGATCATTCCAAGCACGTCATCGTGCAGACCGCGCCCGCGATTCGCGCCGGTCTGGGCGAATGCTTCGGTCTGCCGCCGGGCACGCGGGTCACCGGCCGGATGGTGTCGGCGCTGCGCCGGCTGGGCTTCGCCC
>CAJAKX010000205.1 GCA_903940425.1 uncultured Opitutia bacterium | reverse complement strand
GACGGCTGGGGCGCGCTGCAGGCGCGACGCGTGCAAACCGTGCGCGTGCCGCGCGACGAGCAGCGCGACCTGGCGGTCGTGTCGCGCGGACTGCCCGGCGGCGCCCTGCTGCAGGTGGCGCGCAGCACCGACAACCGCACCATGCTGCTGGCGCCGCTGCGCCGCACCATGTGGCTCGCCGGCACCGCCGCGGTGCTGCTGTCGGCGGGCGGCGGGGCTTGGCTGGCCTGGCACGCGACCAAGCCGGTGCGCGCGGTGGCGGCCACGGCCCGGCGCATCGTCGCCACCGGCGACCTCTCCGCCCGCGTGGAAGGCGTCCAGCGCGGCGACGAGGTGGGCGAACTCGTGCGGCAGTTCAACACCCTGCTGGAACGGAACGGAAATCTGCTCCGTGCCATGCGCGAGGCGCTCGACAACGTGGCGCACGACCTGCGCACGCCGCTGACCCGCCTCCGGGCCGGCGCCGAAGCGGCGCTGCAGCAGACGAATGATCCGGCCGCGACGCGCGAGGCGCTGGCCGACTGCATCGAGGAAACCGACCGCATTCAGCGCCTGCTTGAAACCCTGCTCGACATCTCGGCCGCGGAAAACGGCGTGCTGAAACTGGAGCGGGAACCGGTCGATATAAGCGGCCTGTTGCAGGGTGTGGCCGAGCTCTATGTACTGGTCGCGGAGGAGAAGGCGATCGCCCTCCAGGTCGCCCCCGCGACCGGCCTGAGTGCATGGGCTGATTCCACCCGCCTGCGACAGGTCATGGCCAACCTGGTCGACAACGCGGTGAAATACACCCCGGCGGGCGGATCCGTCTGGCTCGGAGCGGAAGCTCGCGGCAGCCGCGTGGCCATCACGGTGCGCGACACCGGACCGGGCATTCCTCCCGGAGAACAGGAAAAAATCTGGCAGCGACTCTACCGCGGCGATCACAGCCGCTCGCAGCGTGGGCTCGGATTGGGGCTCAGCGTCGTGAAGGCGCTGGTCGAGGCCCACGGCGGCACGGCCACCGTAGCCAACCATCCTGCCGGCGGCGCAGTGTTCACCATCGAGCTGCACCGTCCTGAGCCTGTCGAAGGGCCGGTTCCGGCCTGAGGGAGGTCCACGCGATCGTGCGCGCACGACCTGGCCGCCCTTCCGCAATCCAGGCTGAAGCCGGCCGTCCTAGTTGCGGCCCGGCGTGCCGGTCGGGTTGAGTTGCATGGCCTCGCGGTAGTGGGCGTCGGCCTCTTGCAGCCGGCCGGCCCGCCGCAGCGCGAGCGCGAGATTCAGATGGGCATCCGCAAAGTCCGGCGCAAGGCGCAGCGCCTCCTCGTACTGGGCAATCGCCTCATCCAGTCGATCCGCGCTCGCGAGCGCGCGTCCGTAACTGTTGTGGGCGTCGGACGAATCGGGCTCGAGCTGCAACGCGCGTTCAAAGTGCGCAATCGCTCCGGGAAATCGGCCGGAGAGTGTCAGCCCGATGCCCCAGTTGAGCTCGGCCTCGGCGTAGGCGGGATCCAGGCGCACGGCTTCGGCAAAATCCGCGACCGCCTCGGCGGTCCGGCCGGCATTGGCCTTGGCGAGGCCGAGATTAAAGCGGGCCACGGCGTAGGCGGGTTTCAGCTTCAGCGCCTGGCTGAATTCGGCGATGCCGTCAGCCGGCCGGCCCGTCATCATCAAGGCCACGCCGAGGTTGTTGTGTGCCTCGGCGAAGCCCGGCTGCAGTTGCAGCGCCCGTTCGAGGTGAGGAATCGCCTCCTGCGGGCGGTCCAGCAGGCGCAGGTCATCGCCGAGATTGTTTTCCGCCTCCGCGAAATCCGGACGCAGCCTGAGCGCCTGTTCAAGGTGCGGGATCGCTTCGGCGGCGCGCCCCGCGTTCGCGAGGACCTTGGCGAGGTTGTTGTGGGCCAGCCAGCAGGAGGGATTCTTTGCCAGGGTCGTCTCGTACAGCGTGAAGATATCACGGTACATGGTGCTCTGGCGCCAGGTAAGGATCCCGAGCGCAGCCAGGAGCAGAGCGGCCAGCATGCGTCCGCCCCAGACTGGGAGCCGAGGCATGAAAGACACAAAACCGGCCGAAACCAGTGCCAGGATGCCAGCGCAGGCAAGATATTGAAAATGATCCGCGACAAACGAAAAAATAAACGGATAGACGTTGATGAATCCGAGCGCGGGGAAGAGGGTGCCTACAAAGAACAACAGGCCTGCGACCGCGCCGCGCCGCCGCCCCAGCCACAGTCCGGCCAGCAACGCCAGCGCACCGAGCGGGAACAGCCATTGCCACGCCTGCGAGGCGTCCACGGTCCAGCGCGGATAAATGAAGATCAGGTCGGCCGGCCAGAATAGCTTGCCCAGATAGAACCAGATCACCCGCCCGGCCAGCAGACACCGCTGCACCGAAGTCAACGCAAAGTCCGTGCCTTGGGCGCCGATGCGCGTCCGCTCGAACCAGGCGGTCACCCAGCCGGCGGCGCCGGCAAGCGCGAACCACGGCGCCAGCGGCACCACGTCGCGTCGCCACGAGAGACGGCCGCGTTTCCACCAGAAAACCACGAGCAACGCGGCGGGCAGCGTCGCGGTGACCGTTTTGGTCAGGAGCGCGAGCAGGAACAAGCCGGTCGCCAGTGCATACCCGCGGCCGCGGCGGTGTTCATCGAAGCGCAGATACGCGAGCGCGGCGCACAAATAGAGCACGGTCGAAAGGGTGTTCTTCTGTTCGGCAATCCAGGCCACGGATTCGACGCACACCGGATGCAGGGCGAACAGCAGAGCCGCCAGCCATGCGCCCGGTACGGCGAGGCGGCGCAGGGCAATGCCCAGCAGGCAGGCGGCCGTGGCGTGGAGCAGGACGTTCAGGATATGGTAGCCAGCCGCCGCGTCGCCCCAGAGGAGGTGCTCCACCCAGAAGGCCGTGTGCAGGACCGGATAGTATTGCTGTGTGGCGCCGACCTCGCACCAGATGCGCCCCAAGCCTTGTAGCGATTGCAGCTCCGGCCGGGTGACGTGACCGGCGTCATCCCAGATGAATCCGCCGGATAACGCCGGCAGATAGGCCAGCAGGGTGAGGCCGAAAATCAGCGCCCCCAGCCACAAGGAAAACGAGCGTTCCTCCCCGGCCGGCGGTGATGGGGAGCCCGGGGACGGGTCGCTGCGGCGCTGACGCATGGCTGGATTTCTAAGGAATTCGGGAGGGGGGCGGCGACACTAATCAATCGGCGGACCCGCCGGTTGTCCACCCGCGCAAATAAATCACCGCCACCCGTACGGATGGCGGTGATGACCAAAGGGCGCCGGCGGAGGCAGGCGGTTCCGCCGCGGTCGCTACAAATCAAAGGTCACGCTCAGGATGAACTCTCGCGGATCGATGATGCGATAGGTGTTGATCGTACCATCCG
>CAJAKX010000204.1 GCA_903940425.1 uncultured Opitutia bacterium | reverse complement strand
TTCCGCTCGGTGGCATCCGCGCTGAACGCCCCCAGCAGGGCCAGCTCGACCGTGAAGCGATACCAGTCGCGCCAGAGCGCCTGGTCGGCGGCGTCCTGCGAATGAAAAAGCGCCACGCCCATCTCGTAAGTGTAGCGCCCGCTGGTCTTGACCTCGAGGCGGCCGCCGGTCACCTGCCCCATCACCTGGTAGTTCTCGGCCGACTTGCCCGAGCCGGAATGGAAACCGATGCTCGTGCCAAACTGCTTGCACACGGCCCACTGCTTCTCAATGAGCGCGCGGAGCGCGGTGTTGTCGGGGTATGGCATGTTCTTCTGGAAGCCGAAGGCGGGCGCGATGAAATTGATCGGCATGTCCATGGCTTCGCAGAACGCCAGCATGATGGCGGTCGTCTCCGGGGTGGTGAGACCGGGCAGCTCGTCGATGGACAGTTCGCGCAGGTAAGCGCGGCCGGCGGCGGTGGTGAACGTCTGTTCGCGCGCGGTGCGGTACTTGGTGTCACGCCCCTTCATCTTCCGGAGCGCGGGCCACACGTAGCACAGGAGCGCGTTGAACTGCTCCTCGTTGAGCGGGAGGCCACAGGCGGCGACGCGGGCTTTGACCTTCTTCACCAGCGCGGTATCCACGCTGGCCTTGACATAATCGCGCTGCGCCGCGGCGCCCTCCGGGGCCTTGGTCTGGGCCAGCTCGGGCGAGAGATCGAAGGTGATGTAGCTCGCGAGCACGCAGCCCGCCACCAGCTGGTCCTCACGGCTGTCGGACTTGCCCCCGATGGGCTGATGGTCGGCGTTGAAGCTCCAGGCGATGCCGCGGTGATGGAAGCCGGTCTTGAGCTTCGACAGCACGCAGCCGTGGCTCATGCCCTCGACACTCTGGCCCTGGTGGCCCTCGGGAACGTTGGTGCCGATGAACGGGAACGGCACGGTGTCGAGCCGCTTCTCCAGCATGGCGTTCACGTCGTAGACCAGTTCGCGCGGGATGGAGTTCTGGTTGGCGGTGACGCCGAGTTCGAGCGCGCTCATCGCCCACTCGACGGCCGGCCAGTGCAGCGTGGTGAAGCGCGCGCCGATGCCGAGGGTGCTCTGGCCAAGCTTCGCGCCGGCCGTCGGAAAGATCGTCGAGGCGGGAGTGTGCTCCTGGATGAGGTTTTTCAGACGGAGCAGGTTTTCGAATGTGGCGGGAAACGCGCACGTCTTGCCGGCGAGCGCCACGCCGTCGGCCAGCACGGCGGCGCCCTTCACCCCGGCGCGCGGTTCCAGCAGCCAGGCGCAGTCGCCCGTCGTGACGTCCTCGATCAACTGCCAGGCGCCCGCCTTTGTCTCAAAACCGCTTTTGACCCATTTTTTCGTCCCGGCGCCGCTTGCTTTCAGCTGCCCGGCCAGAACCTTCCAATCGAGGCAGAAGTCCGGCGACACGCAGGGATTCTGCGCGATGCGGAGATTATGTTGCAGCAGGAACGCGTTGATGGGGGTCATAGGCTCCGATTTGAACTCGCGTCTTAATTTCCTGCGAGTTTTTTTCTAACGCGGTACGAACGCCGCCGCCGGTGCGCCGCCCCGCCCGCCGTCCCGCCACCGCACCGGCGCGGTTTTTCATTTTCCGCGCCGGCGGCGCACCACCCGCCTCGATGAACACCCTCTCCCCGCCAGCCGCGCAACGAACATTCGCCGAGAGGCGATGAACTCAAATTTACACCATCCTGCAAACATGCTGCATTATGCTGCTAATATTTAATAAAGTATTTCTGACCAAGTCTTAATATCTGGTTTTTGCTTGTAGCCGACGTGCCTTTGGATCGGACACTTGACCTTGAATTTCGGTCCATCCGCCATGTCCACCCCGCCGCAAGAAAAGGGCTATTTCCTCGAGCTCAACGAGTACTTCCTGCTGGCGGCGAGAACCTCATCACTCGGAGGTCCACCGGTGATCGAGGACCTGCGGGAAGCGCCTCTCGACAGCAAGACTGCGGTCAGCCAGTTGCTCAACACTGTCTTCCCGGACACCAAAAAGGGGACGGCACGCGCCATCTGCGCACTGCGGCCGCGCCTTCGCTTCTTCCATCTGGCCGGAGACAGCGAGACCTGGCAATACTCCACGCCCACCGCCTTGCGGGCATTCGTCAGCCACTCCCCGCAGGCCGGCACTGGCGCGAGCGAGATCATCGCCCTCCAGACCAGCAGTGGCATGCCGCTCAATGGCAGCGGCAAGGTCGACGGCCGCTGGATTTTTGAAGGCTCACCGCGGGACAGTCTCGCTGCAATGCAAGCCACGGTGCACGGATGGAAACTCGCGCCGTTCCGCGTTGAAGCGGCCACGCTGGCGATGCTGGGCGCCATCCATGCCGAACAACAGGTCAACAAGGCGTCGCCCCCCTTGCTTGTCTGGGAGATCGGTGAAACCACTTCCGATCTTTTCCTCATCAGCAGCGAGGGACTGATGGCTGCGAAAAGGCTGGCGTTTGGCTTCGATAAGGTGGCCGACAGCGTCCAAACGGAGATGGGACTCAAATCCAAAGAAACAGCCGCCAAGGTGTTCTTTAATGAGTTTTATGATTTCTCCGAGAATGGCGCCAAAATCACCGCGCGGATCTCGCCCTCCCTGCTGCCCGAGATAGTGGATCTCGTTCCTGCCGAAGCCAGGGCTTCAGTCATGCTGCTCTGCACCGGTCTGCCATCCAAACAGGCTTGGTTTAATGAACATATGGCCAGATCGCTCAGCCTCGCCTCCTGGCAACCGGACGTCGTTGGTTGGTGCAGCCGCGCTGGATTGAGTTTCATCGGCAACACCCTGCAGGTCTCTCTCTCGCCAGTTTGGCTCGGCCTGCTTGGCGTCATGAGCGCCTTTCAGGCCGACAAACCCGACGCCGACATCGCCTGGCACCCAGTCTGGAACTGCAACGGGACGATCCCGGCCACAAACGACAAGCCCGCGGCAGCCGCCGCCCCTCCCCCGAAACCAGAGCCGGCTCCGATTCCCGCCGCCCTCGAAACGGTCAAACCACCGGCTGCACCCACCGTTCTCCCGGCCGACAAGGTCGTCATCGTCGCGGTCAGTCCTCCGCCGCCAGCTGCATCTGCTCCAGCCCCGCCTCCTCCGGCCGCGATTACCGCGGCGCCCGACAAGCCGGGCGCGGAAGACAAACCTGCGCCTCCCAGTGCCGCATCTGCGACGCCCGAACCGGCTCCGGCCCCCGCGGCAGCCGCCGCCCCTCCGGCCCCGCCGGCGGCTGTGCCGACAGCGAAAACCGTCGCCGCCGCTGCCAGCGCTCCGCCACCGGCTGTAGCCGCGCCCGTCAATTCACTTTCCACTGCAACCACCACGGCGCCGTATAAGCCGGCTGCGGGCGACAAATCCTCGACTCCGAGCGTCACGTCCGTGACACCCATACCGGTTCCGGCGCGCCCCGCCACCGCTGCACCTCCGGCTCCCACGATCACCCCCACGAAAGTGGAGACCGTTGCCAGCGCTCCGACGACGACGCCCACCCCCACCAGAGCTCGCGCACCTGAGGCCACCACGACGGTGGACAAACCGGCAAAGGCAGGAAATTCCACGGTTGCGCCGACGCCTTCTGCGACGGACAAGCCGGCGCCAGTCCCCGCTCCCCCGGTTGCGCCGCAGTTTCCGAAAACCGCTGCCACGACGGCGGAAACTGCCAAACCCATCGCCATCCCTCCGTCACCGCCAGCGGCGGCGCCGGCCGAGATTCCTGTGGCCGTAGTGGCCGCGGCGGCGGAGCTGCCAGCCATCGCCGCGCCTAAATTGGTGACCGTGCCAGGGAAAAGAGATCTGCTCCCGGAGGCATCCCCCGCACCCGAGCCGGCTCCCGTTCCATCGCCCGCTCCGCGGCGGCAGCCCCGGGCCGCGGTTCCGAGCACGCCAGCCGCAGATCTGGCGTCTCCCATTCCCGTTTTGCCCCAGCCGCCCCGGCCGGCCAGGGCGGCGACCGTCGACGAATCGCCCGCGGGAAGACGTCGGTTCCTCAAAACCCCGGCCGGCGTCGCCGTGATCAGCTCCGCCGTGATGGTGCTGGGAGCGACCATCTTTTTCTACCGCCAGTTTGCCGAGGAGAAGGCGGCAGCGCTTCACGCCCAAACCGTCGCGGAGCAACACGCCGCCGCCGAGACCGCCGCTCGCCGCCAAGCCGAGCAACAGGTCAAGGTGGAAGCCGGAGCCCGTCGGCGCGCAGAAGAGGAAGTTGCCCAGAAGAACGCCGCCGCGGAAGCCGCCCGCCAACAGGCTGCGGAGGAAGCCCGCCGTCGGGAAATCGAGACCAATCGCCTGCTGAATGGACGCGGCTCGCTGGTGATTGCGACCGAGCCGGCGGGAGCCACCATTGACATTGGCAACCTCGCTCCGCTCGTGTCGCCGGCCACGGTCAGCGATCTGCGATTGGGACACTACACCGTCAAGATTTCCCTCACGGGATACGATCCGGCGAACCTCGAGGTGGAGATCAAGGACAACGAGGCAACTGCCCCCGGGCCGATTCGCCTCGTCCGCCAGACCGGCAGCCTCACCCTGGCGACCGAGCCGGCTGGCGAAAACTATGAGGTGCGCCCGGCCGCATCGCGCTTTTTCGCCGCTGCCTCTGATCTGCGGCAGGGCAAGACTCCGGCCACGCTCGCGGATTTGCCCACGGGTGAATATACCGTGATCTTCTCGCGCGAAGGCTGGCCGAATCACACGGAGAATGTCGTGATTGTGCATAACCGCGCCGCTCAGATCTCCTCGAAGTTCTCCGGCGGTTCAGTCACGATCACCAGCACGCCGGCGGGAGCCAGCGTGACGCGCAACGGCCTTGCGCTGGGCGTGACGCCACTGACGCGCGAGGATGTGCAGCCCGGCGAGGCCAGCTATACCCTCGAAGTGCAGGGTTACATTCCCGTCGACGTCACTGGACGGGTTGAACCCGAAAAGACGCTGCGCCTCGACGCGACACTCATTTCCGTGGACCGTATCGCCTGGAGCTCCGACCTCGATGAGCGGCCGGTGCCCATCAAGACCGTCGAGCCGATTGTCAACCACTATCAGGAAAGAACGGAGGGCAATGCGATCATTTCCCTCATGATTGATCGCGATGGCACACCAAAGGATCTCAAGGTCGAGCAAGCGTCCAGCGTGCAGTTCGGCCGGCGCTGCCTCGAAGCCGCCGCTCGGTGGCGGTTCAGTCCGGGCAAGATCAAAGGCATACCGGTCAAAACGCGCGTCTCGCTGCCGTTCAACATCGCGCCCCCCTGACCCGCGCGCCCTCCGCCCACTTCATTGCGGCACGGGGGTCTCTCCCCGGAGGCCGGCGCAAATTTTCCTTCTCATCTCCGGCTGTTGCGCCTAACACACAGTCTCCATGTCACCGCATTATTCCATCCGCAAAGTCCGCTACGCCTGGCGGCGCGGTCATGGGCCCGCGCGCGGCTTTGCCGGGAACGTCGTCACCCTCTGACCCCATCGCCAACGACACGCTTCTCCGCCCCCGCGCCAGTCCCCGGCGCGGTTTTTCATTTTCCGCGCCGGCGGCGCCACCACCCGCCTCGATGAACACCCCCTCCCCGCCACCCGCGCCCAACGTCCGCCACGGCCTGATGCTCATGCTCGCCTCGACGGGCTGCTTCGTCGCCAACGCGCTCGTCATCCGCCAGCTGGGCGCGCGCTACGCCGTGGACTCCTGGCTGCTTTCGTCGGTGCGCTTTGTGGTCGGCCTGGCGCTCATCGTGACGCTGTTCACGCCCGGCAGGGTTTTTCAGTACAACAATCTCTACCGTAATCCGCAGCTTATCGTGCGTGGCGTCATCGGCGGCATCGGCGTCTACCTGTACTACGTGACCATCGTCCACCTCGGCGCCGGCCGGGCGACCTTCATCAGCAACACCTATGTGGTCATGGGCGCGTTGCTGGCCGTCGCGCTGCTCAAGGAGCCGCTCACCCGCGCCCTCCTCATCGGCTCGGCCGTCAGCCTTTTCGGACTCGCCCTGCTCACCAATGTCATGAGCGCCACGCACGCCGTCGGCTTCTACGACCTGCTCGGCATGCTGGGCGCGCTGGCGTCGGCCGTCGTGATCGTGACCATCCGCCAGCTGCATCGCACCGAGCACACCGCGACCATCTTCGGCGCGCAATGCTTCTACGGACTGCTCTTCTGCCTGGTGCCCACCGTGGTGCGGTTCGCCATGCCGCCGCCCGCCGCGTGGGCGCTGCTGGTGGGAAGCGCGCTCTGCGCGGGCGCGGGGCAGCTCATGATGACGCGGGCCTACCGCGAGCTGACCGTGGCGCGGGGCTCGTTGCTCCAGATGCTCGTGCCGCTGGGCATCGCCGGCGGCGGGGTGCTGCTCTTCGGCGAACGCTTCCAGCCGCATGAGCTCATCGGCGCCGCGCTCATTCTCGGCGGCACGCTGCTGACGATGCTCCGGCGCTGAACGGATCCGGCGGCGCCCTCCCGTCCCGACGCGGCCGGCCGGCGGTCACTCTTTCTGTTCCTCGATGGAGACGGCCTTGCCGTCTTTGAACGTCACGCGGTAATGATCGCGCTCCCGCCGGGAGGGATAATCCAGGTAATAGGGAAACATCGGATCGCCCCAGTAATAATAGTGGTGATACCAGCCGCGATAGAGCAGCATGCCGTCAGGCGATTCGTAGGTGGTGTAGCTCCAGATCTCGCTCGCCCCCGTGGTATCGGTGCGGGTGATGATATGATCCGGCTCGCCCAGCGCCAGCTGCACCATCTCCTGGTCGAAGCCGATGGCGATTTGGCCCTTCCTGATCAGGTCCTGCTGGGCGGGGGTCAGGCGGGCGAAAGCCTCGGGATTTTTCCTGATCCGGGACTCGGAGGTCGAACATCCGGCGACGCAGAGTGCCGCCAGCGCCGTGGCAGCCAGCAAAAGAAACTTGGACGTTTTCATGGGGAAACAGGATACTCGGAATGGTTCTGCTCGCAAATATCAGACGACCGCTGAACCCTTTTGTTTCACCTGAATGAAGACGCTCCTCCTTTGGGACATCGACGGCACGCTGCTCACCGCCGGCGGCGCGGGCATGCGGGCGTTGCAGGTGGCGCTGCAACGCGTCTTCGCCATCAATGCCTCGATCAATGACATAGACTTTGCCGGGCGCACCGACCGCTGGATCATGCGGCAGATCCTCGCCAAGTTCGGCCTGCCCGCCACGGAGGAGAATTTCACGCGGTTTGCCGATGGCTACATCGCCGCGCTGCCGGCTGCCGTGGCCGATCGCGGGGTGCGCGCCCTGCCGGGGGTGACCGCCTTGCTCGAGACCTCCTTCGCCCGCGGTGTCGCCCTGGGCTTGCTCACCGGCAACCTCCGCCGTGGCGCGGAGACCAAGCTGGCCAGCAAAGACCTCTGGCGCTATTTCCCCTTTGGGGCCTTCGCGGACGACTGCGAGGATCGCAACCTGCTCGGGCCCTTCGCGCTGCGCCGGGCCTCCGCCCATCACGGGGTGGACTTTGCGCCGGCGAACACCTGGGTCATCGGTGACACGCCGCACGACGTGGTCTGCGCCCGCGCGTTCGGCGCCCGCGCCATCGCCGTGGCGACCGGCCGGCATTCGGTGGACCAGCTGCAGGTCGAGAATCCTGACGCCGTGTTCAACGATTTCGGCAATCCCGCGGCGTTCTGGCGTGTCGTCAACGCGCAGGCCGGGCTTTCCGGGAGCCCCGGCTGAAACCCGGTGCCGGCTATTTTGTCTTCTCCACCGCGCTGACGCGGCCCTCCTCGAATATCACGCGCAGCACTTCGTCGCGGTAAGGTCCACCGCTGCTCATCACCGTGGCGCCGCTCACCTGCGTGCCGCCGCCGCCGCCCATCACGCCGAGGCCGACCGTGAACCGCGGTTTGCGGTCGCGATAAGCCCAGACTTCATCCGTGCCCTTCTCCGTCGTGCGCGTGAAGGTGCGGTCGGGCTCGCCCAGGGCCATGCGCACCTGCGCGGGCGTGAAACCGGGTGCGACTTCGCCCGCCTTCACCCGGGCCTGCACGTCCGGTGGCCAGGCGGCATAGGCGGCTTGATTTTTCGCAATGCGCTCGGCCGGGGTGGTGGCACACCCGGCCAGGGCGAGGAGCAGGAGGGAAAGCAGGGCGCGGAGGTTCATGGCGGTAAAATGAGGTTGCCCATGCATAGCATGACTCAACTATCGACATCCGCAACCCGCCGAGGTTTCCCACCTGATTCTCCTCACGTGTTTCCGTTTCCGCCCGCCGCATGAAAAAATTCACCATTGCCATCGGTTCCGACCACGCCGGCTACCATTACAAGGAGGCCATCAAGGCCCTGCTGCTCGCCGAAGGGCATACCGTGCGCGATTTCGGCACCAGCTCCGACGCGCCCTGCGATTACCCGGATTTTATCCGCCCCGTGGCCGAGGCCGTGGCCCGCGGCGAATTCGAGCGCGGTATCGTGCTGGGCGGCTCGGGCAATGGCGAGGCCATCGTCGCCAACCGGGTGCGCGGCATCCGCTGCGGCGTGTGCTGGAACGAGCAGGCCGCCATCTGGAGCCGTGCGCACAACGATGCCAACGTCCTCTCTATCGGCGAGCGCACCATCTCCCGCGACCTGGCGCTGACGATCGTGAAGCTGTGGCTCGCAACCCCCTTCGAAGGCGGCCGCCACCTCCAGCGCATCCGCAAGATCGATGGGGAGTAGAGGCGGATTCAGTCGGCCGTGGTGGCATCCGCACTCCGTGCGGATCTTGATCCCCGGGTGGAACCCGCACTCTGTGCGGGTTGCTCCCTGCTGAGGCCGGCCAGCCCGCACGGAGTGCGGGCTCCACCGGGCGGATTCATCGTCTGGACCTTTTGGCATTTCGGCATTCCTTTTGCCGCATGCACCTTCCGGGTCTCCACCATATCACCGCCATCGCGTCGGACGCGAAGCGCAACGTCGACTTCTACACGCGGGTGCTCGGACTGCGCCTCGTGAAGAAGACCGTCAATTTCGATGATCCCAGCGCCTATCATCTCTATTACGGAGACCAGGCCGCGTCGCCCGGCACGCTGCTGACCTTTTTCCTGTGGGATGACCTGACGCGCGGACGAACCGGCACGGGAATGACGAGTGCCATCGCCTGGTCCGTGCCGGCCGGTGCGCTGGGCTTCTGGCGCGAACGGCTGCGGGCGCAGGGTGTGGCCGCCGACGCCCCCCTCACCCGGCACGGCGAGAAAGTATTGGCGTTCACCGATCCGGACGGACTCCCGCTCGAGCTCGTGGCAACGACCGAGTCCGATCCGCGCATTCCCGCGCCGCATCCGGAGGTGCCGCCGGAAAAAGGCCTCCGCGGTTTTCACAGTGTGACCCTGACGATCGGCATGGAGGAACGGACCGCCGCCGTGCTCACGCAGGACATGGGCTACCGCCTTCTTGCCCGCAAAGAGAACCGGGCGCGTTACACCGCCGGTGACGGCGGACCCGGCACCTACGTTGATCTGCTGACCGCGCCGTCCCTGCCGCGCGGACAAAGCGGGCTGGGCACGGTGCATCACGTGGCGTTTCGCACGCCCGATGACGCCAGCCAGCAGCAGGCTCACACCGCCCTCACCGCACGCGGGTTCAACGTCAGTCCGGTCATGGATCGCTGCTACTTCCACTCGATCTACTATCGCGAGCCCAACGGCGTGCTGTTCGAGATCGCCACCGACGGGCCGGGCTTCACCGTCGACGAACCACTGGCGGAACTCGGCCGCCATCTGCAGTTGCCGCCCTGGTACGAGCCGAATCGCGCGGCGATCGAGTCGCACCTGCCACGGCTCGAGTGAGCCTCATCATGAGTCCCACCGCCTACCGTCATCTCTTCGTTCCCGCCACCGATCCCGCCGCGCCGCCGCTGCTCCTTCTGCATGGCACGGGCGGGGATGAACACGATCTCGTTCCACTCGCCCAAGAGCTGTCACCCGGATCGGCGTTGCTCGCCCCGCGGGGCGACGTCTCGGAAAACGGCGCTCTGCGCTTTTTCCGGCGCCTGGCCGAGGGCGTGTTCGATCTCGAGGATGTCCGCCGGCGGACCAACGCGCTGGCCGATTTCCTCGCCGCCGCGACAGAACACTACGACATCGATGCCCCGCGTCTGCTTGCCATGGGTTTCTCAAACGGCGCCAACATCGCCGCCACTCTCCTGCAGTTGCGTCCGGAATCCCTCGCCGGGGCCATGCTCTTGCGTCCAATGGTGGTGTTCGACCAGCCCGCCGCTTCTGGCTCGTTGACCGGCCGGCGTGTGCTTATCGCGTCCGGCGCCCAGGATCCCATCGTGCCCGGCGATCACCCGCCGCGGCTGGCCGCGCTCCTGCGCGCCGGTGGCGCCAACGTGACTCTGCACGTCCACCCCGCCGGGCACGGCCTGACGCCGGCTGATTTCGAGACGGCTTCACGATGGTTGGCGCCTTCGGCGCCAGCGGGGGATGGCTGAGCGCCGGTTAGCGCCTAGCCGTCGTTCCGGCGCGGAGCCGCCGGGATCTGATTAGAGGCTGCCATCCCAAAACCCTGCTTCGCTGCCCGGTGGAGGGCGCTGCTCCGTCAGCGCCGCTCGGGCATTTGGCGGCGACGGCGCGCCGCCCTCCAAGTCCTGACGGTTTTCGCAAAACCTCCAATCGCCGTTCGACAATCGACGGATGGCTTTTATACTCCAGTCCAGCATGAACATGACCTACCGCCGTCTTGGAAAGTCCGGTCTGCAAGTGAGCGCGCTGTCCCTCGGCTCCTGGGTGACGTTCGGCAAGCAGATCGGCGATCCCATCGCCCGTAAGCTCATGCACGCGGCCTACGACGCGGGGGTGAACTTTTTCGACAACGCCGAGGCGTACGCCGACGGCCAGGCCGAGATCGTGATGGGCGGCATCCTCAGAAAATCCGGCTGGCGGCGCAGCAGCTACCTCGTGTCGAGCAAGGTCTTTTTCGGCGCCAAGGGTGACCGCCCCAACGAGGAGGGGTTGTCCCGCAAGCACATCGTCGAGGCCTGCCACGCCGCGCTCCGCCGCCTCCAGGTCGATTATCTCGATCTGTACTTCTGCCACCGTCCCGATCCCGCCACGCCCATCGAGGAGACCGCCCGCGCCATGCACGACCTCATCGTCCAAGGCAGGGTGCTCTACTGGGGCACGAGCGAGTGGAGCGCCGCCCAGATCACCCAGGCCCACGCGATCTGCGCCCGCCTCGGCCTGCATGCGCCCCTGATGGAGCAGCCGCAGTACAATCTCTTCCACCGCGCGCGCTTCGAAAAGGAATACGCGCCGCTCTATCGGAAGTTCGGCCTCGGCACCACCATCTGGTCGCCGCTGGCCTCCGGTCTCCTCACCGGCAAGTACAACCGCGGCATCCCGAAAGGTTCACGCCTCGCCACCCCGGGTCTCGAATGGCTGCGTGACATCGCCACTGGTCCGGGCGCGTCGAAGCGGCTCGCTGCCGTGCAGAAACTGGCGAAGGTCGCCACCGAGCTGGACACCACCCTGCCCCGCCTCGGCCTCGCGTGGTGCCTGAAAAATCCGCACGTCAGCACCGTCATCCTCGGAGCCTCCAAGGTCGCTCAGCTCAGGGAAAACCTCGGGGCGCTGGAGGTCGTCAACCGGCTCACGCCAGCGGTCATGACCCGCCTCGACCGGATCTCGCAACCGGTGGCGGATTGATCCGCGGCGTCCGGCCCGGCCTTTCACCCTCCTCATCCCATGAAAATCACCTACCTCGCCCACTCCTGCTTTCTCGTCGAGACCTCCAAGGCCCGCCTCATCATCGACCCGTTCCTGACCGGCAATCCCCTCGCCCCCGTCAAGGCCGCCGACGTCAAGGTCGACTACATCCTTTGCTCACACGGCCATGAAGATCACACCGGCGATGCGCTGGGCATATCCAAACGCTGCGGCGCCCCCATCATCGCCAACTACGAGATTGCCGAATACTTCGGCGCGCAGGGCGCCAAGACCCACGGCATGAACCCCGGCGGCGCGCACCAGTTTCCCTTCGGCCGGGTGAAGCTCACCATCGCCCACCACTCCTCCAGCGTGAACGCTGGCCTCAATCCCATCTACCTCGGCAATCCCTGCGGACTCATCATCCAGGCCGACGGCAAGACGATCTACCACGCGGGCGACACGGCGCTTTTCCTCGACATGCAGCTCATCGGCCGGCTCAGCCTCGATCTCGCCATGGTGCCCATCGGCGACAATTTCACCATGGGCATCGAGGATGCCGCGGCGGCGCTCGACCTTCTGAGGCCGAAGGTGGCGGTGCCCATGCATTACAACACCTGGCCGGTCATTGCGGTTGACGCCGAGCTGTTCGTCGAAGCGGCCGCGCGAACTGATCACACCGTCCAGGTCCTCAAGCCGGGCGAGTGGCTGAACGTGTAGCCGGCCTTACGGCGTGTCTTCAAACCGGCGGTCATCGCGCGGGCCCGCCTTGCGGGCCCGCGGCGATCCAGCTGGATTGTTTCGTCGTCCCGCACCAGCGGGACGAAGGCGGAAGCCGGGCGAATCGCTGACGCTTTGAGATTCAGCCCAGGGAAAGGGAGAAAGAGGAGAAAGGGGCCATGCGACGATCAGCAAATAGATGGCCGAACAAGCCACTTCTGCCGACTCCGGCAATCGTCACTTAAGCAATCATCGTTGGCTAAACGCAATATGGCGAGCGACAGTAACTTGCTTCTTAAGCCAGTTCAGTTGGCCGCCGTGGCGCTGGGCGGCAGGGGAATGAGCACCTCGATCTCCGTGCCGGCGCCGCGAACGGATTTGATCTTGAAGGCGCCGCCCACATAGGTCGCCCGCTCGCGCATGCTGAGCAGACCAAGGCCGCCCTTTCCTTTTCGTCTGGCCGCGTGATGTTCCGGGTCGAAGCCGATCCCGTCGTCATTGATCGCCAACTGAATGAAGGTGCGCTGCCTCAGGCGCACGGTAACGTGGCGGGCGCGGGCGTGCTTCTCCACGTTTCTCAGGGCTTCCTGGAGAATGCGGTAGAGCGTCAACTCGGTGTCGGCGGGCAGCCGCGCGGTCAACTGCGCGCAGGCCAGCTTGACTGCCACGCCCGTCCGATCCGCGAACTCCGTGGTGGTGGCGCGCAGGGCGGCGACCAGACCCAGCTGGTCCAATACACTGGGCCGCAGATTATGCGAGATGCGCTCCACTTCTTCGGCCGTCTTGCCGGCCAGCTCGCGGAGTTTCAGCGCCGCTCTCTTCGCTGGTCCGTCGCGCGCCGAAAGGCTGGTCACCAGCGCCTGACTGCGGAAGAGGATGGCGCAGAGCAGCTGGGTAATGCCGTCGTGCAATTCGATGGCCACGCGCCCGCGCTCGGCTTCCTGCGCCTGCACCACGCGATGTGTCAAGGCCCGCAGCATTCCCTCGTTGCGCCGGGCCTCCGTCATGTCCGTCACCACCATGCCGATGGTCGCGCGATTGAAACCATCCTTTGCCAGGGGACGAATGGAGATTTGCGCCGGCATTTTCGAACCGTCGCCGGCATTCAGCAGCACTTGGATTTTCGAGCCGGATTTGTCGGCCCGTTTCAGGAGCGGTCGGAGCGTGGCCCGGTCCGCGGCGGAGAGAAAGCGGCGAAAGGAACTGCCCGTCACCTGCTCCAGCGGGCATTTGACCATTCTGGCGAAGCACTGGTTGGCATAGAGAATCGTCTTGTCAGCCGCCAGCGTCAGCGCCCCTTCGTTCATGGATTCGATGAGCATGCGGTAGGCGTGCTCGGCGCCTTGCAGCGTGAACACTTGCGGGCCCTGTTTGCCCGCGACCACCACCGCATCCACCTCGCCGGTGCGGATGGCGCGGAGCGTTTCGTCCGCTTCGGCCAGGCGCACGCGGAGTTCGGCGAGTTCGCCGGCCTTCGCCACGCCGACCCGCGCGCCGCCGGAGGCTTCGGTGAGGCGAGAGTGGCTTCGGCCCGGCAGGCGGGACGGCGCGGGGCGGGAGGAGCTCTTGTGGCGGGTAATTTTCAAACGGCGATTTTACCTTTTGTGCCCAAGTCCAACTCGCCGAAAAGGCCGGTGATGCCCGCCAGGTTGCCGATGAACCGGCGCACCGGCCGGGGAAATTCTTTGATGAGCGTCGGGGTTGCGACGATCTGGTTGTCGCGCGCCAGGTCGGGCTGCTGATAGATGTCGATCACTTCCAGGGTGCAGTTGTCCTTCAGTTCCGCTTCGCACAGTTGACGGACGCGCAGGACGGCTTGCCGCGATCTGGCCGTGGCCCCCGCCACGAATAATCGCAAGACGTATCTGCCCGTGGGCCGGGCGGTCAGGGACTTCTCAAAGGCCTGCGCCGCGCGGCTGGTTTTGTTTGTTTTCAGGTCGTTCGTCTCGGTTAATCGGCCGGGCGCAAATCCAAGCCGACGAGCAGGTGAGCAGTATCGGAAAGGTTGCCAATGATGGTTCGCACGGGCTTCGGCAACTTGCGTACCACCGTGGGAATGGCCAGAATTTGGTCGCCTTTGGCCAGTTGGGGCTGCTTCACCAAATCAATCACCGTGATGCGATAGCGGCCTTTGAGGTGGCTTTCGCAAATCTTCTTTAGGTTCGAGAACGCCGTCAGCGATTTGGGCGTCTGGCCGGTCACATAAAGGCGCAGTTGCCAGAGTTTGGCGGGCCGGCGATGGGAGGCGGAGGCGCGTCGTCTCACCGTTTTGGTTTTCATCAATTTTTCCTCCCCTGTCTGGGTTTGCCCCGCGCGCCGACCGCCACCTTGACATCCGCCTGGCGCAAGCGGCCCAATTCCGTCCGCTCGGTGGTCAGCAAGCGCGTTTGGGTTCCGACTTGTTCGTCGATGCGCCGAAGTTCTTCGGCGCTGGCTTCATGCTCGGAGCGCAACCCGGCGATCTGCTGTTCGAGCGCCGCGCGTTTGCTTTTCAATTCGCGTTGGCGGCGGGCCGCCTCCTGCTGGCTGGCCAGCGCTTCGGCTTTCTCGCGCGCGGTTTGCGCCACACGCGCCGCACCGGTCAAGACGCCGCTGGGACCGATGTAGGCGTCGACGACGTCAATGCCCCGGTCCGAAATCAGGAACTCGCGGATTTGGTTCGAGTGCGCCATGCCACGCGCTTTGAGCACGTAGAGCACGCGATTGCGTTCGCCGTTGCCTTCGAAATCTTGCAACAACAGCCAGGAGTCCATGAGCGAGGACATGGAGGCTTCGCTTTGTTGCAGCGCGTGGCCGGCCTGCGTCAGACTGGTGAAGAGCGTGGTGACTTGTCCGCCCTTCAAATAATCAACCAGCCGCGTCACCATCGCCCGGCATTCGGAGGCGGTGCCTGCGTCCATCAGGCTGGTAATCGGGTCCAGGACGACGACGTCGGGTCGAAACGCGGCGATCTCCTTGAACATCGTGGCCAGGTGCATTTCCAGGCCGTAGAGCGAGGGCCGCGCCGCGTGAAACCGCAGCAGGCCGCGCTTGACCAACGGCTCCAGGCGCAACCCGATGGAATGCATGTTGCGGATGATCTGGTTGGGCGATTCCTCGAACGAGAAGAAGAGGGTGCGCTCCCCGCGCCGGCAGGCGGCTTGGGCAAAGTTGGCGG
>CAJAKX010000203.1 GCA_903940425.1 uncultured Opitutia bacterium | reverse complement strand
GTGGTGGAGGTGGTGGTGCTCTTGGTCGACGTGGTGGAGGAGGTGGTGCTCTTGGTCGACGTGGTGGAGGACGTGGAGGTGGTGGAGGTGGACGTGGTGGACGTGGAGGTCGTGCTCGTCGTGGAGGTCGTGCTCGTGATGGACGTGGTGGACGTGGTGGACGTGGTGGACGTGGAGGTCGTGCTCGTCGTGGACGTGGAGGACGTGCTCGTGGTGGACGTGGTGGACGTGGTGGACGTGGTGGACGTGGAGGTCGTGCTCGTCGTGCTGGTCGTGGAGGTCGAGGTCGTCGAAACCGAACTGGTGGGTATCGACGTGGAAGTCGTGGCGTAGGAAACGACATTCAACGGATCACCCGACCGAGACATGATCAGTCCGGAAGTTTGGTTGGCCAGGAAATACGCCCCCGAGCCACCGAGCACGTAGGATGACCCCGTGTACGCCAGATAGCTGAACTGCCATCCCACGGCGGGTTCGATAACACCTGAAGTACCGTTGGGAGGCGTGGGAATCGGAGCGAAAAGATAGCTGACCGCCGCGTCGACGTTCCGGGACAACACGACGTATTTTGTCGGGTCGGTATAGCTGGCGGGGTCGCCGGCGTTTTCAAGCCAGTGCAGTTCAACCACGCGGCCGCCGGAGGGGTCGGGATCGGGAACCTTGGTTTCGTAGCCGCGTTTGCGCTGAATGTTGATTAACGTGTCCGGCGGTATATCCGACTTCGTGTCGATGGTCAGGTTCTCGATGGTGTCGACCAAGGTCACGGTTACCGTGCCACCCGTAACGGGTGCGGGGTCGGGAGCCACCGACGCAATCTGCGCCCCTCCAAATGCATTTCCACTCAGGTTGGGGGAATCCAGCATCACATAGTCGCCCGCATGGGGCTGCGGTCCGGCTGGACAATTGAGGACGATCGTGCTGCCGCCCATCGCCGCATTAAGGGCAACCGTGGCGAGGGGGCCGACGACCACGCGATATTCCAGCCGCGAGTATCGCGGTGGATTGTCGGCATTTGGCAGGGTATACTGGGGATTGGTTAGGTTATATTTGGTGGATACGACGGAAGTCGAAATCTCGCGGCTTAGATGCTCCTGAAACTTCCGTGTATTGAAGGTCGCCTCATCCGCCAGCCGGTTCTTCTGGATCGTCCTTCCGGTCACCATGACGATGGACGCCATGGCACCCAGCACGAGCACGCCGATGGTGAGCGCCGTGACGACCTCCACCAAGGTGAAAGCCCTGCGACGCGCGGCTTGACGAAGGATGCGCAGCGGATTCTTCATCGGACGGACCGGGCCACGGTCAGGGTTTGAGTGTGGACGCGGTTACCAAGAGTGTAGCTGATGGTGAATGTACCCTGGAGCATGCGTCCGGCGGCCGAGTAGAGGGTCGTGGTTCGCGGCTTCCCCGAGTAACTGGGGTCGAACGGAAATCTATCGTCGAGATCGGTCACGGCCTCCGTGACCGTGGCACTGATCGGGCTGGCGTTGATGAGTGTGCTGCCACTGAGCGAACTCAACGTCACCGTCAAGCCGCTGGTAGTCCCATCGACCTCAGCATAGTTGTTGGCGGGATCATTCCACTTCAGGCCGGTCATATCGCTGGCGACTCTCAACTGGAACAGAGGCCGGATAACGACTATACCGCCTTGAAGGTCAGTCGTTTGCAGCCGGAGGAACTGGTCGCCGAAGGACTCCAGAACCGCCCGGGCGGCGTCGCGGTAGCGAACTGACCGAACCATCTCGTAGGACTGAAAAAGCATCTGGTAAATCCCGAGAGTCACCATCACGAACACGCCCATCGCCACCATGACCTCTATCAAGGTAAAGCCGTGAATCGGGCTGGACCGCGCATGGAAACAGCGGGTCTGTGTCTTCATGGTTGTGGGCTGGAACGGCGGGATGGTTGCTCGAACAATAATGCGAGGTGAAATCTGGCGGCAGGGACCGCGGTGGGCGACTGGAAAATCGCCCCTGTCGGCTACGTCCATTCGGCCCTATTCGGGCCAACCGTCAATCCTGTTCACGCGCGGTCCGGGCGGGACTCCCGGGCGAACATCGCGGCGGCCTGGGAGCGGCGGGTCACGTTGAGCTTGGCGAAGATATTCGCGAGGTAGTTTTTCACGGTTTTTTCGCTCAGCCCGAGCTGCACGCCCACCTCCTTGTTGGTGAGGCCCGCGGCGATCTGCGCGAGCACCCGGCGCTCCTGCGCCGAAAGGACGGCCAGCCGGTCGACCGGCACCGGCTCCCAGCCGCGTTTCATCAGGTTGAGCACCTGGTCGGCCAGCGAGGGATCGAGCACCGAGTGGCCGGCCGCCACGCGCGTGATGGCGGCGACGAGTGAGGCGCCGTCGTTCTCCTTGAGCAGATAACCGTGCGCTCCGATGGCGATCGCCTCGTGGACGTTGCGTTCGTCGGTGGCTGACGTGAGGATGAGCACGCGCGTCCCCGGCCGGCGGGCCAGGATGTCGCGGCAGGCGGAGAGTCCCGGCCGGTCGGGCAGGCGCAGATCGAGCAGGACCACGTCGGGTTTGTGCTGCATCACCGCCGCCAGGCCTGCCGCCGCGGTGCCGGCCTCGCCGACAATGGTGACCTCGTCATGTGCCTCCAGCACGGCGCGCAGCCCGGCGCGGATGAGCGGACTGTCGTCGACAATCAACAGCCGGATCGGGTGCGCAGCGGGAGCGCTCATGAAGCGGAAGTAACCGGCAGCGTCAGCAAAACGCGAGTACCTTTTCCCGCGGAGGAAACGACGTTCACGGCGCCGCCCAGCGCCGCGGCCCGCGCCTGCATGTTGGCCAGGCCATGGCCATGCGCGCCGCAGGCGGCGGGGTCGAAGCCGGCGCCGTCGTCCTGGACGGCGAGCAGCACGGTGCCTTCACCCTGCCGGGCGTGGACGGTGATCGTGCGGGCCCGGCCATGCCGCAGGCAGTTGCTGACCGCTTCCCGCAGGATGTTCACGACCTCGGTGGCCCGTTCCGGAGCGATGAGCGCGGTTGCTTCCTCATCCAGGTTGCGCACCAGGCGCACACCCGCGTCGCACGGCTGGGAGCCGAGCATGGAATCAAGCGCCTCGATGAACGGCTGGCGGTGCACGGTCCCGGGTTCCAGCTCCTTGAGGAAGGAGCGGACCTCGTGGTTCAGGCGCCGCAGTTCCGTGATGCATTGGTCGAGACGATGGGCCGTATCGCCGGGCCCGCCGGCCAGCCTGGCGCGCAGGCCCTCCAGCGTCAGGCTGACGGCGTAGAGGGTCTGGCAGATGCTGTCGTGCAGTTCGCGGCCGAGCTGGATGCGTTCCTCGAGTGACTGGCCCAGCAGCGTGCGGCTGAGCTGCAAATCCTCCTCGGCCCGGTGGCGCGCCCCGGATTCCCGTTCGAGCGCCTCGCCGCGGGCCACGGAAATCCTGGCGAAATGCTCCAGGCCGGCCATCTCGGCGCGGGTGGTGTCCCATGCCGGGCGGGTGCCGCTTTCGCCGAGCGAACGGCGGGGCAGCGCCAGCAGGACCGAAACCATCACGATCGACAGGGCCAGCAGGATGATGGCGGCGAGCATCCGTTCATGCAGGACGGCCAGCCGGCTGGCCACGGGCGCGGCAAAGGTCACCCGGGCGGTATAATCATGGTCGCCCGGCAGCCGGTAATCGAACCCCAGCAGGCCCACCCCGGGGGAATCCCGGGGCGGTGGCAGGGCGTCGCTATGGAGAGTCAGCGTGCCCCCCAGCAGACTGCCGAGGACGCGCTGGAAATCCGCGTCCCACGTCTCCGGCGGCTGGTGGATGTTCTCCAGCGCCTTGGCGAACTGCGCGCGCCGGGCAGCGACGGCCTCGACTTGCAGGCGCCGGCTCTCGCGCTGCAGCCACGCCTGCGCGGCGAGCGCCGCCGTGAGAAACACCAGCAGCAGGATGAGCGTGAAACCGAGATGACGGGTGAGGGGCTGCATGGGGAGGGCCGGCTCTGCGAGCATGCG
>CAJAKX010000202.1 GCA_903940425.1 uncultured Opitutia bacterium | reverse complement strand
GTCTCGTGCTCAGCCGGGGGATGGTAGGCGGTGTGGGTGTAGCTTCGTCGCAGTCTTACCGCAAAGCCTCCGTGATGCAGTGCGATGCGGAAGGATGCGCCGGTCAGGCGTGTGAGGAGTGCAGTCTTCTCGGTGTTGTCAAAGTCGAAGACGTGTGTGAATCGCCCGGAGCGCAGAGCGAGCAACAGCCTCCCCCAGTGACGGACAGTACGCGGGAGAACGAGCGTGGAATCGACGTCGGGATGAAGGGCCAACACATCGGCATAGGGTTCCTCAACCAGCACGGTGAGCGACGCCTGCGGCCAGTGCAGGCGCAGATTGCGGAGGACCGGTCCAAGCTGCACGATGTCGCCGAGGTAGCGGCGGCGGATGACAAGGATGCGGGGCGTCCGTTCGACGGACTCACCGCGGGCAGGCTCTGGGCGGGCGGCGGGGGACATGCGGCGGATTCGGCTGACGGCCGACGAGTGAAGAAGGTTGATTGCGCCAAGGCAATACCGCCCGCCACCGATGATCGGGCGGTTCAGGGAGAGCCGCGGCGGCGGGGGTCACGCCGCCCCCGCGTGCTGGCGGTCGTAGAGCGACTTGTAGAGCGCGTTGTCCGCGTAGAGCGAGGCATGGTTGCCCCGCGCGATGATTTCCCCCCGGTCGAAGACCAGGATGAGCGAGGCGTCGCGGATGGTGCTGAAACGATGGGCGATGATGATGACCGTCTTGCCGACGACGAGCTTGCGGAGCGCATCCTGGATGGCCGCCTCGCTTTCGGAGTCGAGCGCACTGGTGGCCTCGTCGAGGATGAGCAGGGGCGCGTTGCGGAGAAAGGCGCGGGCGAGGGCGATCCGCTGCTTCTGGCCGCCGGAGAGGAGCACGCCGCGCTCGCCGACCACGGTGTCGTAGCCGTGGGCGAGCCCGCGGATGAATTCGTCGGCGTGGGCGTCGATCGCGGCGGCCATGACCACGCCGTGCGCGGCGTCGGGCCAGCCCAGCAGCAGGTTGTTGTACACCGTGTCGTTGAACAGCACCGGGTCCTGCGAGACCAGGGCGATGTTGCGCCGGAGGTCCGCCAGCCGCATCGCCCGCACGTCCAGCCCGTCGATGGTGACGGCGCCGGCGCCGACCTCGTAGAAACGGGGCACGAGGTTCGCAAAGGTGGTCTTGCCTGCGCCGCTCGGGCCGACCAGCGCGCAGACCGTGCCGGCGGGAATGGCGACCGTGACGTCCCGCAGGACCGGCGCGCTGTCGTAGGCGAAGGTGACGCCGGCAAAGGCGATGTCGCCGTGCAGCCGCCCCACCTCGGCCGGCCGCGCCGGATCAGTGATGGTGACCGGCTCGTGAAGGACGGCTTCGAGGCGGTCGAGCGCCGCTATGCCGCGCTTGATCTCGTTGTTGAGCGCGCCGATCTTTTTGACCGGCTCATAGCTCATGTAGAGCGCCGTGACCACGGCGATGAACGTCTCCAGCGTCACGCCGGTGCCGAAGGCGAAAACGAGGGTAGCGGCGATGCCGACGGCTGAGAGCACCTCGATGGCGGGGGTCAACGCCTGGGCATACTTGGCGATCTTCATCTGCGCAGTGACCAGAGAGCGGGTGCCGGCGGCAAAGCGGTCCGCCTCGCGCTGTTCGAGCCCGAAGGCGCGCACCTCGCGCGCGGCGGCGAGATTCTCGCTGAAGATGCTGGTGACCGAGCCGAGATGGGCTTGGAGCTGGTGGGCGCGCCGGAGCACCTTCCGGCCGACATAACGCACCGGCAGCACCGACAGCGGCACGATCACGAGACAGACCAGCACAAGCAGCACGCCGTCGGTCGTAAACGCCTGCCAGACGAGGAAGCCGATGGCGCCGGCCAGCGTCATCGGCTGCTTGACGCCATCGTTGGCCAGCAGGGTGAGGGTGTACTGCAACTGCTGGGTGTCGGCCATGCCGCGGGACAGCAGGTCGCCGGACGCCTTGCGCTGGAGAAACGAGAGCGGCAGCACCTGCAGCTTGCGGAAATAGTCGAGGCGCAGGGCCTCGAGGATGCGCACGCCGCTCAACTGGATGTAATAGCTGTTGAGGTAGCCGCTGACCGCCCGCACGAGAAACACCAGCGGGATGCACGACGCGATCAGCGCCACCGTGCCCAGCGACAGGCCGTCGGCTTTATGGCTGAAAATCGCGGGGAAGATGTATTTGACGAGCGCCGGCAGACCGGCGCCGCTGCTGACGCCGTAAAGCAAGCCGCAGAAGATGGCCGTGGTAAGCGGGCCACGCACCATCTTGAGGTAATGTAAGTAGGGTCGGAAACGCCGCATGGGGCTGGGCGATAGAACCGCATTCCGCGGCTGCGTTCCACCTCAATCTTTCGAGGATCGCACGTCCAGCGCGTCCCGCAGCCCGTCGCCGAGGAAGTTCAGCGAGAACAACGTCAGCGAGAAGACCGTGCCCGGGAAAAGCAGCAGCCAGGGGAACTCCTCCATTTTCTCCGCGCCGTCCTTGATCAGCACGCCCCACGAGCTCATCGGCGGCTGCACGCCCAGGCCGAGGAAACTCAGGAACGCCTCGAGCAGCATGACGGACGGGATGGTCAGCGTCGTGTAGACGATGATCGGGCCGAGCACGTTGGGCAGGATGTGGCGGAAGAGGATGCGGCGCCGGCCGAAGCCGAGCGCATGGGCGGCCTCGACGAACTCCATCTGCTTGATGGACATGACCTGCCCGCGGACGATGCGCGCCATCGTCAGCCATTCGACGGCGCCGATGGCCACGAAGAGCAGGATGATGTTCCGCCCGAAGAACACCATCAGCAGGATCACAAAAATCGTGAAGGGCAGGGAGTACAGGATGTCGACGGCGCGCATCAGCACGGCGTCGAGTTTGCCGCCGAAGAAGCCGGCCACGGCGCCATAGACGACGCCGATGGTCAGGGCCACGACCGTCGCGCTGAGGCCCACGGCGAGGGAGATGCGCCCGCCGTAGAGCATGCGCACCAGCAGGTCGCGACCGAGCACGTCGGTGCCAAGCCAGTGCCGGAGACCGGGCGCCGACGCACCGAGTTCAAGGCTGGTCTCTTCATAGCCGTACGGACTGAGCAGCGGCCCGAGGCAGCAGGCGAGGGCCACGACGAGCAGCGTGCCAGCACCGAACACCGCCAGCTTGTTCTGGCGCAGGCGCTGCCACGCGTCGTGCCCCAGCGACGAGCCGCGTTCCGCGGCTTCGCCGTCGGGCGACAGGCCTGAGGCGTGGGGCGTGGGTGGAGCAG
>CAJAKX010000201.1 GCA_903940425.1 uncultured Opitutia bacterium | reverse complement strand
GCCCAAGATGCGCATCGAGGAGGCGGCCGCGCGTCGCCAGGCTGCCATCGATTCGGGCAAGGAGATCATCATCGGCGTCAACCAGGCCGTGCTCGGGAGCGAGCCGCCCCTCGACATCCTCGAGGTGGACAACACCGCCGTGCGCGAGGCGCAGATCAAGCGCCTCCATGAGCTCAAGGCCTCCCGCGATCCCGCCGCCGTGCAGCCCGCGCTCGCCGCCCTCACCGCGGCCGCCCGCGACAACGCGGGCAACCTGCTCGAGCTGGCCGTGGCCGCCGCGCAAGCCCGCGCCACCCTCGGCGAAATCTCCGACGCGATGGGAAAAGTGTTTGGACGTCACCAGGCGGTCGTCCGTACAATCGCCGGCGTGTATCGTTCAGAGTTTGGATCCAGCCCCGGGATCGAGGAAGTCCGCGCGATGACCGACGCCTTCGCCGCGCGCGAAGGCCGCCGCCCCCGCATCTACATCGCCAAGCTCGGGCAGGATGGCCATGACCGCGGCGCGAAGGTCGTGGCCACGGCGTATGCCGACTTTGGTTTCGACGTGGACATCGGCCCGCTGTTCCAGACGCCCGAGGAGGCCGCCCGCCAGGCCGTCGAAAACGACGTGCATGCCGTCGGCATGAGTTCGCTCGCCGCCGGGCACAAGACGCTGCTGCCCCAGCTCGTGGCGGAACTCAAGCGGCTCGGCCGGCCGGACATCATGGTCGTGTGCGGCGGGGTCATTCCGCAGCAGGACTACGAGGCGCTGCGCGCCGCGGGCGTCGCGGCCATTTTCGGCCCCGGCACCCGGCTGCCCGACACCGGCCGCGAGATCATGCGCCTGCTCAACGAGCGCCTTGGCCACGCCTGAGCGTGGGGCGGTCAGCGCTTCGGCTCGGGCGGTTTGATACGAAGGGAAACGATCTCCGTTGATTCCACGAGGCGGCGGTCCTTGACGGCGGGATCGAATTTCCACTGGCGCACTGCGGCCAGCGCCGGTTCGGAGAAGGCCGGATGGTTGCATTCGACGACCTCCGCCGACACCACCTCACCCCGGGGGTTGATCCGGCAGCTCACCTTGACCCGGCCCTCCAGCACGTTTGCCTTGAGTTCGGCGGGATAAATGACCGGGACTCTGCGGGCGGGTACGGCGGCAAATTCCGTCTTCCGGCCGCTCCAAAAATCGTCTGTTTTCTGCTTTTGCACGGCGAGGTAGGCCGCCGGCATCTTGGAGTGCAGCAGCTCAACGCCGTCGGAGAAGATATGCACCATGTAGCGCCCCTCTTCGAGGGGTACCTGCAGCTTGAAATTCAGATCGAAGTCCTCCTCCTTGCCGGCCTCCAGGTTTGGCATGCTCGCGAAAAGGACGCTCCTGTCCTTCCAGGACGTGAGGTCCAGCACGAAGAAACAGTTCTTGAGCGAGACGTCCGATTTCGCAACGCCATGGATCTCCATTTCATAGTTCAAGCGCGCCGCGGAGCCGATTATCTCCAGGTGGCGGGTTTTAACGTTAAACTTCGGGAGGTCGACGAAGCCCGGCAAATAAACCGGCGCCTTGACGAGACCAAACCGCTGGCCGGAGGCCTGCTGGAGTTTCCCATCCACGTCGATCTCCGGGCAGCCGTTGCGAATTTCCTGCACCAGCCGGGGCCGGCCATCTTCGTCGACGACAAAGGCGTTTTGAGCCGACGCGCGCGGGGTGATCGCCAGGACGCCGAGCACCAGCAGATGCATGACCTTGGGAGGGGTTGGCATGAATCTTCCTCTAGGGCGGAATACCTCGCGAGAACAGCAGAAAGGAGCGAACCGCGGCGGCGATTGTCATGTTGCCAAGCTGGGCGCCGACTCCATCTTTCGGTTGCCACCCATGACCAAACCGGTCTACGCGCATCCCGATTGGCGGCCCGAAAAGGCGGGCCCCGAGTTTGCCGTGCGCATCGTGCCGGCCGCGGCTGCGACCCCGGCTTCCGTCAGGGCGCCGCACCAACCGCGCCGCCGGCGGCTTTCGCCGGAGGAGTACGCCGGGGGCGTGCGGCGGGGCGACCGGTCGCTGCTGGCGCAGGCCATCACGCTGATCGAGAGCGACGCCTCCGCCCGCATTGACGAGGCGCAGGCCCTGCTCGCGAACCTGCTGCCGCACACGGGCCGCTCCGTGCGCATCGGCATCACGGGCGTGCCCGGCGCGGGCAAGAGCTCGCTCATCGAGGCCCTGGGTACCTGGCTTTGCCGCCAGGGCAAAAAGGTGGCCGTGCTCGCGGTCGACCCGAGCAGCAGCATCAGCCGCGGCAGCATCCTTGGCGACAAGACACGCATGGAACAACTGGCGCGCGAGCCCAACGCCTTCATCCGGCCCTCGCCCTCGAGCGGCGCGCTCGGTGGCGTCGCCCGCAAGACGCGCGAGACCATCCTCGTCTGCGAGGCGGCGGGCTACGAGGTCATCCTCGTCGAGACCGTCGGGGTGGGGCAGAGCGAGATCGCCGTCCGTTCCATGGTGGATTTCCTGCTGCTGCTCACGATCACGGGCGGCGGCGACGACCTGCAGGGCATGAAGCGCGGGGCGCTCGAACTGGCTGACGCCGTGTGCGTGACGAAGGCCGACGGCCCGAACGCCGCGCTCGCCCAAACCACCCGGCGTCTGCTGCAGGATTCGCTGCATTATCTGGCACCGCCGACGCCCGGCTGGCCGGCCCGCGCGCTGGCCTGCTCGGCACGCACGGGGGCGGGCGTGCCCGATCTGTGGACCACAACCGAGGAGTTTCTCCAGACCGCGCGGGCCAACGGTGCGCTGGCCGGGCGCCGCCGCCGGCAGAACCTCGCCTGGGCGCAATCGATGCTCGAGGAGGCGCTGCGCAACCGCTTTTTCCTCCGGCCCGGGGTGGCGGCGCGGCGCGCCGCATGGGAGCAGGCGATTCTCGACGGCAAGATCCCCGTCACCGCCGCCGTGCGCGAGTTGCTGGCCCTGGGCGGCGGGTGAACAGCCCGGCTCCCGCGCGAAAGGGTGCTTCCGTTTTCAATCCCGCCCGCGCCGGACGGCCGTTCGCCCGAAAAGGGACCAGCGACCGGGCGGCGGAAGCGCGGCGATCACGGCACGGCGACGACCGTGCAGGGGGCCCGCTGTTCAACGTAACGCGTGATGGGGCTTTTGGCCTGCGTCGCCGCGGGCGCATGATCGTGCTTACCGATGATGATGCAGTCGGCCTTGATCGCATCGCCATAGGCGACGATCTCCCGGGCCGGCTCGCCTTCGCGGATGGTGGTCGAGACCTGGTAGCCCTCGTCACGGAGGTAGCGTTCGAGGCGCCCGAGCTTGTCGGCGGCGGCGGTTTCCTCCTCATTGCTGAGCAACCCGGGGGCCACCTCCCGGCCGCCGGGCGAGACGTGCATGAGGACAAGCTGGCTGCGGTTGCGACGGGCCAGCAGCGCGGCACACTCGATGACCTCGGGAGTTTCCTCGGAGAAGTCGATGGGAACGAGGATCGTGCTCATGCAGCCATTGTAACCACCCGCGCGCAGGCTGGCTCCGCAGATTTTGTCAAAAATCGTGCGTGCAAAAGCCGGCCACGCCGGACCGTCGCCGACCAGGCCGCGCCCGCCGGTCCCTCCGGCCGGCGCCCAGAACAATAAACGCCCAACAATTGGCAAGCGGTGCGAAGCGGAATCCCGGCGTTTGGCGTACATATTCACCGTGGTTCTTTGGTTACCTTCCCATCGCTGGCACCCTTGCAGCGATGGAGCCGGATTCCGCCTTCGCCACTACCCCCGCCAAGGCATGAATCCACGGAAATTCCGCCCGGATTAAAACCCGGGCGGTTGGTGAACACGATCAAGGTAATCCCTCTCGTGGTTCACGTGATTGAGGACTAAGTGCGCAGCTCCCCGCGGGAAACCGCGGGGAGCTTGCACGCCCCCCGCCGCCGGCCCGGATCCGGGCAATGTGGTGTTTTCGTTTGCCCATCACCCTGATTGGGTGGATGTTGGCGGGCGCGCACTGTCCATGTCGAACGAGATCCCATTGCCTCAATCACGCAGCAAAAGCATCGTCGAGCACCTCAAGGCCTCGCAGATCTGGCGCGATTACGAAAAGGCGTTTGCGGAGGCCACGGGCCTGCCGCTCGGCCTGCGGCCGGTGGAGACGTTTCAATTTCCGCTGGCCGGCCAGAAGAATGAGAATCCATTTTGCGCCCTGCTCGCCCGCACCAACAAATCCTGCTCCGCCTGCCTGCAAATGCAGCAGCAGATCGCCGAGGCGGCGAAGGTGGAGGCCCAGACCCTGCGGTGTTTCGCGGGGCTGTGCGACACCGCCATCCCCGTGCGGGTGGGCGAAAACCTGATCGCCTTCCTGCAGACCGGCCAGGTGCTGCTGCACCGGCCCAGCAAGCGCGAGTTCAAGCGCGTGACCCGCCAGCTGCTCGAGTGGGGCCGCGAGATCGACCTCAAGCGGATCGAGGAGGCTTATTTCCAGACCCGCGTCGTGTCGAAGCGCCAGTATGAGTCGATCATCCGCCTGCTGGCGATCTTCGCCCAGCACCTCGCCGCGCTGAGCAACCAGCTCATGGTGCGGGAGGAGAAGGCGGAGTCGCCGATGATCGCACGGGCGCGCGCCTACATCGCCGATCATCAGAGCGAGGAGCTCTCGCTCAAGGAGGTGGCGCGGGCGGTCAACACGAGCGCCTTCTATTTCTGCAAGATGTTCAAGCAGGCCATCGGGCTGACGTTCACCGACTATCTGGCCCGGGTGCGCGTGGAGAAGGTGAAGAATCTGCTGCTCAATCCGCACAAGCGCGTCAGCGAGGCGGCCTTCGAGGCCGGCTTTCAATCGCTCTCGCAGTTCAACCGCGTCTTCAAAAAGATCGAGGGCATGTCGCCCAGCGATTTTCGCGAACAGCTGCACGCGGACGGCGGCGCCGTGCCAAGCTGAGCGCGCCAGCCGGTGCGGAAGATCCTAGCTCCGGGCCGTCGGGTGCGAGGGCAGGGGACACACCGGCTTGCCGGGGGAGCCATTGCCGGCAACGTGCGCGTTGACGGGTGAATACTGGCAGACTTCGCAGAAGGCCTGGATCTCGCGATGGGCGAGGAAGCGGAAGGTCAGCAGCAGTTCGTCCACGCAGATGGTGGCGGCCACATCGTCGAGGTGATGCTTGCTGCGCGGGACGGTCTGGGCCACGAAAGCCAGCGCCGCCTGCCCCGCGATGAAATAGTTGATGAGCGGATTCAGGCGGCAATGGCAGCTCGTGCCGATGATGTGCGTCGCCGGGGGATGAAGGGAAAGCCACTGGTGGGTGGATTTGCTGTGGAAGAGGGAGAAAAGCTGCTTGAGCGACTCGTCCATCAGATAAACGAGCATATCGGGATTGCCCAACGGCGTGGTTGCGGGAGCCGCGCGAAGGAGGATCTCCCACTTGCGCTTGATTTCCGCACGGTGGCCGTCGAGAGCCTCCAGGTACGCTTTCTTCACGTTGTCATAGTGACAGGTAATGCGCCAACCGGCAGCGCACGCCTTGGCGAGCTTTGCGCATTTCTTGCAGGAAGAAAGGACGGCCGGACGCCGGGGAGGCCGCGTTTTGACCGCCGGCCGGCGCACCCTAATCCTGGGTCCCGAAGAACTTTGCCGCCCGGAGGATGACCTCGGCCAGCCGGTCAACCTCCTCGCGTGTGTTGTACAGCCAGAAGCTGGCGCGGGTGGTGGCGGGAACTCCGAGTTTGCGCAGGAGGGGCTGGGTGCAGTGATGCCCGCCCCGCAGGGCGATGCCCTCCTGGTCGGCAAATGTCACCACGTCATGCGCATGGATGCCCTCTAGGGTGAAGCTCACCAGCCCGCCGCGGGTGCCGCGCGGGCCGAGCAGGCGGATGCCGGGAATGCCGCGCAGGCACTCGCCGGCGTACCGCGCGAGCTCCTCGTCGTGCCCGCCGATCGCCGCGCGGCCGACCGCGTCAAGGTAGTCCATGGCGGCATGCAGGCCCACGGCGCCGGCGATGTCGGGCGTGCCGGCCTCAAATTTGTGCGGCACCTTGTTCCAGGTGCTTTGCTCGAACTGCACCGAGGCGATCATTTCGCCGCCGCCCTGAAAGGGATCGATCGACTCGAGCAGCGCCTGACGGCCGTAGAGCACGCCGATGCCCGTGGGGCCGGCCATCTTGTGTCCGGAGAAGGCCAGGAAGTCGCAGCCCAGCGCCTGGACGTCGAGCGGCAGGTGGCCGGCGCTCTGGGCGGCATCGACCACCGTGATGGCGCCGTGGCGGCGCGCGCGGGCGCACAGTTCGGCTACGGGGTTGATCGTGCCGAGCGTGTTCGAGATGTGCGTAAACGCGAAGAGCTTCACGTTGCGCCCGAGCAGGGCGTCGAGCCCGGAGAGGTCCAGCAGTCCCTCGTCACCCGTCACGGGGACAAAGAGCAGCTGCGCGCCGGTGCGCTGTGCGAGCATCTGCCACGGCACCAGGTTGCTGTGGTGCTCCATCTCGGTGAGGAGGATGGCGTCGCCCCGCTTGAGCCGCGTGGTGAACACATAGGCGACGAGGTTGAGGCTTTCGGTGGTGCCGCGCGTGAAGACGATCTCCTCGGGCCGGGGGGCGTTGATGAACCGGGCGGCGCGGGCGCGGGCCGCCTCGTAGGCGGTGGTGGCCCGGTAGCTCAGTTCGTGGATGGCGCGGTGGACGTTGGCATTGTCCCGCTCGTAATAGCGCGTGAGCGCCTCGATGACCACGCGGGGTTTCTGCGTGGTGGCGCTGTTGTCAAGGTAGACGAGCGGCCGGCCGTGGACCGTTTGATCCAGGATGGGGAAATCCGCGCGCAGCGCGGCCCAGTCAGGGGCGTGGGCGGGCGGTTTCATTCGGTCGTGACGGTGGCCGCCTCGCCGTGGATGGCCTGGAGGGCGGCATGCCAGCCGAGCGTCGCGCATTTGATGCGCGCCGGAAACTGGTGGACGCCGGCAAAAGCGGAGAGATCGAGATCCTCCTCGTCCGGGGTGCCTTGGGTGACGATGTCCTTGAACCGGCCAAACAACGCCTCGGCCTCGGCGACTGTCTTGCCCTTGAGCCGCTGGGTCATCACCGAGGTGGAGGCCTGGGAGATGGCGCAGCCGGCACCCTGAAAACTGATGTCGGCGATGCGGTCGCCCTCGATCTGCACGTACACGGTGACTTCATCACCGCACACGGGGTTGTTGCCCGAGGCGACCCGGTTGGCCGTCGGCAGCTTGCGAAAATTCCGCGGCCGGCGGTTGTTGTCGAGGATGACGCTTTGGTAGAGTTCGGTCAGGTCCATGAAAGCGGGGAACGTAAGCCGGATTTGGCCCGACCGCTAGCGGTTTTTCGACGGACTTGGGGCGAAAACACTGCCAGACGTCATCACGGATACAGCCACTGCTCCTGCCAGGCTCCGTGCTCGCGGGTAAAGAGGATGCGTTCGTGGCGGCGAAACGGCTTCTGCTTCCAGAATTCGATGCGCTCGGGCACGACACGGTAGCCGGACCAGAAGGGCGGCCGGGGCACGGCGCCCAGGGGATAACGCAGCACCACTTTTGCGCACGCCTTCTCGAGTTCGTAATAGCCCTGCATGGGACGCGACTGCTGCGACGCCCAGGCGCCGATCTGACTCAGGCGCGGCCGCGTGGCAAAATAGGCGTCGGCCTCGGCGTCGCTCACGCACTCGACCGGCCCCGTGATGCGCACCTGGCGCTTCAGCGGGTCCCAGTAGAAGCAGAGCTCGGCCTGGGGGTTGGCCGCGAGGCTCACGGCCTTGGCGCTCTCGAGGTTGGTATAGAAAACGAAGCCGCGTTCGTCGGCATGTTTCAGCAGGACCATGCGAACGGAGGGACGACCCTGCGCATCCGCCGTGGCCAGGGCCATGGCCGTGGGTTCCTCCAGGCCGCAGTGCTGCGCGTCGTGGAACCAGGCGTTGAATTGCGTGAGGGGGTCGGTCATGGCAAGGGCATCATCCCGGCTGGCTGACAAGGCAGCCGCGTCGGGGCAACGCGGCTACCGGGCCTGAGGTTCGGGAGGCAGGCGTGAATCAGCCGCTGGTGACGGACTTGATGGT
The DNA here is from genome assembly GCA_903940425.1 of uncultured Opitutia bacterium. Lineage (GTDB taxonomy): Bacteria > Verrucomicrobiota > Verrucomicrobiia > Opitutales > Opitutaceae > Fen-1467. The sequence goes on along the minus strand of CAJAKX010000201.1, from coordinate 8,099 downwards.
GGCGGGGCCATCGCCGTTCTTGGGCGCCGGTGGCTTGGGCGCGGGAATGGCCGGCGCGGCGCTGGCGGAGACACCGCCGCCGGCGGCCTGCATCGAGGCAAGCTTTTGGTAGAAGGCGAAGCGCTTGTGCACCTCCGCCTGCGCCAGCCGGTCGAGTTCCTGGGAACGCGCGGGATCCTTCTTTTCCAGCATCCGGAAGCGATTCTCCAACTTGGTATAGCGGGTGAGCTCGCCCTTGGGGGCGGGCGAATCGAGCACCAGCGGGTTCTCGCCGCGTTCGGCCCGGCGCGGGTCGTAGCGGAAGAGCGGCCAGTAGCCGGTCTCCACCGCGAGCTTCTGGTGTTCGATGCCGTCGGTCAGCGAGTAACCGTGCGCGATGCAGTGGGCGAAGGCGATGACGAGCGACGGGCCGGGATAGGATTCGGCTTCGCGCAGGGCGGCCAGCGTCTGGTTGTCACGGGCGCCGAGGGCGACGTGGGCGACGTAGACGTTGCCGTAGACCATGGCGAGCATGCCGAGGTCCTTTTTGTCGGTGGCCTTGCCGCCCATGCTGAAGCGCGCGGTGGCGCCGAGGGGCGTGGCCTTGGAACACTGGCCGCCGGTATTGGAATAAACCTCGGTGTCGAGGACGAGGACGTTGACCTTGCGGCCGGAAGCGAGCACGTGGTCGAGACCGCCGTACCCGATATCGTAGGCCCAGCCGTCGCCGCCGATGATCCAGACGCTTTTCTTGACGAGATAATCGGCCAGATCGTTGAGCTGGCGCACCGCGGCCTCGGAGGAGAAGGCGGCCAGCTTGTCGCGCAGTTCAACGACGCGGGCGCGCTGGGCGGCGATGCCGGCCTCGGTGCCTTGGTCGGACTGGAGGAGCGCGGCGACCAGCGGCGGACCGACGCGGGCCGCGAGTTTCTGGAGGAGGTCGCGGGCGATGAGTTCCTTCCGATCCAGGCCCAGGCGCAGGCCGAGGCCGAACTCGGCGTTGTCCTCAAAGAGCGAATTGGACCAGGCGGGCCCACGGCCTTCCTGGTTGCGCGTGTAGGGCGTGGTGGGCAGGTTGCCGCCGTAAATGGAGGAGCAGCCCGTGGCGTTGGCGATGACCGCGCGGTCGCCAAAAAGCTGGGTGAGCAGCTTGACGTAGGGCGTCTCGCCGCAGCCGGAGCAGGCGCCGGAGAACTCGAAGAGCGGTTCGAGGAACTGCGCGCTCTTCACCTGGTCGAGCTTGAGGGTGGCGCGATCCGGCGATGGCAGCCGCAGGAAGAACTCGAAGTTCTGGCGCTCGGGTTCGCGCAGCGGCGCCTGCGCCTGCATGTTGATGGCCTTCCGCTTGGGATCGGTCTTGTCCTTGACCGGGCAGAACTGCACGCAGAGTTCGCAGCCGGTGCAGTCCTCGGGCGCGACCTGCAGCGTATAGCGCATGCCCTTGACGTCGGGAGAACGGAAATCAGTCGAATGGAAGTCGGCGGGCGCCCCGACCAGGGACGCAGGCGGGTAATATTTCGCCCGGATGGCGGCGTGCGGACAGATCTCGACGCACTTGTTGCACTGGATGCAGAGCGCGGTGTCCCACACGGGGATTTCGTCGGCGATGTTGCGTTTCTCCCAGTGGGAGGTGCCGGTCGGCCAGGTGCCGTCGGGCGCAAAGGCGCTCACGGGGAGCTGATCGCCGCGGCCGGAGAGCATGACGGCGGTGACGTTGCGGATGAAGTCAGGCGCGTCCTCGGGCACGGGGGGCGGACGATGCAGCGTGGCGACGGCGCCGGCCGGGATGGGCACCTCGCGGAGGGCCTCAAGGGCGCTGTCCACGGCGGCGGCGTTCTTCTTCACCACCTCTTCGCCCTGCTTGCCGTAGGATTTCTTGATGGATTTCTTGATGCTTTCGAGGGCCTGCGGGAGCGGCAGCACGCGGCTGAGCGCAAAGAAGCAGGTCTGCATGATGGTGTTGATGCGTCCGCCGAGGCCGCAGGCGCGGGCGACGGCGCCGGCATCGATGGCATAGAAGCGCAGTTTCTTCGCGATGATCTCCTGGCGCGTCTCCACGGTGAGGCGCTCCCAAAGCGTCTCGATGGGACCGGGGGCGTTGAGCAGGAAGACGCTGCCGGGCGCGGCGTGATCGAGGACGGGCTGCACCTCGAGCAGCGAGAACTGGTGGCAGGCCAGAAAATCGGCCTGACTGATGAGGTAGGGGGCGCGGACGGGTTTGTCGCCAAAGCGGAGGTGCGAGATGGTGGCGGCGCCGGACTTTTTCGAGTCGTAGACGAAATAGCCCTGCCCGAACTTGCCCGCCTCCTCGCCGATGATCTTGATCGTGTTCTTGTTGGCGCCCACCGTGCCGTCGGCGCCGAGGCCGAAGAAGACGGCGCGCGTGCGTTCCGGCGGCTCGATATCCACGGCCGGATCGTAGTTGAGGGAAAGACCGGTGACGTCGTCGTGGATGCCGATGGTGAAGGGATTTTTCGGCAGCGGCTTGCCGAGCTCGGCGAAGACCGCGAGGACCATGGCGGGGGTGAATTCCTTCGAGGAAAGGCCATAGCGGCCGCCGATGATGGTGATGCGGCCGCCCTGCGGCGTGAACCAGCCCGCCACCTCGGCATCGCGCAGGGCGGTGACGATGTCGACATAGAGCGGGTCGCCGACGGCGCCGGGTTCCTTGGTGCGGTCGAGCACGGCGAGGGAACGCACGGTGCGGGGCAGCGCGGCGACGAACGCCTGCGTGGAGAAGGGGCGGTAGAGCCGGACCTTCAGCACGCCGGTCTTTTCCCCGTTGGCGTTGAGCCACGCGGCGGTTTCGGCGGCGGTCTCGGCCCCCGAGCCCATGATGACGATCACGCGCTCCGCCTCGGGATGGCCCTCATAGTCGAACAGGTGGTAGTGGCGACCGGTGAGCTTGCCAAAAAGGTCCATCGTCTCCTGCGTGAGGCCGGGGGCCACCTCGTAGAAGCGGTTGATGGATTCGCGGGCCTGGAAGAACACGTCGGGGTTCTGCGCCGTGCCGCGCAGCACGGGATGATCCGGGGTGAGGCCGCGGTGGCGGAAGGCGGCAACGGCGTCGGCATCGATGAGCGCGCGCAGCGTGTCGTCGTCGAGACGGCTGACGGTGTTGACCTCGTGCGAGGTCCGGAAACCGTCGAAGAAATGGAGGAAAGGCACGCGGGTGCGCAGCGTGGCGGCATGCGCGATCGCGGCGAGATCATGCGCCTCCTGCGGGGAGTTGGAGGCCAGCATCGCCCAGCCGCATTGGCGGCAGGCCATGACGTCGGAGTGGTCGCCGAAGATGGAAAGAGCATGCGTGGCGAGGGTGCGGGCGCTGACATGGAAGACGCACGGCGTGAGTTCGCCGGCGATCTTATACATGTTGGGGATCATCAGCAGCAGGCCCTGCGAGGCGGTGAAGGTGCTGGCCAGCACGCCGGCCTGCAGCGCGCCGTGCACGGCGCCCGCGGCGCCGCCCTCGGACTGCATCTCGACGACCTCGGGCACCAGGCCCCAGATATTCGGTTGCCGCGCGACCGCCCATTCATCGGCGTATTCGGCCATCGTGGAGGATGGCGTGATCGGGTAGATGGCGAAGATCTCGCTGAGGCGGTAGGCGGCGGCGGCGACGGCCTCATTGCCATCAAGGGTTGAAACGGTGGAGGTGGCGGTAATTTTCACGGCGACATTATAACCAAATGATTGCGGAACCAGAGGATGGGGAAAGGGTAGCGTCGTTCGGCGCGAACTGCTCCGCATCCCTTGGCGAGCTTTGCGCAGATATTGGGAGGGGGCGCGGCGGGGGAGGTCCCGGCCGGCGAAACGGAAGCCGGCCAACGCAGGCAAAAACGAGATGCCGGCGGTTTTATCGTCAACAAAAAGCCCCGGCACGAGGCCGGGGCTGGGGAGATTCGGTTGTCCGCGGGATGGTTACTTGGCTGGCGGCGGCGGCGCTTGGGTCAGCGAACTGGCGGCTACTTTCTGCGCGACGACGTCATACATGCGCTGGATTTCCAGTTCGGCATTGCGGCGGTCAATTTTGGCCAGCTCGCCCTTCTTGGCGAGTTCAAGGACTTCGCGATTCATATCTTCCCGCTTGTTGCGAAGATTGGTGATCTCGATCTCGAGAGCGGCAATCTGTTTGGACAGCTTTTCCGCCTCTTTCTCGTACTTGGTGGTCTCATCCAAGACCTTGCGATCCTGCTCATCCTTGTCCCGCTGGGCCTTTTCCAGGCGTTCATGCTCCTTTGCATCCCGGACCGCCTGCGCCTTGCGGGCGTCATCCTGGGCCTTGGCCTCGATTTCCTTGCGTTTGGCCTCCTCGGCCGCCCTTTCATCCGCGATGCGTTTTTCGTCGGCAAGCACCGTGGCGGCCATTTCAGGCTTGGCGACCTTGAAATAATAGCCGCCGAAGAGGATCAGCAGGGCGACGGGTAGGATGACATAAAACTTGTTCATAGAAAAGGGAGAGGGGTTGGAGGGCTCAGCTCTTTTTCTTGGCGGCAGCCTCGGCGTCGGCACGGGCTTTCTCGGCCGCGGCGAGCTGGTCCAGCAGGTTATAATAGGTCTTCACATTGGCTTCGGCCTGACGGACGAAGGTGCGCAGAAAGGCTTCCTCGTCGCTGTAGGTCTTCTTTTCCAGATCGAGCTTGGCGAGCTGATCCTTGATCTCGTCGGCGTCGCTTTTCAAACGCTCAAGCTGGGGATGGAGGCGTTTGTTGACATCATCATAGGCCTTGGTCCGGCGGTCCATCAGGGCGGTGCGGGCGGCTCTTTCCTCCTCCTCCTTCTTCTCCTTGGCCGCGCGGGCCGCCATGCGCACCTGCTGCGCCGCGATGGCATCCTCGATGGCCTTCTTGCGCAGCTCCAATTCCTTGCGGGTCTTTTCCTTCTTCGCTTCCTGGATGACCTGCTCCGCCTTCTGCTGCCTCACAGCGAAGTCCTTGCTGAAGTTCCAGTAGAAAGCGCCGAAGACCAGCAGGCCGGCGAAAGGCCAAATGATGTAGGCTTTGTTCATAACGGGCGGGATAAATGGTGGCGGATGATGATTGGGTTAAAGCGTCTTACTGGGAATTGATCCGGTTCTCACGATCCTGCAGGGTGGCCTTGATGGCGTCTTTCATCTGCTCGGCCTTTGCTTTGGCCTCGGGATACTCGGCGGCCTTGTTGGCGGCCAGGAGGGCTGCATCATACTCCTTCAAATCCAGGGCGACGTAAGCGTAGAACAGCCAGGCCATCTCCGGCTTTTCGGTGCCGCCCTTGGCTACGCAGACTTTGATGTGCTCAAAAGCTTCCCGGTATTTGTCGATGGAATAGTAGGTTTGGGCGATTTCATACTCAATCTGCCCGGACTGGGGGAAAACCTTGGCGGCTTGTTCCAAAATCTCGACCGCTTTGAATTCCCGGTGGAGCTGCTGGTAGGAGTTGGCGAGCAGCTCATAATTGGGCCGGGTCCGTTCGATCGAACTGTCCTTCAGGCCCTGCTCGAGAAGCCTGCATGCCTCTGAAAACTCGCCGATGTTAAAATAGATGCCGACCAGGGAGTAGTTCTCCTTCGGCGTATTCATGAACCCGTGCGTCTGGGCGCGTTCGATCGCCAGAATGGTCCGGATGCTGTAGCTGTAGGCGGCCTTGTCGTCATGCTTGTCCGTGGCGATGCTGGCGAGCTGCAGATAGGTGGCGGCGAGCTGTTGCCAGTAGTTCCGGTTTTCGGGCTTCATCTTGACCATCAGCTCCAGAAAATCAGCCGCTTCACTAAAACGGTTGAGCTGGATCAGCTCGGCAAGTTTCAGCGCGTAAAAATTGTCGCGGGGATGAGCCCCTGAGCGCAGGCCTTGTTCCGTCCAGTACAGTGCCTTTTCTACCATTGCGGCATCCATCTTCTGCTCGGCGCCGGGCGTCTCCGCGCCTTGACCCTTGGCATAGTACAGTGCGGCGATGAAGTAGAGCTGCTCCGGGGTGAGATTCTTGGCGTTCTTCAGCCATTCATTCAGTTCCCGATCGGACCTGGCGTAGAGGACGGCCTGCTGCTTGAGATCCTTCATCACAGATGCCTCCTGAAAATTGATCTGCGACGTGGTCCAGAGGATCTCCTGCTTCTGATTCGCCGCAAGGTAGTTGGGGTGCCTCTCGGCGATGTCCAGACTGCGTTCGAGCGATCCCAAGGCCCCGTGGAGGTCGTTCTTCTGCATCAAAAACTGGGACCTCATCAGGTTCAGATAAGCTTCGTCGTAACTGTCACGGGTCAGCTTCGGCAGGATCGCATCGATGCCCTTGATGGCCTTGTCCCAATCCTTGTCGTTGATGCCGGGGCGGACCAATTCCTCGATCTGCGTGGTGGTGGTATCCTGGAGTTCCAGCGGCTGCTCTTCCGCCGCCAGGCTGGCGACCGGCAGGCCTGCACTCAATCCGGCTGCCACCAGCAGTGCTTTCAGGGGGAAATTGGTCCGAAACGAGGCCATGATGATGGGCGAAGGAAGGTTGGTCAGTCGTTGAAACTAAAGACGATGGGCACCGACATGCGGGTGTTGACCGCGCGGCCGCCTCTCCGCCCGGGGCGGAACTTCCATTTGCTGACGGCCTGCACGGCCGGCACTTCGAATTCGCGATGGGTCGAATTGATGACGTAGGCATCGCGCACGTCGCCATTGGAATCCACAATGAAACCGATGTTGACCTCGCCCGTGATGCCGGCCCGGCGCATTTCATAGGGGTAAAGAGGCTGCTGCTGGACGCGCGGCACGGGAATCTGGTCGAGTTGGGAGATGTCGAAGATCTGGCCGAGACCCCGGCCGAAGCCGGCCGGGCGGGCGGGCGGAATGGTCACCACACCCCTGGCCTGCTCGATGCCTGGCGGCGGGGGCGGGGCGATCTGCTGCACGAAGGTGGCGTCCGCGACGATGGTCGGAATGTCCACCAAGGAGGGAGGGGCGAAGGTCACTTGGACGGCATCGTCCTCCGGGGGCAGATCTTCCTCGGTCTTTTTGATCTCAGGCGGCTCCGGCGGAAGGACTGGCATTTCGATCTGGATGGCGTCATCAGTCTGAGCGGGGCCATGTTTCATCTTCTCCGGGCGTCCATTGAAAGGCAGGAGGACGCCCGCGATCAGTAAAGCCGAGACCACGATGCCGATGATGAGATCCTTGCGCATGAGTGATGGGCCGGAGATGAATGCGGCGATTGGAAAAAGAGGAGGGGTTGGAATCAGCGTCCGGTCTGCCGGGTGCGGGTTTCCATCGAAACCTTTTCGATCTTGGCCTTGCGGACCTCGTCGAGCACCTGGACCGTCACGCCCCATCGGGCCCGGTCGTCCCCGGCGACGAGGACGCGGGGCAGCTGGACCTGCTTCTTATACTGCTCCAGACGGGCAGCAACCTCGTCGAGGTCGATCAACTCGCGATTCCAGTAAACATTGCCCTGGTCGGAGACTTGAATGGTGAGAAGATCTTTGAGATCGATCTTCTCCTGAGTTGGCTCCGACGATGCCACCGGCAGGTCCACCGGCACCGACTGGATGCGGTTCAGGGAAAGTGTGAAGAGCACGAAGGTGGCGAGCAGGAAGAAGATGACGTCGATCAGCGGGATGATCTCGATGCGCGCCTTTTTGCGGGGACGGAGATTGATGCGGGTGCCTTCCATGGGGGATCGAGGTTCGCCAGGTTCTCGGCTACTGTCTTACTACGAAGATCCGGCGGGTTTCTTAGGGTGATGCGGCGCGGGTTCCTATTTGCTCTGGAAGATGCGGGTTTCGATGTAGATCTTCGGGATGCCGGAGATGCGCACCTGATCGACGACATAAACCACCTGGCCAAAAAGGGTGCGCTCGTCGGCGTTGATCAGCACCCGCGCGTCCTGCCCTTCCGTGATGCTGTAATTCTTGAGCCGGGCGATGAACTCATCGAGGGTGATCAGATCCTTGTCCCAGGCGATCGTGCCTTCGGCGGTCACGGTGATGGTCACGGTCCCGGACGGATCGCGCGGGATGCTGGTGGTCGACGTGGGCAGCAACACGGGCAGGCCCGCGCTTTTGTTCAGCGAGAGAGTGAAGAGGACGAAGGTGGCGAGCAGGAAGAAGATGACGTCGATCAGCGGGATGATCTCGATGCGCGCCTTTTTGCGGGGACGGAGAT
>CAJAKX010000200.1 GCA_903940425.1 uncultured Opitutia bacterium | reverse complement strand
CTCCTTTTCGAAAAAGTACTTCAGCTTCTCGCCGACGATCTTCTGGACGATGCCATCGACCTCGGAGTTGGAAAGCTTGGTCTTCGTCTGGCCTTCGAAGCGCGGCTCCGACAGCTTGATGGAAACGACGGCCACGAGCCCCTCGCGCACGTCGTCACCCGTGATGCCCGGGTCCTTTTCCTTGATGAGGTTGTTGGCCTTGGCGAAGTTATTGATGACGCGGGTGAGCGCGGTGCGGAAGCCCGAGAGGTGGGTGCCGCCCTCGAGATTGAAGATGGAGTTGGCGTAGGCGAAGATCTGGTCGTTGTAGGAGTCGTTGTATTGCATCGCCACGTCGACCATGGTGCCGGCCTTCGCCGGATCCTCGTTGGGCTCGGTGTCGCAGAACGTGATGGGCCGGTTGTGCAGGACGTTTTTGTTGCGGTTGAGGAACCGCACGAACTCGCTGATGCCGTCCTTGAAGAGGAAGCGCTCGTTCTTTTGCGACCGCTCGTCGACGAGGTCGATGGCGACACCGGGGTTGAGGAAGGCCAGTTCGCGCAGGCGGTTGGCCAGGATCTCGTATTTGAACTCGCGCGTGATCCTGAAGATCTCGGGGTCGGGCTTGAAGGTGATCTTGGTGCCGGTCTTCTTGGTCTCGCCGATCACAATCATCTTCTGCGAGATTTTGCCCTGCGTGCAGCGCATGTGGTAGACCTTGCCGTCGCGGCGCACCTCGGCTTCAAACCATTCGGAGACGGCGTTCACGCATTTCGCGCCCACGCCGTGCAGACCGCCCGACACCTGGTAGGCACCCTTGCCGAACTTGCCGCCGGCGTGAAGATTGGTAAGCACGAGCTCGAGCGCCGGAATCTTGTACACGGGGTGCATGTCGACGGGAATCCCGCGTCCGTTGTCCTCGATCGAGCACGAGCCATCGAGGTGGATGCTCACCGTGATGTGCGTGGCAAAACCGGCCAGAGCCTCGTCGATGGAGTTGTCAACGACCTCGAAAACGCAGTGGTGAAGACCGCGCTCCATGGTGTCGCCGATGTACATGTCGGGGCGTTTGCGGACACCCTCGAGGCCTTCGAGCTTCTGAATTTTGGAGGCGTCGTATGCGGCGGCACCAGCCTGGATTTTGCTCAGGATTTTCGGGTCTTCTTGGTCAGGCATGCAGGGGGGAATTAGCGTTGGAAATGAAGGTAAAACTGTCTCGGAAAACAGACCTGCGGACAATGTTTTTTTTAGCCAATCTTGGCCATTGTGCAATTTTAGGTTGCCAGCCAAAGATGACAGTGTAAGTTGCTGGCATCGTGAAACTTTCGGTTAAGGTGGATTATGCCTGCCGGGTGCTCGCGCAATTGGCTCGGCACCACGGGGAAGGACGGCTTTCGCACATCGAGGAACTGGCCAAAATCGAAGCGGTTCCGGCTAACTATCTCGTGCAGATTTTGAGCGAGCTGCGCAACGGCGGACTCATCACCAGCCGGCGCGGCAAACGGGGCGGCTACGTGCTCTCCCGCCCGCCGGAAAAGATCACGCTTTACGACATCGTCAAGCTCATCGAAGGCGATCTCCTTGAACTCGGCGGGAATGCCGACGGCCAATCCGGGAAGCGCGTGCAGCAGGTCTGGCGTGACGTGCGCGCCACCCTCGAGACCAAGTGCAAAAGCTACACGCTCGACATGCTGATGACCAAGGGGCCGGGCGAGATGTATTACATTTAGCGGGTCACCAGCGGCCTTCCGACAAGCGTGGAGCCGCGGCAACTTTCATTTGACCGAACCGGGGGTGGCGGCAGAGTGAGGCGACCATGCCGACACCCGCGATCGAAAAGCTGCTTATCCTGCAGGATCGCGACCAGCAGCGGCTTGCCCTCGAGGCCCAGTTGAAGGCCGTGCCGCGCGATATCGCGGCGGTGGAACAAAAGATCGCCGCCGAAAAGGCCGCCATCGAGACCACGCGGGACGAGTTGAAGGCACTCGAGGTAAAAAAGAAGGCGATCGAGAACGAGGTCGGCGCCACCGAGGACCGGCTGGCGAAATACAAAAGCCAGCAGTTGCAGGTGCGGAAAAACGACGAGTATCAGGCGCTCGGCCACGAGATCGAGGTCACGCAAGCCCAGATCGGCGCGCTGGAGGAGGAGGAATTGAAGGTGATGTACGCCATCGACGAGGCGAAGCGAAAGTTCACCGCGGCCGGGGAGGAACTGAAGCAGAACATCGCCAGTCACGAGTCACGCATTCACACGCTGCGCGAGCGCGAGGCCAATCTGCAGTCCGAGTTGCAGGCGGCACAAGAGGCGGTCACCGGGGCGCGCAGCCTGCTCGACGAGCCGGCGCTGCGACTCTACGACCGGCTCGCGGCCCAGCCCGGCCTGCCCGTCGTGGTGCCCATTCACGAGGGCAAATGCGGCGGGTGCCATCTCAAGATTTCGTTCAATATCGACAGCGAGACGCGCAAACCCGACAAGCTTGTGACCTGCGACCAGTGCACACGGATCGTCTACTGGGAAGCGTAAGCGGCGGGTGCAGTCGCGTCTGCCATAATTCGAGAAGACAGCGATAAGCGGACAAGCTGACCTTCGGCCAGGAGCTTACCGTGCCCCGCAAAGGGCCTCTTGCTTCTTGCTGCTTCCTGCTTCAATCTGCCCTTCCTTGGTCTTGGGGCCAGGTCGTCGCTCCGTTCTTTGGAAACATCCCGACGGCGCGGGTAAACCCGCGTCAAGTGCGCCTGCCGTTCGGGGAAACCCGGACCTTGGCAGGCGGTTCGGAGAGGAAAGTCCGGACACCCTCGGGGCAGGATTCCCGGCAAGAAACGCTGTCGCGCCGGCCCGGCTGGCCGCAAGGCCGCCGGCCGGAGGCGCTGCCGCTCAAGCCGGGGCACGGCGGGTCAAGCCGCCGTGACGGACAGTGCCACAGAGAAAATACCGCCTCCTCTGGAATCTCAAATCTCAGGTTTGAGATGGCAGGGGCGGCAAGGGTGAAAAGGTGGGGTAAGAGCCCACCGCGCCGGCAGCGATGCCGGTGGCAGGGAAAACCCAATCCGGTGCAAGACAAAATAGGGGACTGGGCGGCCCGCCCAACAGTCCCGGGTATGTCGCATCCCGCTTCGGCGGGGCGGCCGCGCGAGCGGTCGAGAGAAATGACGATCACCCTGGCGCAAGCCGGGGGACAGAATCCGGCTTACGGCCCCAAGACCAAGGCCTGCCGCCGTGCGTTCCGCGCGGCGCAAAACGCATGCGGGCCAGGGGGAAAAACCGCTTGACTTGCCGGGGGGCGTTGGGATGTTCGACCCCTTCTCAAGCCGCCCGCAGCTTATTTCGCATCACCCATGGCCAACACCAAATCCGCCATCAAAAACGCCCGCAAATCCCTGAGGCGCATGTTGCGCAACAAGGCGGTGAAGACGCGGCTGAAGACGCTCGCGAAGCAGCTGGAAACGGCCGCGAAGGCCGGCGATGCGCCGGCGGCCAAGAGCGCCGCCATCGCCTACGTCGCCGCCGTCGACAAGGCCGTCCGCAGCGGCGTCATCCATGCCAATGCCGCCTCCCGGGTGAAGTCGCACGCCGCGAAGTTTGTTTTCGCCAAGTAAGGCGCCCCGGTCGCGCCCGGCTGTTTTCACTCCCGCCAGTCGCGGGTTTTATTTTGCCGGTCCGCGGGCCCACGGCCGCTTGCAGGATTGAAGCCGCGCGGATGATCTGCCCAAGCTGTCCCCGGCATGCCGTCTGCCCCGCCCATGTGCGAGCTCCGCCTTTTCCGCCACGCCGACACCGCGTGGACGCAGGTGGTGCGGCCGTGGCTGACCGCGGCACCCGGCCGGCTGGCGCGCCGGTACGTCGTGGTGCCCACGCGCGGCCAGTCCCACGCGCTCAAGCAGCGTTGTCTCGTCGAGGGCGTGGCGTTGCTCGGAGTGGAATTTCTTTCGCCAGGACTCGCCCGCCAGAAATGGCTGGCCCTCGCGCGTCCGGCCCCACCCGCGCTCGGGCACGAGCTGCTGCTGCTCGGCCTGCGGACCATCCTCGCACGCCGGCTGGCGCGCCTCGCGGACGCGGCCCCGCCGCCGCCGGAGCTGGGCCTCCTCAAAAGCCTGCAATCCGACGCCGGGCGCGCCCTCGACCACTTCGACGAGCTGCTGCAGGCGGGTTTTAGTCACGAGCATTTCGGCCTGCCGCTCCTGCGCGATCTGTTCGGCGAGCTGGCGGCGTGGGTGCGCGAGACCGGCTATGACTTTGCCCAGCTGCAGAGCGAGCGCGGGGCGCTTACGCCGGTGCCGCCGGAGGCGCCGCGCGCGGGCTCCGCTTTGCTGATCTACGGCCTTTCGGCCGAGGCGTGGGGGGAGTTTTTCAATGTCGCCGCGTTCGCGCGCCGGTGCGGCGATCTCACCATCGTGCTGCCCGAGCCCGCCCTGCGCGGCCGGGGCCTGGATGAACAGTGGGTGAAACTCTGGGAGGATTTTCTCGGCGTCGAGGCGGCCTCCCTGGCGGAGGAGGAAGCCACGCCCTCCTGCGCCCCGGTGGGCCAGACGTTGACCGGCGAAGCGCCGCCTTCCGCTCCGCTGCCCTGCGGGCTGCTCGTCGGCCGAACCCACGCCGACGAAATGGCGCGGGTCGCCGCCAGGATCGAATCGCTGCTCGCGGCGGGTGCCGGGAACATCGCGGTGGTCTTCCCCGGGCCGGAGACGGGGCATCGCCGGCTGGCGGCGCTGCTGGCCGCGCGCGGCCTGGAGTTTGCCGATCTCCTGGAAACACCGGGCACGCCGCCGATCGAGGTGCGCGTGCAACGCTCGCTGCTGATGTTCTACGAGCGCGGCGGCCGGCTGGAGGAATTCCTCGAACTGTGGACGCTGCTGCGCACGCTCGACTGGGTGAAGGCCCCGCCCGGGGCGGCGCGCGCCGTGTGCGAGCAGCTGTTTGACGAATGCCAGTCGCACCTGCTGGCGGCTTGTGCCACCCGCCTCGCCGCCGGGGAGCATCCTGACTGGCGCGCCGTGCACGGGCTGGCCGGGCGGCTGCTGCCGGCATGGCCGGCGGAGCTGACATTGGCCGACACGCTGGCGAGGTTCGACCGGGTGTGCGCGGGTTTTCTTCTGTCGCGGCCGGTCGGCTGGGATGCGCTGGCCGCCTTCGCGGAACGGGAGACGCGGCTGCTGCCGCTGCCGCTGGTCACGGGTACACTGGCGGCATTCCTGCCGGAGACGAGTCCGGCGGCGGCCACCGGCAAGGGAACGTTCGCCCGGGTCACGTTCACCACGCGCCGTCGCGCCGCCAGCGTGGCGTGGTCGCATGTCATTTTCACCGGCGCCAACGCCGGCGCGTGGCCGGTGCGGCCGGAATCCGGTCCCTGGTTGCCTGACGAGCATCGCGCTGGGCTCAACGAGGTCTCGCGGTTTTCGCTGGGTCTGTTCACGGGCGAAGACCGCGCCCAGTTGGAGCGTGACGCCTACGCCGCCATCACCCGCGATACGCACGAGGGGGTGGTTTTCTCGGCCGCGCTGTTCGACGAGGAGGAGCCGGAACTCAAGTTGATGCCCAACGTCTGGGTCGAGCGGATACTTTTCTGGCAAAACGGGGCGAATCCGGGCTGGTCGCTGGAACGGGCCTGGGAGGCTTTGTCCGTGAGCGTACCCGGGGCGTCCAACTCCCCCGCGGTGGCGCCGGAGGAATTGGAGCGGTGGCGGGGAATATGGATGGCCCGCCGCGACCCGGCGCGGTCCTTCGATGAATATTTCTACTGTGCAGACCCGGCGTTGCGGCCGACACGCGTCGCCGCGGGGCTCATCGAGCGCGGTCTGCGTGACCCGGCGGAGCTTTGGTACGGAGCGTTGCTGAGGATGCGGGCGGTCGACTGGCGGCCGTTCGCACGCGCCACCCGCAAGGCACTGGGCCAGTTCGCACACCGGTTGCTGGCGGGAGCGCTACGCGGGGAGGCGGAGGAGGGTGACTTCCACCGCCTGCCGCCGCCGGAGGAGTGCCGCGCGCGGCTGGACGTGGCGCTGGCAGTCTGGCGCGGCAGCCGGCCCGGGGATCGCTACTGGGATTCGTTTCACGCCGAGCTGACCCACGTCACCCGCGCACTGCTCGACAAGGTGCTGGCACTGGAGGGAGGACGGTTTGCGGTGGTGGAGTGGACGCTGCCGCGCGGAGTCACGCTGCCGGCCGGCAGCGGTCGCGTGGGGGTGCATGGCCGCATGGACGTGGCTCTGGCGGATCATCCGCGCTGGGAGGGCAGCACCGTCAGCATCGTGGATTTCAAGACCGGGACGATCCGGTCGCTGTCGCCGGCACGCATGGCCGGGCAGGGCGAGGGTTTGCAGCTGGGCGTCTATCTTGCCGCGGCGCGCGAACTGGGCGCCGTAGGCGGACGGGTCTGGATGCTCAAGCCCGAACCCGGCGGCGAATCGTTCCTCGCGATGGATGATCTCAACCCGGCGCTGGCGCTGCTGGCCCGACTGTGGGAGCACCTTGCCACCGGCAAATACGGGCAGCTCACGGCCGACCGCACCGACTACACGCACGGCTTCGAATCGCCGCTGGCCTGCGCACCGATCAAGCATGCCGTGCTGGCCGGAAAATATGCCGCGACCTTTGGCGCACCGCCGGAGGCGGAGGAGGTGGAGCATGAGTGAACTGACCGCCGACCAGGCGGCCCGGACGCGCTTCCGCGAGGAATTCCACACGAACTTTGCGGTGAGCGCCAATGCCGGCTCGGGCAAGACCACGGCGATCTCGGAGCGGCTGGCGTGCCTGGCGCTGTCACCCGAGGGTGCCGGGTTGCTGCCGCACATGGTGGTGGTCACCTTCACCAAAAAGGCGGCCGCACAAATCCGCCAGCGGGCGCGCGCGACGCTGTTACGGGAGCTGGCCCAGCGCCGTGCCGAGGGCCGCCCCGCGCCGGCACAGGCGTTTGAACAGCTCGACCGCGCCTTCTTCGGCACGATCCACAGCTTCTGCCTGCAACTCGGCCAGCGATTCGGCGCGACGTATGGATTGAACCTGAATCCCACGGTGCTCGAAGAGGGCGATGAGGTGTGGTGGGAGGAATTCCTGGAACAGGACGCGATGCAGTTCACGGCCATGCCGGTGGCGTGCGTCGAAGTCTTCCTGCGCTTTCTGCCGCTCGGGGACATTTTCCCGCTGGCACGCGAACTCAGCCCGGCCGCGGCGCAGCGTTTTCTCGAGCGTGCCCCGCGCGAGGGGCCGGCGGCGCCGGACGAGCGCGTGCTGGCCGCCCTGCAGGCGCTCCCGGCCAAAGGACGCGGGCGCGAGAACCTCGAGGCCACCAAGCGCGCCGCCGCCGACTGGGTGCGACGTTTTCATGCTGACCGTGGCTTCCTGCCGATGCTGCGGGCCATCGGATCGGGGGAGCGCGCCCAGGAGCTGGTGCAGGCGCTCACGGCGCCGCTCAAGGCCTGGCTGGCCGCCGCGGCGGCGGCCCTCGCCGGGGAACTGGCCCGGCGCTACCGCGATTATCGTTTTGAGCGCGGTGTGCAGACCTACGCGGACCAGGTGGAGGCCGCGCTCGCCGTCCTGCAGCACCGGGAAACCCTGGATATGATCCGCGCGGAAGGCTACCGCGTGCTGCTCGATGAGGCGCAGGACACTGATCCGCAGCAGTTCGCCGTGCTGGTCGAGATCACCCGGCCGCCGGGCGCGGCCATTGGCGACTGGCCCGAAGGCGGCGGAATGCCGCCGCGGCCCGGCCATTTCAGCATGGTCGGCGATGGTCAGCAGGCGATCTACGGCAGCCGGGCGGATGTGCGGAATTTCCTGCGGCATCTCGAGGCCTTCGCCCGCGGCGACGGCGGCGAACGGCTCGAGTTTCAGGTGACCTTTCGCGCGCCGCGCCGGGCGGTGGACTTTTTCAACGCGGGATTTCCTGCGGCCTTCGGCGATCAGCGCGACCACAACTGGGGTGTGGCGCCCCGGCGCCGGCTGCAGGTGGCGTATTCGCCGCTGATCGCCGCTGCCGCGAACGCGGAAGGCATGGTCAGCCGTCTGCCGCTGGCACCGGCGGCCGCGGAGCTGCACGTCGAGCCGCGGCTGGCGGAGGAGGTCCGGCAGATAGCGCGGGTTCTGCGCGCGGGCGGTCCGGCGATGGTGGGTGCACGCACCTGGGGTGAGGTCTGCCTGCTCGCGCCCCGCAACGACTGGCTGGCCACCGCGCGCAAAGTGCTCGAAGACGAGGGTCTGAAGGTGGCGCTGCAAATGCGGCGCAATCGCAGCGCCGATCATCCGGCTTATGCATGGCTGAACGGCCTGTTCGCGGTGCTGGGCGATCCGGAGAACGCCTTTGAGTGGGCGGGGGTGATGCGCGAGATATTCGCAGTGTCTGATGCGGTGATGGCGGAGGCATGGCACGCCGAGGGGGTTTTCCGCTGGGACGAACCGGAACGGCATCCGGCCCCGGTCGCCGCGGTGCTGCGCACGCTGGCACCATTCATCCTGCGTGCGGACGAGGAGGGTGTGGTGCTCGAGGAATTTCTGACCGCGCTGATCGAGGCGTGCGCCTTGCGCGAAAAGGCCAGGCTGGCCGATCCGACCGGCGGATCCGAAGCGGAGCTCGAGCGGCTGCGTGCGCGGGCGGCGCGGCGCGGCCAGGCCGGCGGGGGTCCGCGCGAATGGCTGCACGAACTTCTGCAACACCGCGAGGAAGGCCGTCCGGCCGGCAAACCGGCCGACGATGCGATCAACCTCCTGACCTCCCATTCGGCCAAGGGTCTCGAGTGGCCAGTGGTGATTCCCCTCGGTTTATGGCGCAACCTGCGCGAAAAGCCTGAAACGGGGCTGCGTCTGCTGGCGGGCGATGAACCGATCGCACAGGTGTATTTCGACGCGTCCAGCGTGCCCGCGGCGACGGCTGAGGCGCGCGGGCGCGAACGCTGGCGTGAACTGACGCGCCTGCTCTACGTGACCTTCACCCGGGCCCGGCGGCATCTCGTGCTGCCATGGCATTCGCAGTTCGCTCCGAGCCTGAAGGGAAGCTTTGCCG
>CAJAKX010000199.1 GCA_903940425.1 uncultured Opitutia bacterium | reverse complement strand
CGGCCTGGTCGACCAAGGCCACACCGTCGTCGTGATCGAACACCACCTCGACCTGCTCGCCGAGGCCGATTACCTGGTGGAACTTGGCCCGGGCGGCGGTCCGGCCGGCGGTGAAATTCTCCACCAGGGGCCGCTGGCCGGCCTGTTCAAGGTCAGGCGCAGTCCCACCGCGCCTTATCTGCGGACGAAGCTGAAGCGGTAGGGCGCTCTGCACTGTAGGAGCCTGCTTGCAGGCGATCCAACTGCCCCCCAAGGGGAAGGTCGCCTGCAAGCAGGCTCCTACACCCAAAAGACGCTTATGCCGCGGCGGTCCGCGTCTATCCGCCCAACGCTTCGCGCACCGCCTTCACGAGCTCGGCCGCACGGACCGGCTTGAGCATGCAGGCGGACAGCCCGGCGACGTCGATGCTGCGGGAGAGCAGCTCCGGGTTTATGTATCCGGTGAGCAGGATGCGCCGCGTCTCGGGATGACGCTCCCGCATGCGTATAAGAAAATCGAGCCCGGCCTCGCCCGGAAGGATATGGTCGCAGATCACCACCGCATACTTCCGCATGGCCATGCGTGACACGGCTTCCGCGGCTGACGCCGCGGTCACGATCTCAAATTCCCCCGCCATCCCTTGCGCCATCGCATCAAGGAACGCCGGCTCGTCGTCCACCAGCAGTACTGGCCGGCGGGCAGCCAGCGGGGATTCAGACTCGTACTGAGCCATGACAATTCCGGTCAGCCGGTCGCGGCCGCCCGGGTGGTCTGGTCGTGGAGCTTGATGGCCTCCTGCACGACCTTGACCAGCTCGGCCAGCGAAATGGGTTTCAGGAGATATCGGAACAGGGCGGCCTCGTTGACACTGCGCAGGAGCATTTCCGGCTTCATGTAGGCCGTCACGAGCACGCGCTGCATTTCAGGGTACTCCTCCCGCACCCGCACCAGGAGATTCATGCCGTTGCCACCCGGCATCAGGTGATCGGAAACGACCACCTTGAATTTCTTCTGCCGCAGGATGAGATCCGCCTCCTTCGTCGAGGTGGCCGTGCTCACGTCGAAGTGGGGACTGAGCGCGGCCGCATAGACTTCCAAGAGGGGCCTTTCATCGTCAATGAGCAGCACGGCATCCTTTCCCTCGTGGGGGGCGTCGGCCGAAGCGGTGTCGGGAGCGTTCATCATGCCGATCATCCTGCTCTTCGGCGCTGGCTTGGCAAATCCATTCAGGGGCGGCCTTCCCCCAGTTTTGGACCGGAAAATGCCCCGGCTATTTGGGTTGATTCATCGGATGCATCGCCGTTCTATCACCCTCGTCGCCCGAAGCATGGAGCCAATCAATCTGCACACCGCCGCCCGTGACGGGACCCTCTTTCAGGTGCCGGTCAGCCAGCTCACCGTCGAGAATCTCACCGCATCCAACGCTGCGGGCACCACCCCGCTGCACATCGCCGCGCGCTATGGACGGCTGCGCGAACTGCCGGCCGCCGTGCTGAACGCGGAGACGCTGCTGCGCAAAAACGAATCGGGCTACACCCCGCTGCACCATGCCGCCGAGGCCGGCCATCTCGATCAGGTGCCGCCCGCGCTGCTCACGCACGAAATCCTGCTCACCCGCAGCAACAGCGGCTACACCGTCTTCCACGTGGCCGCGGCATACGGTCATCTTGGGCAGTTCCCGGCCGGCCTGCTGACCGGCGAGGTGATCAGGCTCAAGACCGAGTTGGGCAACACCCTGCTCCACGAAGCCGCCGAGAACGGCACGCTCGACCAGGTGCCGCCCGCCTTCCTCACCGCCGTTCTGCTCGACGAGCGCAACATCAGCGGGGAGACCGTCTACCACGTCGCGGCGCTCAACGGCCACCTCGACCAGATTCCGCGCCCGTTGCTCACACAGGACAATCTCCTGCAAAAGACCAGCGCCGGCGACACCGTGCTGCACGCCGCCGCCATCGGCGGCCATCTGGGGCAGATCCCGCCCGAACTGCTGGTGCACGACAATCTCGCCATCGCCAGCAAGTCGGGCTACACGCCCATCCACGCCGCCGCCGAGACCGGCCAGCTCAACCAGATTCCCCCCGCGCAGCTCACCGTCGACCTCCTGCTGACGCGCAACGATCACGGCGACACGGCCGTCCATGCCGCCGCCTTTGCCGGCTACCTTCAGCAAATCCCGGCGGAGCTGCTGACGGCCGAACTGCTCAACACCCGCAATTACGACGGCGTCACGGTCCTCCGCACCGCCGAGGGCGGCGGCCATCTCGACACGGTGCCCGAGCCGCTCCGACCCAAGCCGCCCGGCCGCCTGAAGAGTTTCCTCAAGCGCATCGGCGACACGCGCACGCCCTGGGGCTAGACGGTTCAAGGGCACGCCACAAGGGGCAGTTACAGGAGATCGCTCCCTGAACCCGGCTTGGTGCGGCCGTCCTCAAGCTGACCGCATGCCCGTCATAAGCCCGGCTGCGCACTCGCGTCCCGGCGGATTTTGCCTTCCCCTTGCCGGACCGACCGCCTATTGCCTTGGTTCTTTCACCCTTTGTCATGAACACCACCATCACCGCCATCACCGCCCGCGAAATCCTCGACTCCCGGGGCAATCCCACGATCGAAGTCGACGTCCGCCTCGCCTCCGGCCAGCTCGGCCGCGCGGCCGTGCCCTCCGGCGCCTCCACCGGCGAACACGAGGCCCTCGAGCTGCGCGACGGCGACAAGAAACGCTATCTTGGCAAGGGCGTGCTCAACGCCGTCGCCAACGTGAAGAGCAAGATTGCGCCCGTGCTCGCCGGCATGGATGCCACGAACCAGGTCGGCGTCGACCGCGCCATGATTGCGCTCGATGGCACCCCCACCAAGTCCAGCCTCGGCGCCAACGCCATCCTCGGCGTCTCCCTCGCCACCGCGCACGCCGCGGCGGCCGCGCTCGGCCAGCCGCTCTACAAGTATCTCGGCGGGCCCAACGCCAAGGTGCTCCCCGTGCCGATGATGAACATCATGAACGGCGGCGCGCACTCCGACGCCCCCATCGATTTCCAGGAATTCATGATCATGCCCGTCGGTGCCGGCAGCTTCCGCGAAGGGCTGCGCATGGGTGCCGAGGTCTTCCACTCCCTCAAGAAGGTGCTCAAGGAGCAGGGTCTCTCCACCGCCGTCGGCGATGAGGGCGGCTTCGCCCCCAAGCTCGCCTCCATCGAGGCCGCGCTCGACGCCATCGCCCTCGCCGTCAAGAACGCCGGCTACAAGCTCGGCAAGGACGTCAGCCTCGCCCTCGACTCCGCCGCCTCCGAGTTCTACGACGCCGCGAGCAAGAAGTACGTCTTCAAAAAGTCCGACGGCCGCAGGCTCTCGGGCGACGCGATGGTCGCGTTCTACCAGCAGCTCGTCGCGAAGTACCCGATCATCTCCATCGAGGACGGCTGCGGCGAGAACGACTGGGAGACGTGGAAGAAGCTCACGGCGGCCCTCGGCGGTAAACTGCAGCTGGTTGGCGACGACATTTTCGTGACCAACACGGAAATCCTCGCCCGCGGCATCAAGGAAGGCGTGGCCAACTCGATTCTCGTCAAGGTCAACCAGATCGGCTCGCTCACCGAGACGTTCGACGCCATTGAGATGGCCAAGGAGGCCGGCTACACCGCCGTCATCTCCCACCGCTCGGGCGAGACCGAGGATGTCACCATTGCCGACATCGCGGTGGCGACCAATGCGGGCCAGATCAAGACCGGCTCGCTCTGCCGCACCGACCGCGTCTGCAAGTACAACCAGCTCCTCCGCATCGAGGAGGAACTCGGCGCGAGCGCCATCTACGGCGGCAAGCTGTAGGGATCTCTCACCACGAAGCTCACGAAGGGCACGAAGCTTTCTGGGCCGGTCTTAGACCGGCCCTTTTTGTCGTTGTCGGGCGGGATTGCCTTGGGAAATCGTTTGGCTTTACTCGGGGAAAACCCCGAACCTCTTAATTCAACCCGTTGTTTCATTAACACTGATAGACAAATGAAGCACTGGAAGACAAAACTGACGCTGATTGTTGGAGCGATTTACCTCATCGCTTCGCTTCCGTTTTTCCTTGGCGCTTGCGAGCCTTCGATCCACGAGGGGCTTTATCCGATGCTCTTTACCGCGCTGAATCTGCCGGCATTGCTGGTCATCAGCGGTCCGGTGAGTTGGCTGGAGAAGATGGCCTTTCCTGAAGCCACGTTGCACACTTCGAATCTGATCGGCCTAGCAGCCGCCCTCATCTTCTGGCTCGTGCTGGCATTCGCCATCGGGTGCCTGATTGATTGGCGTCGTCATAAGATCTGTTCTGCAGACAAAAGACCAGCAAGCAAAGCCGCCTAACCAAGCGCCCGCAGAATCCCGGCGGTTTTCGCCGTTGCGTTCGCCGTCGGAACGGCACTATGGCAGACATCCGCCGGCAGAACCCTGCCGCCGCCAATCATCATGGAACTCATCCTGGCCTCCCTTTGCGATTTCGCCGCCGACTACCAGGGCAAGCTTTGCGTCCTCGGCGCCTTCGACACCATCTGGTCCAAGCAGTACCCGGCGGTCCACCCCCAATGCTCCGTCGCCGTCCGGCTCTTATTGCGGGAGGAAGACCGGGGGCCGCACAAGCTGCAGGTCTTCTTCATCGATCCGGATGGCCGCCATCTCATCCCCATCGAGCAGGGCCCGAACATCGATTTCGATGTTCCCCCGCTGCCGCCGGAATCGTTCTTTCTGTCCCGCAATTTTGTCCTGCACTTTCAAGGGCTGCCGCTCCCCCAGCCGGGACAGTATGAGATTCGCATTCGGATCGACGGGCGCACGCTCAGCACGCTGCCCCTGCAATTCGTCCAGACCCCTGAGCCGGCCTGACCCGCCGGACGGATTTACCGCCGCCGGCGCGCGCTCCAGATATTCAGGGCGTGTTTTCAAATGTTGTAGGAGCGGCTTTATATCAATCGCCCATAACGTTTGGACTTTGGGCGCGGCAGTGCCGGTAGGGCGCTCTGCTGTCCAGCAGAGCCGGGCGCGCCGAGAACGACGGACGGCCCAGCGGTCCGTCCCTACCACGCAATCGTCTGAATCTTAAGGGACGTTGGTATTACGCCGCGATTTCAAGGCATGGCTCATGTTCATGATCGCGGGATAAACCCGCTCCTACAGTTCGGACAGGCCTTCATGAGGCGGTTTTAAGACACGCCGTACCCGGCGTCATCGCGGACCGGTCACTTTGCCGGCAGGCGCAGGTTGCGGGCGTGGAAGTCCAGCGCCTCGCGGATGTGCAGGTCCCAGTAGTCCCAGTCGTGCCCGCCGGAAAACTCCCGGTAGGTGTGCGGCACCTTCAGTTCCTGCAGCTCCTCGTGAAACTTCCGGTTGTATTCCAGCAGCGGGTCCTCGGTGCCGCAATCGATCAGCATCCGGGGCAGGCGCCGGTGCCGCCGCCGCGCGCGCCGGACCAGCATGAGCAGGTCGTGCCCGGTGTCCAGCGGACGCCGGCCGAAAATGCGCCGCATCTCGGCGAAAAACTCCGGCGGATGTTTGCGGAAGACCGGATCCCTCCGCGCCTGTCGCGGACTCAGGTCGAGGTTGAACCGCATCAATGCGCCGGAATGGCTGTGGACCGAGCAAAACTTCTCCGGATAACCCAGCGCGAGCCGCAGCGCGCCGTAGCCGCCCATCGACAGGCCGCCGATGGCGCGGGCGCCGCGCGCCGGCCGGGCGGGGAAATTGCGCTCGACGAACTCCAGCAGTTCCACGCCGAAGTGCCGCGCATAAGCCGGCCCCTGCTCGTTGTCGGTGTAGAAACCCCGGTAGCCGTCGGGCATCACCACCATCAGCGGCCGCTCGCGCACGTACGCCTCGATGCGCGAACGGCGAAGCCAGATCGTCGAGTCGTCACCCAGGCCGTGCAGCAGGTAGAGCGTCGCGTACGGCGGCCGGCCCACCGCCGGCAGGATGACCTGCATCGCGGTCTGCTTTCCGAGAACGTCGCTTCGCCAGTGAACCTGGGCCCAGGGCATGGTTGCTTAATTCAGAAGCCAGGAATCCATGATGCAACCGGTTTCTCCATGCAATTCCTGGTTTCCTGGCTTCCGAATGATCATCCGCTCTCCTCGCCCGGCAGCGGCTTGATTCAGAAGCCGGGAATCCATGAAGCAACTGGGTTCCCGACGTAATTCCTGGTTTCCTGGCTTCCGAATGATCATCCGCCCTCCTCGCCTGGCAGCGGCGGTTTCTGGAGGGAGGCGCGCAACCGGCTGTGCCGGCGGCCGTAGAAGAAATAAATGACAAACCCCGTCAGCAGCCAGATGAAGAGCCGCCACCAGTTTTCCTTGGGCAGCGAGAACATCAGGAGCAGCGTGCTGCCGATTCCGAGAAGGGGCACCAGGGGAAACCACGGGGCTCGGAAGGGCCGGTGGGCGTGGGGATGGGTCATGCGGAGGACCAGGACCGCGGCGCAGACCGCCGCAAAGGCCAGCAGGGTGCCGATGTTGACCAGCTCCGCCAGAATGCGCAGCGGCAGGAACCCCGCCAATGCCGAGACGAAGCATCCCATCAAGATCTGGGAGCGCCATGGGGTTCGGAAGCGGGGATGGACCGCTCCGAAAAAGCCCGGCGGCACCAGCCCGTCGCGGGCCATGGCCAGCATCACCCGCGGCTGGCTGAGCATGAGCACCAGGAGAACGGAGGTGATGCCCACCACGGCTCCGCCCGAGATGATGAAATGGGCCCAGGGAAGTCCCTTCTGCCGGAAGGCATCGGCCACGGGCGCGTCGATGTTGATCTTGTCGTAGGGGATCATGCCGGTGAGCACGGCGGCCACGGCGATGTAGAGAACCGTGCAGGTGACCAGCGAAGCCAGGATGCCGATCGGGATGTCCCGGCTGGGATTCCTGGCCTCCTCGGCATGGGTCGAAACCGAGTCAAACCCGATGTACGCGAAGAAAATGATCGCCGCTCCCGCCAGCATGCCGAGGGGTTCCCCGCCCGCGCCGGTCTGGCCGAGGAGGGTTTTGCCGAAGAGGCTGAAACCGGAATAACCGAAGGGCGCGAACGGGCGCCAGTTGGCGGGATCGACGTAGAAGGCGCCCACGGCAATCACGAAGAGCACAACCGCCAGCTTGATGCCGACCATCACGGTGTTGAAACGGGCGCTTTCGCGGATGCCACGGATCAGGATCACGGTGAGCGCCGCCGTGATGAGGATCGCCGGCAGATCGAGGACCGCTCCGGTCGCCACCAACCGGCCCAGGGCCGGATTGTAGTCAAACGGCGTCTTCGACATCGCAAACGGAATCCGGGGCAGGAAGGTCGCCAGGAATTCCTGGCAATATTGGGACCAGCCATGGGCCACGGCGGAGGAGGCGATGGTGTATTCCAGCAGCAGATCCCAGCCGATGATCCAGGCGGCCAGTTCCCCGAGGGTGGCGTAGGCATAGGTGTAGGCGGACCCGGCCACGGGAACCAGCGAGGCGAATTCGGCGTAACAGAGGGCGGCAAAGACGCAGGCCAGCCCGGCC
Source organism: uncultured Opitutia bacterium (assembly GCA_903940425.1). Classification (GTDB taxonomy): domain Bacteria; phylum Verrucomicrobiota; class Verrucomicrobiia; order Opitutales; family Opitutaceae; genus Fen-1467. The sequence continues at coordinate 10,887 of CAJAKX010000199.1, read as the reverse complement.
ACGACAAAGGACAGCATGATGGCGGGCCCGGCCTTGTCGTGGGCCGCCTGCCCGGTCACGACAAAAATACCCGCCCCGATCACGCAGCCGATGCCGAGACTGGTTAGCTGGACCGGGCCCAACACCCGGCGCAGCCGGTTGTCGCCTTCGACCTCCTTGTGAAGTTGCGCGATGCTTTTCCGGATAAAAAGGTGTTTCATGCAGAAAATCCGCCGGCCGGCCGGTCACCCGGGCTTTGCCCGTCGGGCCAAAGAACAACGGAAGATGGCCCGCAGGTAAAGCAATTGGCGGAGGCATTTTGAGGAGCCGGAAGACCCGGAGCTCGACCGCTTATTCAGAAGCCACAAAGCCAGGAATGAATTTGCCACAGGCCTCCTGGTTTCCTGGCTTCCTGGCTTCTGAATTTGAACAGGCTTTCCTGAATTCTCATTCCACCCGCAAAATGAAGCCGCGCAGGTATTCGCTCTCCGGCATGGTCACTAAGACGGGATGGTCCGGCGGCTGGTGGCAGAACTCGAGCACGTGCACCCGGCGCTTCGCATCGGTGGCGGCCTCGGCCAGCATGGCGCGGAAATCCGCGTCCTGCACGTGATGCGAGCAGCTGTAGGTGGCGAGCACGCCGCCCGGCGTGAGCCGCTGCATCGCCCGCAGGTTGATCTCCTTGTAGCCGCGCATGGCGCCGGCCAGCGCGCCCTTCGATTTGGCGAACGGCGGCGGATCGAGCACGATGAGGTCCCACGTCTCGTCGCGGCGCTCGGTGAAATAGTCGAACACGTTCGCCACGAGGAACTCGGCGCGCAGACCGTTGCGTTCCGCGTTGCGGCGCGCCTGCGCGACGGCTTCCGCCGCGCTGTCGAGTCCGCGCACCTCGGTGGCGCCGGCCCGGGCGCAGTGCAGCGCGAAGGGACCCTGGTTGCAGAACGCGTCGAGCACGCGGCGGCCTGATGCGTACTTCGCCACCGCCGCATGCTGGAACCGCTGGTCGAGATAAAAACCGGTCTTCTGTCCGCCCTGCAGGTCGAGCCAGTAGTCGAGGCCGTCGATGCGTAGCCAGCGCGGCTCCCATGCTTTGCCGGAGCGCGTGGTCACCTCCAGCGGCAGCCCTTCCAGCCGGCGGATGGACGCGTCGTTGCGGAGGATGATCTCCGCCGGCCGCACCAGCTCGTCCAGCAGCGCGACGAGCGTCGCAAGCCGCTTCTCCATCGCCAGGGTCTGCGTCTGCACCACGAGGGTGTCGCCGAATTGGTCGACGACCACGCCGGGCAGATCGTCCGACTCGGACCAGACCAGCCGTCGCACCGCCGGCTCGTCTTTCCGGTATCCGGTGTCCGGCATCCGGTCCCGGCAGGCAATCGCCCTTTGCAGGGCGGATCGCAGATAGGCTTCATCCAGCGCCACCCGCTCCCGGCTGAACCGTCGCCAGACGATCTGCGACCGGCTGTTGTAGATGCCCGCGCCCAGAAACCGTCCGCGCGAGTCGCGGCATTCCACCACCTCGCCGTCGTGCTCGCCCGGCGGCAGTTCCACCACTTCGTTGGCAAACACCCAGGGGTGACCGTGGAGGACGCGCGCCGTGGCGTTCGGCTTGAGCTTGAGCGATGCAACCATGTCCCGGCATCATCGCGGGAACCGGCCGGCTTAGAAGCCAAAAGTCCGGGCTTCCCATCCGGATTGATCTGTGTCCATCTGTGGCCCTTTTCGATGTCACCCGCCCAGGAAACCGCCCGCCGTCGCACCTTCGCGATCATCTCGCATCCCGATGCGGGCAAGACCACGCTCACGGAAAAGTTCCTGCTTTACGGCAATGCCGTGCACCTCGCCGGCGCGGTGAAGGACCGCAAGAACCAGCGCGCCACCCGCTCCGACTGGATGGAACTCGAGCGCCAGCGCGGCATCTCGATCTCGTCAACCGTCCTCCAGTTCGAATACGCCGGCTTCGCCGTCAACCTCCTCGACACGCCCGGCCACAAGGACTTTTCCGAGGACACCTACCGGGTGCTCACCGCCGTCGACGCCGCCGTGATGGTGATCGACGCGGCCAAGGGCATTGAGGCGCAGACGCGCAAGCTTTTCGAGGTCTGCCGCCTCCGCGGCGTGCCCATCTTCACCTTCATGAACAAGTGCGACCGGCCCACGCGCAACCCGATCGCGCTGCTCGACGAGCTGGAAAGCGTGCTCGGGTTGCAGGCGTGCGCCGTCACCTGGCCGCTGGGCAACGGACCCTCCTTCCGCGGCGTCTACGACCGGCTGCACCGCCGCGTCCACCTGTTCGAGCGCGTGCCCGGTGGCGCCTACCGGGCGCCCGAGCAGGTGGCCGGTTTCGGCGAACCCGTCGTGCGCGCCCGGCTCGACGAACCCACCTACCACGAGGTGGCCGAACAGCTTGCCATGCTCGAGGGCGCGGGCCACACCTTCGACCTCGCGGCCGTCCATGCCGGCCGGCAGACGCCCGTCTACTTCGGCAGCGCCGTCAATAATTTTGGCGTGGAACTCCTGCTCGACGGCTTCCTGCGCGACGCCATGCCGCCACAGCCCCGGCGGAACGCCGCCACCGGCGGCGGCAAGTTCCGAGTCCCAAGTCCCAAGTTCCAAGGAAGCGCGGACCAGAAAGAGATTCCTGCGACGTCCACCGCGTCTATCCGGTCTCCGGTATCCGCCATCCAAGATCCGCTGGTACCTGTGGATCACGACAAATTCTCCGGGTTCATCTTCAAGATCCAAGCCAACATGAATCCAAAGCATCGCGACCGCATCGCTTTCGTCCGCGTGTGCTCCGGCCACTTTGCGCGCGACATGACCGTGACGCATCAGCAGTCCGGCAAGCGCGTGCGGCTCTCCTCCTCGCACAAGCTGTTCGGGCAGGAACGGGAGACGGTCGACGAGGCCTGGCCCGGCGACGTCGTCGGCCTCGTTGGCCACGACCTGTTCGGCATCGGCGACACGCTCACCGAGGACAACAGCATTCTCTACGACGAGATCCCGCGCTTCCCGCCCGAGGTGTTTGCGTTTCTCAGCAACCCGACTCCCTCCGACGCCAAGAAATACCGCGCGGGTCTCGAGCAGCTGCTGCAGGAGCACATCGTGCAGTCGTTCAACCTGCGCCACGGTCCTTCCGGCGTGACCCTGCTGGCCGCGGTCGGCCCGCTGCAGTTCGAGGTCGTGCAATACCGTCTGCACGCCGAGTACGGCGCCGAGTCGCGCTTCGAGACCGCGCCGTGGCAGTTTCTCCGGTGGCTCGCGCCCCATCCTGCGCTGGAGCATCCGGCCCGGCTCGTCACCGCCAGTGGCGTCGCCTGGGGCACCGATTCCGCCGACCGGCCCGTCATCCTTTTTCCCAACGACTGGACGATGCGCTACTTTATCGAGAAGAATCCCGAGCTGAAGCTCCATGCCCTCCCGCCGGATCAATAAGGGCATGGGCAGGCACGTCCTCCCTGCCCGTTGCCCCATTTGCCAGCTCATCGAGTCTCGCCAAGCATCGCGGTACGTAACACCCGAGTGTCGGCGCACAGCCCAGCGACGCCACTCAGATAAACTGCTGAGCTATCAGGCGAGGAGCCAGCTCCGCTTCCGGCACCGCCGCCCGCATCGACTCAAAAACTAATACTGATTCGTGGTCAAAGTTTAGCTTCAAGAACCTGCCATCAAAACATTTATCCGTTGACAGGCGAAGGATATACATGGGCTATCTTGACCAGCATATCTCGTCCTGCCTGCTGGCATGGAAGATCATGGTCCTCTTTGCCGCAGACGCTAGAGTTCTTGCCCCCGAAAATGATCGTCCACCCCTTGCGTCGACTCACAGGTTATCTCCTATCCATTGTTTTTTTGCCTGCGGCGTTCGGCGCCGGACCCGACCCGATCGAGACGGTGGGGAAGGCTGCGACCGAGTGGGTCAAGACACGGGCGGAGACCGTGCGCTTGGAAAGCGATTGGGCCACGCAAAGGGAACTCCTGGAGTCGACGGTCAACGCGCTCAATGAACGCGCCGGGAGGCTCGAGGACCAGCGTGACAATCTGCAGGCGAAAATGGCCAAGGACCGCAGCGAACTCGAAGCACTCCAAACGAAGAACAAGGCGGCCGCCGACGGGTTGCAGGCGATTGGGGCGCGGTTGAAGGCCGTTGGCGAAAGTCTGATCCAGCTCCGCCCCTCGCTTCCGCCGCGCCTGTCAGCCGCGCTGGAATTGCCCTACCGAAGCCTCGCCGGCTCCGAGCTGGGGCTGGCGGAACGCATGCAAGTGACCATGACCGTGCTAAACCGGTGCGCGCAATTCAACCGGATCGTCACGGGCGGCGAAGAGGTCCTGACCATCGACGGTGAAGGGGGCGCAAAGTCTTTCGAGGTGATCTATTGGGGACTGAGCCATGGTTACGCCTTGGATCGCGCGGATGGAAAGGCGTGGCTCGGCTCGCCTGGGCCGCAAGGCTGGCGTTGGGAAGCCTGTCCGAACGCGGCCCGGCAGGTGGCCGAGCTGATCGCGATCTACAACGACAAGACTGAACCCGTGTTTGTCGCGGTTCCCGCCAAGCTGGGCCACCTCTCAGTGGAAACATCCCATCCATAACCTCGCATGCACGCCCGATTTCTTCCCGGTTTGCTGTCTTTTGCCCTGCTGGTTGGGACGGTCCGCGGGGCGGAGACCTTTGATGAGGCGATGGCGCGGGCGACCGTGGAGTATGGCGCCCGCCTGCGGCAGGCCAGCGACGAGTTGACTCAGGTCCGTGAGCGAATCGCCCGGGAAAAGGCCCCGCTCCTCAAGGCCATGCGGGCGGCGGAGGATCGCATCATCGCCGCCGACACCGAGATTATGCGGCTGGAAACGGCGCAGGAGCACTCGCTGGAGCAGCACCGGCAGGCCCTCAGGGACGCCGATGTGCTGCGCAAGAATGTGAGTTACCTGAGCACGCTGGCGCACGACAGTCTGAAGGCGTACGGCGAGGGGCTGGCGCCTGGTGAGGAGCGGTTGCTGGCCGAGCGGCTGCAGACCCTGCAGCGAAAGCTTGATGACGCCTCGATCGCCTTGGACGGACTGGATGCGGTCGCATCGGCAGAATTCCTCCAGGAGCGGTTGCGGCAGTCCTTGGGTGGCTACACCGCCCCTGGAAGTTCGATGCTGGATGACGGCAATCTCGTCGTCAAAGGGACCTTTGCCTTTGTGGGCCCCGAGACCTTTTTCCGGGCGGAGCAAGGTGATCACGCCGGCACGGTGCGGTCGCGTGAGGGCTCGGATTATCCCATCACCTACCACCTGGCTGCATGGAAACCGGATGCCGCGGAGGCGCTCTTCGGGGGACGGCTGGGCACCATCATGGCCGACGCCTCCGCCGGCAAGGCGCTCCGGCTCAAGGAGACAAAGGGCACCGTCTGGGAGCATATCAACAAGGGCGGGATGATCGCTTATGCGATCCTCGGTGTCGGACTGCTATCGGCGTTCATGATCCTGCAGAAAATACACGACCTCTCGCAGATGGCGGTGGACAAGCCGGAAGCCGTGCAGCGCTTCGTCGCGATCGTCGCCCGCGGGGCACGCGCCGAGGCCCAGCAGGCGGTCGGGTCGCTCCAGGCGACCACCCGCGAGTTGTATACCGTGGGCCTGCGGCACATCGACCAACCCAAGGAGATTCTGGAGGAGTACCTCTATGCGGTGCTGCTCCGGCAGCGGCTGCACTATGAACGCCGCCTGCCCTTGCTCGCCGTGATCGCCGTCGCTTCGCCGCTCATGGGCCTGCTGGGCACCGTGACGGGCATGGTGAGGACTTTTGCTTTGATCACGGTATTTGGAACGGGCAACGCCGGGAAACTTGCCGGCGGCATTTCCGAGGTGCTGGTGGCGACGGAACTTGGCCTGATGGTGGCCATCCCCACCCTCGTGGCACACGGATTTCTGGCCCACCGGATACAGAAGAACCTCTCCCTTTTGGAGCGATATGCGGTCGAGTTTGTCGCCGCCGCCCAGTCGGCCAAAACCGCTGTGAATGCGGCGGAACCGATGCGAACATGAGAGCCCTGCTGGTTTTGATCGAGAAAGGCGGTCCGGTGATGATCGTGATCATCGGGCTCTCGGTGGTCCTGTATTCCCAGTGCTTCCTGCTGATTCTGAATCTGCGGCAGTCGCGTCGCCAACTCAACCGGGTGTCGCCCCTTTCGCCGGAGGAGCTCCCGTCGCTGCGCCAACGGCAGAAGGAAATTCAGGATACGTTCCGGCAGCAGCGCGTCGCGCTCGGGGCCATGATCGCGGCCGCCCCGTTGCTCGGGCTGCTCGGGACCGTCAGCGGCATGACGAAGACTTTTGATAGCCTCGCGACGCGGGTTGGGCAGCAATCCATGGAGAAGCTCGCCGGAGGCATCGCGGAAGTGCTGGTGGCCACCGAGTCCGGTCTGGCCGTGGCGATTCCGGCGCTGTTGATCGTTTACCTCGCTCAGCGCGAGGTGCACCTGCAAATGCAGAAACTGAATCAGCTGGAAGGAACTGTCCGGGGGGACCTGGCACCATGATCGGACGGATGCACGGCCACGGCAGGTTTGAAACGACGCACATCGACATGGTGCCGATGGTCGACTGCATCATGGTGTTGCTGATCTTCCTGATGATCAGCAGCGCCTTTGTGAACGACCCCGGCATCGAGGTCCAACGACCGGACGTCAGTGGCACGCAGATGGCGGACCAGAACGTCCTGTTGATCGCGGTCTCGGCCGACAACCGAATCTACTTTGACGGGCAGGAAATCCGCACCGATCAGGTGGCGGAACTTGTGAAACAGGCGGCGATCGGCCGGTCTCCCGCGCTGGTGATCCGCGCGGACCGCGCCTCGAGTCACGGGGTGTTCGCATCGGTGTACGCCGAGGCGAAACGCGCCGGAATCCAGCACGTCCAGTTCGCCACGACGAGGAGCGACGGACCCTGACGAGCCATGCCATGGTTGAGACCGTGCCCAGTTTGCGGATGAAGAGCGGTGCCGGCAGTGCGGCGCGCAATGCGTTGAGTGTGCTCATGGGCGTTGGCTTCACCTTCTGCCTCTTTTGGGGCGTTGCGCATTACGCCCGGGTGGCTCCAAGTCATCCCCCGCCCGAGATCGACGATCTCCGGGCCGTCGCGCTTCCCATCCAACCTCCGCCCCCGCCGAGCTCGGTGCAGCCCGAGACGGAGCCGTCGATCACCACCATGCCCGTGGTGGATTTCGCGCCCGGACCCTCGGACAGCCCCGTGAAAATCGCCATCACCCTGCCGAGCCTCGATTCGCTCCTCCCCGCGACTCGGCTGGAACTGCCGGCGATGCTCCAGATCGGGCAACTCTACGGCGAGTTCAAACCCCGCACCGATCTCTCCGTCGACACACAGCGCGTTTTTCAGCAGAGCGAGGTGGATAGCATTCCGACGGCGCTGTATCGCCCATCGCCTCCCATCACGCGGCGCCATTTCAAAGATACCGATAGGCTCCGCGTCACGCTGCTTTTCGTGGTCGAGGCGAATGGCACCATCACAAATGTCCGGGTGGCGAAATCATCGGAGAATCCCGAAGTTGATGCCATCGTAGCGGAAACCGTTCAAAAGGAGTGGGGCTTCGCCCCGGCCATCAAGCGGGGGAAAAAGGTCCGGTGCCTGCTGCTGCAGCCCTTCACCATTATGCTGCCGTCCGCTTCGCCGTTCGTACTCTGAGCCATGAAAAGCCTGAAACGGTTCGCGTCTCTGTGCCTCCTGCTGCCGCTCCTCGGTCTGGCTGCCGAGCCGGCCCCGAAGCTTGACCCCAAGCGAATCATCAACGACTCGAACGGCTTCTTGAAGGAACGCGAGCCGGAGATGACGGCGGAGGAATACGCGCTCTATGAAAAAGTCGGGACGATGCTCCAGTCCCAGCCGGAGTTTGCGCTGAAGCTCCTGGAGGCGATGGTAAACGAGAAGGAGCCGCCGAGCCCGGCTTTTGCGTTCATTCTCGGCAACGTCTACTATAGCGCCGGCCAGGTCGACAAGGCGGAAGCCAGCTACCGGAGCGCACTCAAACGGTATCCCACGTTCCTGCGTGGATGGAGCAATCTCGGCGTGCTCTATTATGCTGCCGACAGGTTCGCCGAGGCGATTCCCTGTTTCTCGAAATCCATCACCCTCGGGGATCGCGATCCGACGACGTTTGGTCTGCTCGGGTACTGCCTCGAACGGACGGGCAACATCGTGGCCGCGGAAATGGCCTACATGCAGGCGCTCTCCGGTGACCCGACCAGCGCAAACTGGATGGAAGGGCTTTTGCGAATCTATATCCAAGGAAAACAGTATGTCCGGGCGGAATCGCTGGTGAGAAATCTGATCAAGGAACGTCCCCAGGAGGCCCGGAACTGGCTGACCTACGCGAACATTCTGCTGGCGGACAACCGGAAGTTGGAGGCGATCGCCCTGCTCGAGGCCTCAGCCGCCACCGGGGTGGCCGGGACCGATGAACTGATTCTGCTGGCCGACCTCTACGCGGAGCAGAGACTCTACGCCGAAGCACTGGCGATCTACCAAAAGGTACTGGTTCCCTCGCCGGCGCTGGGCGAGCGGAAGCTGCTCAATCTCGCGCAGGTGCTCGTTGCCGGGGGTCGATGGCAGGAGGCGCAGGCTGTGTTGGCCTCGCTGCCCAAGGAACTTTCGCCGGATGGCCGGATCAACTGCCTCCAGGTCAGATCTGACTTGTCGGCCGCGCAAAAGAAATGGCCGGAAGCCCGCCAGGAATTGCAGGAACTTTTGAAGCTGGCTCCGCTTAACGGCAAGGCCCTGCTGAGTCTCGGCTTCGCCTATGCCGCCGAGGAGGACCTTCCCCATGCGACCTTTGCCTTTGAGGCAGCCTGCCAGATCCCTGACTGCACTTATCGCGCGAGTCTTGAACTCGCCAACATCGAACTGAAGAACCGACACTACGACAAGAGCGTGGAATACCTTGAAAAGGCGCTGCGCATCGAGAAGACCGCCGCGATCGAGGATTACCTCGCCCGAGTTAAAACCCTCGTCAGCAATAATCGCTGATTAAAATCATGAACCCCGCACCCCGAACTTTTTGCTCCATCGTCGCATTGCCCGTCCGGCTGCTCTGCCTCGCGGCCCTCCCTGCACTCGCGTTCTCCGCCCCCGCCGCCATGCCGGACGGGACAAACGCGGGATCAAAAACGTACACGCTGTTCATGGGGGCGGACCTGGACGTCCAGTTGAACAAGGTCGACTATCACGTAATGGATGTCTCGGGCGGTTCTTTTGTGATCAAGGTCGACGGAAAGGATCGCCTCGTTCCGATGTACGAGGGGCCGGTCAGCCTCCGGGTCGCGCATTCTCTGAAACTCACCGAGGCCTCCGCCGCCATCGCCGATCTTAAGGGCGAAAGAGCCTATACGCCCGGGAACGATCCCGTGAGGAAATACATGGCCCAGCAGGGTCAGGCGGTGGCGTCGCAGGCCGCTATGGACATCGCCGAGTGGAATGTGGTCTTTGCCCAGAGAATGACTAATGCAAATAGGAAGGCCGCGGACGCTGGCCAAGAAGGGGGCTTTCCGGCTGGCACCGACTTGTCCGCGGCACAGCGGCAATTAGGCGCCACCTACGCGGCCGCCCTTTCAGACTTCGGCAACAACAGCTCACTGGTTGGGAAGATGCAGAGTGAGGTGGATCAAGGCCTCTTCGATGCGATGGACATATCGTTCCAAGTCTCTTCGGAACGGCCGCTGAATAGTCCCTATGTGGTGGTTGTCGCGCAATATCGCGAGCGCAACACGCCGCCGGGTGCATTGCACAGCTGGATTTACGCCAAGGCGCTGGAGCCGATCGACAGCAAGCCCCGGACGGTCCGGATTTTGCAGGGAGGATTTCCCCAGGGCTTCGAACTGGAGAAGTTCCAGGTCCACCTCTATGACCGCGGCCAGGAACTGGCGACCAACGTGGCGGATAAACGGGTGCCGCTGACACGCGACGAGGCTTTTCAGTATGTGCTGATTGACTATGTCAGCAGCCATAAAGGTGCGTCGCTCCCCGCCACCCCGGCCATGGGCAAACTGCCCGCCGATTTGCGCACCCGGCTCGACAGCGGACAGTTGACGCAGCGCTTCTTCGTCAAGGTGAGCAAGGACGGACTGCCCGTGGAGGCGTATGTCGACGAGTCCTGTTCGCACAAGGTGGATGATCCCTATCTTCAATCCGTGATCCAGGACATCCGCTTCAATCCCGCGCTCGAAAAGGGTCGGCCCATCGAGGGGATCGCCCTATTGAAACTGGGCGACCTTCGCATGTAGGTTCCCACGCGGCACCGCTGTGGCCGCGTATCCTGTCTCCCGGAAATCCCCCTGCGGAATCGGGTTCCTCCCGGCGGCCCGATCGCATATCAGTCGGTCCATGCAACCGTTCCGTTATCACGTGTTCGTCTGCGACCAGCGGAAGCCGGAAGGGCTTCCCTGCTGCGCGGCGCGCGGGTCCGCCGCCGTCAGCGAGGCGCTGCGCCGGGAGATCGCGGCGCAGGATCTCCTCGACGTGGTGCAGGTGACGACCTGCGGTTCGCTGGGATTGTGCGAACGCGGGCCCAACCTCGTCGTGTACCCCGACGGCATCTGGTATTCCGGGGTCGGCGCCGCGGACGTGCCGGAGATCGTCCGCGAACATCTCCGAAACGGGCGCCCCGTGGAGCGCCTTCTGAACCGCGATGGGGCGGCGGTGAAGCGCGAGATCACGGAGAACCGTAGCCGGATGGTGGCGTCGCTCAAGGCGCGCGAAGCGGCCGGCGTGCTTCCCGATGAACTGATGGGCATGATCCGGGGTTACCAGGAGAGCCGGATCCTGCTCACCGCGATCGAACTCGACGTATTCACGGCCGTCGAGCGCCGCGCCGGTCAGGCCACGGCCACCGCCGTCGCCGCCGAACTGCAGACGGACGCG
>CAJAKX010000198.1 GCA_903940425.1 uncultured Opitutia bacterium | reverse complement strand
GCGACCGTACACGCTGCTGGAGAAACTCGCCCTGCGTGGTGCGCGGCGCATTCTGTGCGTCAGTGACTTTACCCGGCGCGAAATGCAGCAGCGGATTGCGCTGCCCGAGTCGCGGTTTGTCGTCGTGCCCAATGCACTGGACCCCCTGTTTGACCAGGTCTTGGCCGGAAGCACGCCGGGCAGCGGAGCGCCGGTGATCCTCACGGTTGCCCGGCTGGATGCCCAAGAACGCTACAAGGGCGTGGATCATCTGATCGAGGCGATGCCCGCGGTGCGCCAGACCGTGCCGGCAGCCCGCCTGCACATCGTCGGCACCGGCAGCGACCTGCCGCGCCTGAAGGAACTGGCCGCCCGGCTGGGCGTGACCGGCACGGTGGAGTTTGCCGGGGTCGTCGACGATGAACACCTGCGTGCAGCCTATCGCGACTGCGCCCTGTTCGCCCTGCCGAGCAGCGGCGAGGGTTTCGGGATCGTGTTTCTGGAAGCCATGGCCCACGGCAAACCCTGCCTCGGCGCCCGCGCCGGGGCCGTTCCGGAGATCATCGACGGCACGTCGGGCGTGCTGGTCGATCCCGGCGACATCCGCCAGATCGCGACGCAGCTTGTTTGGGCATTGCAACATCAATGGAATCCGAGAGAAATCAGAGATCGCGCCGCCCAGTTTGGTTATCCGGTTTTCCAAGTACGGCTGCAACGCGCGCTCGCCGCCTGACCCATGAATTCATCTTCGCCCGGGACTCTTGTCATCCAAGCCGGCCAGGCCGATCAGCATTACTGGCGCGACCTGTGGCGGTATCGTGAGCTGCTCGGGTTTCTGGCGTGGCGCGACATCAAGGTGCGTTACAAGCAGGCGGTGCTGGGCATCACCTGGTCGATCATCCAGCCCGCCGTGCAGACCGTATTGCTGACTTTTGTCTTCAGCAAACTCGCCAAGATGCCGGACGGAGGCGTGCCCTACCCGATGCTGGTGCTCGCCGGCCTGCTGCCCTGGCAGTTGTTTTCGTCCGCCTTCGGCGGGGCGAGCAACAGCCTGGTCGGCAACGCCCACCTGATTTCCAAGATTTATTTCCCGCGGCTGATTGTCCCGCTGTCGGCCCTCACGGTCGCCCTGGTGGATCTGCTGATCCTGCTGGCGATCACCCTGCCCGTCACCTTGCTCTACGGAATAATGCCGACCTGGCGGCTGCTTTTGCTTCCGGTGTTCATTTTCCTCGGACTGCTCACCGCGCTCGGTGCCGGCCTGTGGATCACGGCCCTCACGGTGAAGTACCGCGATTTCCGTTTCATCACCCCGTTCCTGCTGCAAATCGGCCTGTTTGTTACGCCCATCGGTTACCGGACTGATTTTCTTCCCAACTGGCGCGACTTGCTGGCGCTCAATCCGCTCACCGGCGTGGTCAACGGTTTCCGCTGGTGTCTGCTCGGAGTGGACATGGATTTCTACGCCTCCGGCCTGGTCATGTCCGTGTTGATCTCCGCGATCCTGCTGGGCACCGGCCTGTGGTACTTCCGCGGCACGGAGCGGCAGTTTGCCGATGTGATCTAATGCCAGAGGTCGGAAATCAGATGTCGGCCTGAACCAAACGCCATGAAGATCAATTCCGCCAATGAATTGGATGTCTACAGGAAAGCGTATGGACTCGCGATGCGGATTTTTGATGTGAGCCGGCACTTTCCAACCGAGGAGAAATACGCGCTCACGAGTCAGATTCGCAGGTCATCGCGGTCCATCTGTCTTAACCTGAGAGAAGCATGGGCCAAACGGCGTTATGAAGCTCATTTTGTCAGTATGTTGACCGATTGTGACGGCGAGAACGCGGAAACCGACTCGTCAATGGACTTCGCCAAGGACTGCGGATATATCACCGTCAGCCAACACGCCGAGATGACCGCGTTGTGTGCGGAGATTGGAAGAATGCTCGGTAGTATGATCAAGAATCCGACGCCATTTCTGACCACGCTGGACCGCAAAGGCCCTCCAGGGAAACCCCAAGCCGCCACTGACCTCTGATCTCTGTTCTCTGACCTCGGTTATGTCTTTTGACACCGTCATTGCCGTTGAGGGTCTCTCCAAGCGCTACCGGCTCGG
>CAJAKX010000197.1 GCA_903940425.1 uncultured Opitutia bacterium | reverse complement strand
TTGATCCCCTGCTCGACCGCTGGCGTGAAACCCCGGAGCCGCCGCCGTACATGGCGGCCGAGGTCTGGCGTCGCATCGCCACCGTCGAAAACCGCGTTGAACGGCCCGGTCTCTTCGCCCGTATGGAGGCCGCCTTTGCACGGCCTTCATTCGTCGTCGCTTTTGTCGCGGCGTGCATGCTGCTGGGCCTTTTCCTCGCCGAGATGCGCCTCTCGCGGTTGCATGCCGAGCGCGGGGTGCAGATTGCCCAGAGCTATCTTCGCCTGATCGATCCCTTGATGGATACAACCGCGGTCAAGGTCGCCGCCCGCCACCCATGAAACGCATCCTGTTTACCATCCTCCTCGGGCTCGCATCCGGCGTGCTGGCGCACGTGGGCTGGTTCATGTCACAGCGGCCGTGCAGCACGAACAATCTCGATTGCCAGCTCGACTGGATGAAGACCGAGCTGAAGCTTTCCGACGAGCAATTCGCCCGCATCAAGACCATTCACGAGCAATCAAGCCCCCGCCTGCTGGCGCTGGCCGCCCAGGTGGTGCACATGCGCGAAGAGTACGACGCCTTCGAGCGTGAGCGGACAACTTCGGGACAGGTCGACTTCATTGAGTTCGCCCATTTTGTCGAGCAGCGTCGCGTCGTCGACCGCGAGTGCCTCACCTCCACCCAGCAACTTGTCGCCGACGCCTCCCGCGTGATGACAACGCAGCAGCGCGAGCGCTATCTCGGCCTGCTTGGCCCTGTGCTCACAGCCGAAGGCCGTTCCTTCCTGAATTAAGGTCCCCACCCCGCGGGTCTTCCCGTGAATTCCGAACCTGCCAGCGATCTGGTCTGTCTGCAGGCTTTACAGCAGGGCCGGGATACCGCGCTCAACCAGTTGATCGCCCGCTGGCAGCGGCCGTTGTTCGCCTTCGCCTGGCGCTATGTGCAAAACTCGGCCGACGCGCATGACCTCGTCGCCGAGACGTTCGTGCGGCTCCATCAGCAACGCGCGCGGCTTCGGCCCGACACAAAGGTTTCCGCCTGGCTTTTCACCACGCTTTCCAATCTCTGCCATAATCACTACCGCTGGCGGCGACGCCATCCCAGCGTGAGCTTGGACGCGCCGATTGATGATGCTGAGACCTCCGCACACGAAGCCGTGCCGTCCGACACCCCCCTGCCTAACGTTGCCTTGGAGCACGACGAGGCCTTCGCCGCCGTCCGTGCCGCCGTTGAGCGTCTGCCGCACGACCTGAAGACCACGATTCTGCTCCACCACTTCGAGCGGCTTTCCTACCGTGAGATCGGCACCATCACCGGCTGCTCGGAACGCGGGGTGGAAACCCGCCTGTATCGTGCGCGACAGCGTCTTCGCGAAGAACTGGCCGGTTTTTTGCACGAAACCGTGGAGTCCTGAGTCATTCTTTGGCGCGCCTCCGGATGCGACCCGCGCTTGTTGCCAGTCCGCGGCCCAACAAAAACCATGACACCCGGGTGCCATGGTTTTTTCTGCATTCTAGACCATCGATCGCAATCTAGCGACTAGGACCAAAATTGAACACCTGGCTCGCCTTGACGAGCACGGGGTGGCCATTGCGTGTCGGTGGCTCGAATTTCCACTGGCGCAAGGCCATGACTGCCAATGCGGTCAGTTCGCTGTCGTCCTTTATCGATACCGCCGGCATCCGGACCGTACCGGTCTCATCAATGTAGAAATCAATCGCCACCTTGCCCTTCACGCCTTTGGCGGCCAGCTTGCTAGAATAATTAGGCGTAACGGTGACGACCGGCGTGGGAATCCGGTCCAACTCCCGCAACGAACAGGGTCGATACACGTATCTGCCCTCGGTCAATCGCAGAAACATCGCCTCCATCTGTTCATCCAAATTCGCGGTGCTCACCACGACTCCTTTGGCCTCATAGGAGAAGATAAGCTCGATGGTGGTGCCGACCGACTCGCCCCGCCATCGTGCCGGCTCGAATTTCCACTGTTTGATGGCCGTCACGGCTGCGTCCGCAAACTCCGGAAGGGTATAGCCAACCACCAGCCATTCCACGAGCTTGCCTGTCGCATCCGTGTTGATAGCCACGCGCGCTTCTCCTGTCCCCACGGCCAATTGCTGGAGACGATAGGGGAAAATGGGATTCACCGTCTGCAGGATGCCCACAGACTGCCATTCAGGCTGAGGTTGCAGAAACTGCGCGAAGATTGTTCCCGCCATGAGCAGCCCGCTGCAAACAATCGAAATGAACCGGGTCTTCATAAGATAAATGGTACGATGAATATAACACCGCTCCGGCAGGAAGCCCTTCAAACTCCTGGGTGGTTCCAGCAGGATTTCCCCGATGATCAGCCACATCAATCTAATATCCCTAACCTGCTGTTTGGAAATAAGATGACCCTGCGATAAGCGGTGTCTGCGGCGAAGGTGGATGGCTGTGTGCGGGATTTCCTGTTGCCTAGGAATCGACCCGCCCGCAAGGCTCAGCGGTTGCCCACCCCGGAAACTCTGATCCTCACTGCCATGCCCAGACCTGTCACACTCTTCACCGGCCAGTGGGCCGATCTTCCCTTGGCCAAGCTTGCCCCGCTTGGAAAACGAATGGGTTATGACGGCCTTGAACTCGCCTGCTGGGGCGATCATTTCGACGTCGACCAGGCCGCCACCTCCAAGAAATATTGCCAGGAAAAATGGCAGCTTCTTGCCGACCATGGTCTCACCTGCTACGCGATCTCAAACCACCTGGTCGGCCAGGCCATCTGCGATCGCATCGATGAACGGCATCAGGCCACCCTGTCCCCCGATGTGTGGGGTGATGGAGATCCCGAGGGGGTGCGCCAACGCGCCGCCGGAAAAATGATTCTCACGGCGAAGGCCGCGCATAATTTCTTCGCCCTCCAGCCGCGCCGGAAAGGCGGGAACGACTGTCCGGCGGTTGTCAACGGCTTCACGGGCTCAAGTATCTGGCATTCGATCTATCCCTTCCCGCCGACCTCGCAGGACTACTGGGACAAGGGATTCCAGGATTTTGCCCGGCGTTTCGGCTCCATCCTCGCCGAGTTTGAAAAGGTCAACGTCAACTTCGCCCTCGAGGTGCATCCGACCGAGATTGCCTTTGATATCGCTTCGGCCCAGCGCGCCGTGGCGGCGGTGAAAAACCACCGGCGCTTCGGTTTTAACTACGATCCCTCTCACCTCGGCTACCAGGGCGTCGACTACGTGAAGTTTATCCGGGTGTTCGGCGACCGCATCTATCATGTGCACATGAAGGATGTGTGGTGGGGCCACGGCGACGGCACGGTGGGTGTGTTCGGCGGTCACGCGAGTTTCGGTGATGCGCGCCGCCATTGGGATTTCCGCTCGCCCGGCCGCGGTGACATCCGCTTTGAGGACATTATCGTCGCGCTCAATGATGTCGGGTATCGCGGCCCGCTCTCCGTCGAATGGGAGGACATCCGCATGGACCGTGTGCACGGCGCCACCGAGGCGGCGGTCTTCGTCCACCAACTCGACTTCCCCCGCAGCGCCGTTGCCTTCGACGCCGCGTTCGACAAGAAAAACCGGTAGTTCAAGGGTGCGGAGGACAGGCATCGTTCTGCCGGACATCATTCCCGTCCCTTGATTTTCACGCCCCATTCCTATGCACAGAAAACTACGTTTCGGCATGATTGGCGGCGGGCGCGGCGCGTTCATCGGCGCCGTGCACCGCCTCGCGGCGGTCATGGACGGCAAGGCGGAACTCGTGGCCGGAGCCTTTTCGGCCGACCCGGCGCGCTCCCACGCGTCCGGCGCCGATTTGTTCGTCGATCCTGCGCGTGTCTATGGCAGCTACGCCGAGATGGCCGGGGCCGAGGCCGGAATGCCCGCGGACAAGCGGCTCGATTTCGTCATCATTGTCACGCCCAACCACCAGCATTTTCCACCCGCCAGGCTCTTCCTTGAAAAAGGCTTCAATGTCGTCCTCGACAAGCCCGCGACCTTCAACCTCCGGGAGGCGCGCAAACTTCGCCGGATCGTCCGGAAGTCGGGAAAGGTTCTCGTGCTCACCCACAACTACACCGGCAACGTCATGGTGAAGCAGGCGCGCCAGCTCGTGCGGCGCGGCGGGCTCGGCGCCATCCGCAAGGTCGTGGTCGAATATTCGCAGGGCTGGCTGCATGGCTACCTCGAGGGCACCGGTCAAAAACAGGCCGCGTGGCGCACCGATCCGCGGCGTAGCGGCGCCGCCGGCTGCATCGGCGACATCGGCACGCACGCCGAGAATCTCGCCCGCTACATCACCGGACTGCCGATCGATTCACTATGCGCCGACCTCACCGTTTTTGTGCCGGGACGCAAGCTGGACGATGACGGCAACATCCTCCTCCGTTTCAAAGGCGGCGCCAAGGGGGTGCTGCATGCGTCGCAAATCTGCAGCGGCGAGGAAAACAATCTCAACATCCGCATCTACGGCACCAAGGCCGGCCTCGAGTGGCACCAGGAACACCCGAACGAACTTATTGTGAAATATCCCGACCAGCCCCGTCAGGTTTTCCGCCGCGGCAACGGCTACCTGTGGGCGCAGGCGCGAAAGTTCACCCGCGTCCCCTCCGGACACCCCGAGGGTTATCTCGAGGCGTTCGGCAACATCTATTGCGAGGCCTTCCGGGCCATCGCGGCCGAGGTCGCAGGCAAACCGCTCCCGCCGGACCTCGATTATCCCACGATTGACGACGGTGTCATCGGCATGGCCTTCATTGAAGCGGCGGTGAAAAGCGCCCGGCTCGGCGCGAAATGGGTGAAGCTTCCGAAGCTGTAAACGGTCGCGGCGCGCCTTATTCGGCGCGCACCGTCACGCTGCCGTCGGCGAACTCGTTGGCGAGCCGCTGACCCGATTTCACCGCCGCACGCCGCGGAACCGGCCGCCCGTGTTCGTCGCGCACGATCACGAAACCACGGTGGAGGACCGATCGCGGACTCGCCGCCTGCAGCCGTTTCCACAGTGCCAGCAGCCGGTGGGATTCCAAAATGATCCGGGGTTCGGGGGAACAGGCGCGGTAACGCCCGGCCAGGGTCGTGAAGCCCTGGCGTTGCACCTGCACGGCGGCGCGCACGGCGGCGGCGGCCCGGTTGGAGACGTCGTCGAGCCGCAAATGGTTTTGTTCGACGAGCGCCTGGGGTGAGAGCAAACGCAGCCGGCTGCGGGCGTGATCGAGCCGTTCGCGGGCGCGCCCCAGGGTGTGCTCGAGTGCTTCGTCCATTCCTTCCGCGGCCCGTGCCGCCCGCTCGAGACAGGCGACGAAGTTGCTCGAGATTAATTCCGCCGCGGCGCTTGGCGTCTCGGCGCGCACATCGGCCGCAAAGTCGCACAGGGTGAAGTCGATCTCATGCCCCACCGCCGAAATGACCGGCAGCGGACAGGCCGCGACGGCGCGCACTAGGGGCTCCTCATTGAAGGCCCACAGATCCTCCAGGCTCCCGCCACCCCGTCCGATCACGAGCAGGTCAAAAATGCCGAGTGCCACGGCCAGCTGCAGCATGGCGCTCATCTCAGTGGCGGCGCCCTCGCCCTGCACCCTGGCCGGCAGCACCACGAGCCGGCCGCGCCAGCCGCGCCGCTGCAGGATGCGGATGAAATCCTGCACCGCCGCCCCCGTCGGTGAGGTGATGAAACCCACCGTCGCCGGCATCGCGGGGATCGTCATTTTCCGGGCGGTGTCGAACAGGCCTTCGTCGGCCAGCCGCTGCTTCAGCCGCTCGAACTCCTGCTGCAGACGCCCCACCCCGTCCTCCAGCACCAGACGGACGATGAGCTGATACTGGCCGCGCTGCTCATAAACACTGATCTCCCCGCAGGCCAGCACCTGCAGGCCATCGCGCAGCGCCGTCGACTGCCGCATGGCGTCGCCGCGGAACAGCACGCAGGCCAGTTGCGCGCCGGCGTCCTTGAGTGAAAAATAGACATGCCCGCTGGCCTGCGCCCGCAGGTTCGACACCTCGCCGCGCACCCAGCCCGGCCGGATGCCCGCCTCCAGCAGCGCCTTCACCCGCCGCGTGAACTCGCTGACGGTTTCCACGCGGCCCGGATCATCACTCGGCAAGCTTAGCGCGTCTTTTGCCATAGTGCCTCCGAAGGAGATGGATGATCAGGACGGCGGCGATCAGCAGGCTCACTCCCATCACCGCCAGGCCCGCCCTGCCCTCCACGATTGCCTTGCCGAAGAAAACCACCCCGACCGCATAGGCCATCGCCACCGTCCACGAGACCCACAGATAAGTCAGAAACGCCACCCGGCCCAGGCCGAGCAGATAGCTCTGCAGAAAGAACGGCGGTCCGGGCGTGATACGGAACAATAACGTAACTTCAAGATGCTCCTTCTCCTCCAGTTGCGGGATCTTGTATCCGGCGCGCGTGACCATCCGTTCCACCCATGGGCGCAGGGCATAGCGCGCCAGCCAGTAGGTCAGCGTGAGGTTGATGCCGACCGCCGCGCCATACGCGGCAAGCACACCACCCAGCCCCAACTGCGCGCCGAAGGCCGGACCGGCGGTCAGGGTGAAAGCCATAAGCGGAAACCCGCATGCCGGGAGCAGCGCCACCCCCGTGAAAAACACCCACGGACCGGCCTCGCCAATGATCGCCATGATCTGGACCAGCAGCGCCTTCAGGTTGAGCCCCCGCAACATCAACACACCAACTACGAGCACGACGACGCCCAGCACACCGACCTTGATAAACAATCCTTTTTTCGACGCGGGTCTGACCTCCGGCATCATGGCAAAATGCCGGCCACCGCCCCATAGCGTCAAGGCCGCAGAGGCACTAAACCCGCCTTGCGGGCCGCCGCCGGAGCGATTGAGATGGCTGCGCACCCATGACCACCGCCCGCCCCGGTTCTCTGCTGACGAGGATTCCCGCCCTTCTTGGCCTGTTCGCGGTGGCCGTGTTTGCCGCGCTTTCACTCAACGCCAACGCCGCCACCCGCTTCTACCAGTGGCCGTGGTTTTTCTACTGGCAGGTGCTCCTCGTAACGCCGATTGCGCTCCTGGCCGGATGGCTGCTGGCGGGCCGCCGTGGCCTGCGGCGCTTTGGCGGCTGGCTGGACAGCGGCCTCGTGCTGCTGGCGGCCGTCAATGTCGTCGCCGCGCTCTTCAGTCCCTTTCGCCCGCAAAGCCTCAATGCTGCGTTGATTCCCGTCGCCGCCGCGAGCCTGGCCTACCTTGAACTGGACTGGATCGAGCGCGACGCGGCGCGACGCGAGGAGCGGATCACCCTGCTCGCCCGGCTGATGGGAGTACTGATGTTTCTCTTCGTGGTAGTGAGCCTTGGCCGGTGGCTGTTTATCCACGTGTTGCCGACATGGACAGCGGGCCGGCCACTCGGCGAAGCGCTGACTCTCCGCAATGCGGACCCGCTCGGGCACTCCGTCTATACCGCCGGCTTTGCCGTGCTCGCCGTGCCCTGGCTGGCGGTCCTTGGGCTGACCACGCGTGGGTTGCGGCGCGGGTTCTGGTTTGCCGCCGCGGCGCTCGCTTTGACGCTCGTGCCCACCGCCTACAGCCGGGGCGGCGTTCTGGCCTTGATTGTCGCGCTGGCCTGCGCAGCCGCGCTTGGGCTGGCCCAATCCTCCCTCAGCCGTGTTGGGCGCCTGCTGGTCACAGCCGGCGTGTTGCTGGCCGCCGCCATCCTTGTTGGCCTCGATCCCCGCTTGCGCAGCCTCGTGCTTAATCGGCGCTGGAGTGCCATCGCGAGCGAAAGCAACCGCCAGCGCTCAGCCATGCTCGAGGCCGGTTGGCTGATGGGTCGCGATCGCTGGTGGACTGGTTACGGACCGGGCACCGTCTCGCTGGTATATCCCCGTTATCGCGCCCGGCTTTTCGGCGGTGTGGACGATGTCCTGCAACTCCACAATACGCCCGTGCAGTTCTGGGCGGAACTCGGGGCGCCCGGTGTGCTCGCATTGGGGTTGCTGCTCCTTGGCGCGGCCAAGCTGGGGTGTGACTCTTGGCGGCAACGCGTCCGTCCTGCGGTCGTTTCGGCCGACCGGCTCCGCATGCAGGCGGTACTTGTCGCCTTTACCGGCTACGCCGTGATGTGCCTGGC
>CAJAKX010000196.1 GCA_903940425.1 uncultured Opitutia bacterium | reverse complement strand
TACGCCGACACGCCGCTGCCGGTGGAATTTGTCGGGCACCCGTTCGTGGCCGGGGATTATCAATCGCCCGTCAGCTACGATCCCGCCGGTCCCGTGCTGCTGCTCCCCGGCAGCCGCCGGCAGGCTGTGGCGCGCATCTTCCCGGCTCTGCTCGCCGGTTACGCCGGTTTTGCCTTGCGGCATCCCGGACGCGCCGCGGTCGTGCTTCATCCCAGCGAGGAGGTGGCGGCGGTGCTGCGGTCCAAACTGGCGCACTGGCCGCAACTCGCGGGGAAAGTTGCACTGCGTGAAATAATCACCGGCAGTGCGCTCTGCCGGCCATCAGAGCGGGGCGCGCCGATAATTGACGGACGGCCCAGCGGTCCGTCCCCGCCTCAAGGCATTGCCGCCTCCGCGGTGCTCACCAGCTCCGGCACGATGTCGATGCACTGCGCGCTGGCAGGCATCCCCGGGGCGATCGCCTACCGGACCAATCCGCTGACCTATCTTTTCGGCCGCTGGCTGCTGAAGGTGCCTTACATCGGCATCGCAAATCTCCTGCTTGGCGAGCCGATGTATCCCGAATTCATCCAGGGGGCGGCCACGCCCGCAAACCTCGCCCGCGAACTCACCGCCTGCCTCGAAGACCCCGCGCGCCGCGGGCGCAGTGAGGAGCAGGCACGGCGTCTCCGCGCCATCCTGCATCAGCCCGCGTCCGGCACGGCGGCCGACTGGCTGGCGCGCTGGCTGGCCTAGGGGGTTTCACCCAGGGGCGGTGAGCGCCGGAACGCGGTTTCAAGATTGCTACGTGCGCGCGAGGCGATGAAACTGTTGTCATCCCATGCCCCCGACTGCGCAAACAGACAAGTCCAGCGCGGCAAGTGGTTTCCGTCTGGGCTGGCCTTTGGCCGTGCTGGTGATCGGGCTCACGCTGACCGCCGTGGCCGGCTGGCTGGTGTATAATCAGTCTGAGCAAACCGAGGCGCTGCGATTCCGACGGTTGAGCGAGCGTGTGAGCAGCACGATCGCCATCCGCCTTCAGAGCATCGAGGAGGCATTGTATGGCGGGCGGGGCTTGTTCGCCGCCAGCCAAAGCGTGGAGCGGGCGGAATGGACGACTTACACAAGGAATATGGGAGGTTATTTACGGCGGGGCGTGCTCGGGTTTGGCTACATCGAGCGGGTGCGGCGGCCGGACCTGCCGGCATTCCTGGCCCGGGTGCGTGCCGACAGCGCGCCGGATTTTCAGGTTCACCCGGCGGGCGACGGCGATGAGCTCTACGTCGTCACCTACGCCGAACCCCGCGAACAGAACACCGGGGCGTTGGGCCTGGACCTCGCGGCCGAAGAACAGCGCCGCCAGGCCGCGGAGCGGGCCATGCGGACGAACCGCACTACGCTCACCCGGCGCATCATCCTCGCGCCGGATGCGAGGCGGCTGCCAGGTTTTCTCCTGCTGCTGCCGATCTACGGGCAAGGCAGCCGGCCCGAGACAACGGCCGACCGTGAGCGTGCCCTGCAAGGGTGGGTGTTTGCCGCCATCCGCATTGATGAATTGATGGATGGCGTTACCCGGGTGACCGAGGATCAAGTGGACTTCGACATATTTGATGGCGATTCAGCCACGATGTCTTCGCTGATCTATGATTCCGACCAGCACCTCATCGCGCACCGCGGCGATCTGGTGACCGCGGCGGACTATGCCGGCCGCCGTTTTTCCACCTTGGCACCGCTCTCGATCTACGGCCGCCAATGGTTGCTGTGGATTTCATCGCGGCCGGAATTCGGTGCCACGGTCAGCCGCGAGATGCTGGCGGCAGTCTTGGGCGGCGGAGTGGCGATCAGCCTGCTCGCCGCCGTGCTGACCTGGCTGCTCATCACCGCGCATTCCCGGGCCATCGCCCTCGCCGGGCGCATGACCCGCGATCTGCGCGCCACCGAGGCCGACCTCCGGCGCGAACGCCGGATCATGGACACCTTCATGCAGTCGGTGCCCGACGCCGTGTATTTCAAGGACGTGCAGTCGCGGTTCATCAGAGCCAGCCACTCCATGGCTCGCATGTTCGGCAAGGACAGCCCCGACGAGCTGATGGGCAAAACGGACTTCGATTTCTTTTCCGAGGAACACGCCCGGCCGGCTTTTGAGGGCGAGCAACAGATCATCCACACGGGCCAACCGATCATCGGCCTGCCCGAGAAAGAGGTTTTTCCCGACGGCCGCGTCCAATGGTCGCTGACCACGAAGATGCCCCTGCGCGACGAAGAGGGGCGCATCATCGGCACCTTCGGCATCAGCAAGAACATCACTGCGCTAATCACGGCTGAGATGGAGTGGAAGAAGAGCCAGGCGCAATTGCGGCAAATTTTGACCCGACCAGACTGCATGTTGTGGCAGGCCCACGTGACCGAAATTGATGGCCAGTTCCACTGGCAGTTCGAGATTCCCCCTTCCGGCCTGCAGAAGCGGCTTTTCGACGGCGAGGCCGGCATCATTCATGAGGGCATAAGCGGGATTAAGACGAAGTCGCTGTACGGTAGATTCATCGTGCCGGAGCAGGCTGCAATGGATGCGTGCGGCCTGGGGGCGGTGCGCAGCGGCGCGCCAGGCTACGAACAGGAATTCCGGCTGATCAAGGGCGACCAGACCTTCTGGCTGCACGAACGGGTGTCGATCACCTCCTCCCAGTCGGGACAGTGGGACCTGGTCGGTATTACCATCGACACGACCGAGCTGAAGAAGACGCAGGAGGAGCTGGCGAGGAGGGAGGC
>CAJAKX010000195.1 GCA_903940425.1 uncultured Opitutia bacterium | reverse complement strand
TTCCGCTGTATCCCTGAGACTCTGATTTGACAGCTTGATTAAGTTAATCGGACCGCACTCCGGAGTTGCCCTCTGCGCTCCCTGTGTCTCTGTGGTTGATTCTTACTGCTTATGGCTTCCTCCGTTGAAAACGTCGTCATCGTCGGCACCGGCTGCGCCGGCCTGACCGCCGCCGTCTACACGGCGCGCGCCAACCTCGCCCCGCTCGTGCTCGAGGGCGCGCTGCCCGGCGGCCAGCTCACCACCACCTCCGAGGTCGAGAACTTCCCCGGCTTTCCCGAAGGCGTCGACGGCTTCCAGCTCATGGACAACCTGCGCAAGCAGGCGGCAAAGTTCGGCGCCCGTTTCGAGCAGGCGCGCGTCGAGTCGGTGGATTTTTCGGCGCAACCGCTCAAGCTCCGCACGGGCGAGCGCGAAATCCTCACCAAAACCGTCATCATCGCCACCGGCGCCTCGCCGCGGATGACAGGCATTCCAGGTGAAAAAGAACTTTACGGCGGCAAGGGCGTGACCACCTGCGCGACGTGCGACGGCGCATTCTACCGCAATATGGCCGTCGCCGTCATCGGCGGCGGCGACTCGGCGTGTGAGGAGGCGCTCTTCCTCACCCGCTTCGCCAGCAAGGTCCACCTCGTCCACCGCCGCGACGCGCTGCGCGCCTCGAAGATCATGGCCGGGCGTACGACTTCTCATCCAAAGATCCAGATGGTCTGGGACAGCGTGCCGGTCGAGGCGCAGGGCGTTGGCGCGGGCGCGGTCAGCGGGCTGAAGGTCAAAAACGTGAAGACCGGCGCCGAACGCGTGCTGCCGGTCAAAGGCATTTTCGTCGCGATCGGCCACGTGCCGAACACGCAGCCTTTCGCCCAAACTCTCGACGTCGACGAGAACGGCTATTTCAAGCCCGCCGCCGGCTCGCAGGTGAAAACCAAGGCGCCGGGCGTGTACGTGGCCGGCGACTGCGCCGATCACGTCTACCGCCAGGCCGTCACCGCCGCGGGCATGGGCTGCCAGGCCGCGATCGAGGCCGAGCGCTGGCTGGCCGAACACGCCGGGTGAGGTGTTGAAAGCCGGCACGGGTGACGGCCGGCAGGTTCCGTCTGCAGGCATTCGACGCCAGGGTGTTCTCCTCATGTCTGAAATTTAGGATGGGCATTGTCGCCCATCCGGATTAGAATACACCGTTCTCTGCAGCAGCACAGGCGCATACTCCCTCCGGCATGCGTGCCACTTTACCTCCCATCCCGACGAACGAATCAGCCCGCCTCAGCGCGTTGAGCCGTTATCACATTCTCGACACGCCGCCGGAGGCGGCGTTTGACGACATCGCCCGGCTCGCCGCCCTCCTCTGTCAGACGCCCATGGCGCTCATCACGCTGGTGGACAAACACCGCCAGTGGTTCAAGGCAGCCATTGGCATCGAGGCGCGCGAGATGCCGCGCGAATGCTCGTTTTGTGCACATACCATCAACCGCCCCACCGAACTCATGGTAGTGCCCGATGCGACGGCCGACCAGCGCTTCTCCCAAAACCCGCTGGTCCAAGGCGCCCCGCATGTCCGCTTCTACGCCGGCGCCCCGCTGGTCACCCCCGAGGGGTTCGCACTCGGCGCGCTGTGTGTCGTCGACCGTCAGAAGCGGGAACTGACCTCCCTCCAGCAGGAAGCCCTGCGGGTGCTCGCGGGCCAGGTGATGAGCCGGCTTGAACAACGCCGCATCCTGACGGATCTGGCGCTCCGTCTGGAAACCGCTCAGCGCCTCGCGCACGTCGGCGACTGGGTGTACGACATCGCCAACAAACGCCACGACTGGTCGGCCGAGATCTTCCACATCCTAGGTGTTTCGCGGAAGGAGTTTCGCCCCACGCTCATCAGCGCGCTCACCTGTGTGCATACCCAAGACCGCCGTCGGGTGCATCAGTTTGAATATGCGGTGCGGAAGAGCAAGATCCCCATGGAGATCGAGCACCGCATTGTCCGCCCCGACGGCAAGATCCGCCATCTGCGCACCCACGCCGAGATGATACGCGATCCCGAGGGCAACCCAATGCGAATGACCGGCACGGTGCAGGACATTACGGAATACCAGCTGGCCGAGGAGGCGCTCCACGAAAGCGAAAAGCGCTACAAACTCGTGTCCCGTGCCACCAGCGATGTGCTCTGGGATTGGGATTTGACGACCAACACCCTCTGGCGCAGCGAAGGCCTCAAGACGGTTTTCGGTTTTACCACGGATGAAGTTGAACCGGTCATCGATTGGTGGGCCAAGCACCTGCATCCCGAGGACCGCGACCGCGTCGTCAACGGCCTCCACCGCGCCATCGACTCCGGCCAGGAAGCGTGGACGGATGAATATCGTCTCCTGCGGAAGGACGGCAAATACGCCATCGTGCAGGATCGGGGCTACATTCTCCGCGGCACAGCCGGCAAGGCTACCCGCGTGGTGGGCGGCATGACCGATCTGACTGAGCGGAAGAAACTCGAGGCTCAGTACCTCCGCGCCCAGCGCATGGAGGGCATCGGCACGCTCGCCGGTGGCATCGCGCACGATTTGAACAACGTGCTTTCCCCCATCATCATGGGGATCGACCTGCTCAAACTCGACGCCAAGGGCGACGACCAGCGTCTGCAGATGCTCGACACCATGCGGGCCAGCGCGCGGCGCGGCGCCGACCTGGTGCGCCAGGTGCTGACCTTCGCGCGCGGTCTTGAAGGCCAGCGGGTCGCGGTGGACCTGCACCACCTGGTCGACGACCTCGAGGGGATCATCACCGAGACCTTTCCCCGCAAGATCGACATCGTCACGGAGATTCCCTCGAACCTCTGGCACATCGTCGGCGACCCCACCCAGCTTCACCAAGTGTTGCTCAACCTCGCCGTCAATGCGCGGGACGCCATGCCTGAAGGCGGCACACTTACTTTTGCCGCGGATAATTTTGAGATCGACGCCCAGTATGTCGGCACCGGTCAAGAGGTCAGGCCCGGCCCTTACGTGGTGATCGCGGTCACCGATACCGGCGTGGGCATGCCGCCCGAGATTCGCGACCGGATTTTCGAGCCGTTTTTCACGACGAAAGAAGTGGGCAAGGGCACCGGTCTCGGCCTCGCAACCGTGCATACCATCGTCAAAAGCCACGGTGGTTTTATGAACGTAGACAGCGAGCTGGGACACGGTACGACCTTCAAGGCCTTTCTGCCGGCCGACCCGACCCTGACGCGGAGCGCCGCGGAGGACGCGCCAAGCGATATGCCGCGCGGCCGTGGAGAATGGGTGCTCGTCGTGGACGACGAGGCATCGATCCGCAGCATCACCCAGCAGACGCTCGAAGCCTTCGGCTATCGCGTCCTGACTGCCGACGACGGCGCCGAAGCCGTGGCGGTGTTTGCCCAGCACAAGGAGGAGATTGTGTTGGTGCTGCTCGACATGGCCATGCCGGTGATGGACGGTCCGACTGCGATCCACGCGTTGCTGCGCATCCAACCCGACGTCCGCATCATCGCCGTCAGCGGGCTCGCCTCCAATATCAGCGTCGCCAAGGCCGCCGTTGCCGGAGTGAAGGATTTTCTGCCCAAACCCTACACCGCGGAAGCCGTGCTCAAGCTGATTCGGGAAGTGCTTGACCGGCCCGCTGCCCCGGCCGCGCGTTGATTCGATCAACCGAAACCGCGCTGCCAGCATCGCGAAAATCAGCTCCAAGATCGACCTACTCCACGACTTCGTGCGAGGCTGAGGCACTGGCAGGCGGCACTCAGCAGAGCCTGACCATGCCGGAAATTTATTACATAAGATATTGGGGAATAGCTTGTTATGATTAATATTGGAATAGTTCCAATTCTCACTTGAAACTTGGAACGATTCCAATTCTCTTTACGGCATGCCAATGATCTCGGAGACCCCCAACACCACTTTGACGCAGCGCCTTACCGACAGCGGCCTGCGCTCCACCCCGCACCGCGAAGTGGTCTATCAGGTGATCCTTGCCAAGCGCGATCACCCCACAGCGGAGGAAGTCTTCGACCGCGTGAAGGCCCAGATGCCCGCCATTTCGCTGGCCACCGTCTACAACTGCCTCGTTGCCCTCGTGCAGTGCGGACTCATCAAACAAGTCAACTTCGTGCGCGAGCCCACGCGTTACTGCCCCAATCTACACGAACACGCGCACTTCCATGACGAGACCACTGGCGAGATCCATGACATCGACATTCCGGCCGACCTCATGGCCCGCCTCCGTTCCATTCTTCCATCCGTCTACACGGCCCTAAGCATCGATCTCAGTTTCCGTGGTTCCGCGCGCTCACCCAGCACCCAGCCCGACCCTCATGACTGACCGGTTGTTCGCGTTCATCCTCCACACCATTCTCCAATGAGCCAACTCGTCATCCAAGATCTGTACGTCTCCATCGGCGACAAACCCGTCGTCAAGAGCGTCTCGCTTACCATCAAGCAGGGCGAGGTCCATGCCGTCATGGGCCCCAACGGCACGGGCAAGTCCACCCTGGCCAAGGCCATCGCCGGCCACCCCGACTACACGATCACGCAAGGCGACGTCCTCCTCGATGGCCGTTCCCTCCTCGCCATGGAGCCCGACGAACGCGCCCGCGCCGGACTCTTTCTCGCCTTCCAATACCCGAGCGAGATCCCCGGCGTGAGCATCGCCAACTTCATTCGCGCCGCCCTGCAGGCCCGCCTCGGCGAGAGCGCGGAACTGGATGCCACCGGCTACTACAAAAAGCTCTATGAGAAAATGGACCTGCTGAAGATCGACCGGAAGTTCACCTCCCGGTCGGTCAACGACGGTTTCTCCGGCGGCGAGAAGAAACGCTGCGAAATCCTTCAGCTGGCCATGCTCGACCCGAAATTCGCCTTGATGGACGAGACCGACTCCGGTCTCGATATCGACGCCCTCCGCGTTGTCGCCGACGGCGTCAACAAGCTGCGCACCGGTCAGCTCGGCATCCTGCTCATCACCCATTACCAGCGCCTTCTTAACTACATCGTACCCGACTTCGTGCACGTCATGCACGACGGCCACATCGTCCGCAGTGGCGACAAGAGCCTCGCTCTCGAGCTCGAAGCCAAGGGCTATGCCTGGCTGAAGAAGGAACTGGTACACGCCTGAATCAAGCCGGTCACGGAGATCACTGAGTTCTCAAGGAGCGCACGAAAAAAAGCTGCAAACAAATCCCCCGTGAACTCCACGCCAGCTCCGTGTCCTCTGTGACCAAAACAAATTTAACCCATGGCTGACACCGATATTCTCGCGACCCAGACCGCCGCCACCAGTTCTGTCGCCGGCATTGACCAGTCCGTCGGTGACTTCAAATACGACGTCAAATACGACTTCGATGCCGGCAGCGGCCTCTCCGAGCGGACGGTCCAGTACATCAGCGACGTCAAGAAGGAGGCGCCGTGGATCCGCGAGTTCCGCCTCAATGCGCTGAAAACCTTCCTCGCCAAACCGCTCCCGACCCATTGGGCCACGCGCGATCTCGAAAACCTCAACTTCGACAAGATCCGCTACTACCTTTCCCAAGGAACCAAACCCAAGCGCACTTGGGACGAGGTCCCGGCGGACATCAAGAAGACCTTCGAGCGCCTCGGCATCCCCGAGCAGGAGCGCAAGTACCTCGCCGGCGTCGAGGCCCAGTTCGACAGCGAAGCCGCCTATTCCAACATCAAGGAGGTGGTCTCGAAGCAGGGCGTCATCTTCGTCAACTCCTCCGAGGCCCTCCGCACGCACCCGGAGATCTTCCGCAAGTGGTTCGGCAAGGTCATCCCGACCGGCGACAACAAGTTCTCCGCGCTCAACAGCGCCGTCTTCTCCGGCGGCTCCTTCATCTACGTGCCGCCCGGCGTGAAGGTCGCGCACCCGCTCCAGGCCTATTTCCGCATCAACGCCGAGAACTTCGGCCAGTTTGAGCGCACCCTCATCATCGTCGACGAGGGCAGCGAGCTCACCTACATGGAGGGCTGCACCGCGCCGAAGTTCTCCACCTCCACGCTGCACAGCGCCGTGGTCGAGCTCGTCGCCCTCAAGGGCGCCAAGATCCAGTACATCACCGTCCAAAACTGGGCGCCCAACGTCTACAACCTCGTCACCAAGCGCGGCCTCGCCCACGAGGAGGCCGAGATCAAGTGGATCGACTGCAACATCGGCAGCCGCCTGACCATGAAGTATCCGGGGGTTGTGCTCAAGGGCCGCAAGTCGCGCGGCGAGGTCCTCTCCATCGCCCTCGCCAACGACGGCCAGCATCAGGACACCGGCGCCAAGATGGTCCATGCCGCCGACGAGACCACGTCCTCCATCGTCGCCAAATCCATCTCCGTCGGCCAGGGCCGCAGCACGTACCGCGGCCTCGTCCACATCCCGCGTCATCTCAAGGGCTGCAAGAACAACACCGAGTGCGATGCACTGCTCATCAACACCAACTCGCGCACCGACACCTACCCGGCCATCACCGTCCGCGGCCAGCAGCACGCCGTGCAGCACGAGGCCAGCGTCTCGAAGGTCAGCGAGGAGATGATCTTCTACATGCAGTCGCGCGGTCTCACCGAGGCGCAGGCCATGAGCCTGGCCGTCAACGGCTTCGTCAACGACCTCGTGCGCCAGTTCCCGATGGAATACTCCGTCGAGCTCAAGCGCCTCATCGATCTCGAAATGGAAGGCTCCGTGGGCTGACACCTCCGATTGCGGAGTCGCGATGGCGGAAACCGGAAAGTCCGCATGCGCCCCGCAAAACCTTTCCGCTCTCCGGTATCCGACATCCGAAATCCAAATGTCCGCTCTGCCCGACATCCAAACTGCCGCTCCCACCGGTGCTTTCACGCCCGATGTCTTCGCCTCGCACCTCGCCGGGCTCGGCCACCTGCCGAAATGGTGGCTCGACCGGAAACGCGAGGCGTGGAACCGCTTCAGCGCCCTGCCGCTGCCCCAGCGCACGGACGAACTCTGGCGCTTCAGCAGCGTTCAAGGCATCCGCCTGGAACGGGCCCATCTGTCCGCGGTCCCCGGCCAGGCCCTCGCCCTGCGCCCTGCGCCCCTCGACTTTGCGCAAAGCGCGTCGCTGACCTTTGCCAACAATCGCGCGTTGCCGGCCGGATCGCTTCCCTCCGACCTGCGGGAGAAGGGCGTCATTTTCTGCCCGCTCGAAGAAGCCCTCACGCAGCACGCCGATCTTTTCCGGCAGCACTTCATGGCCCAGCCGGTCAACCTCGGCTCGGAGAAATTCGCCGCACTCAACGCCGCGCTGACCACCAGCGGCGCGTTTCTTTACGTGCCGCGCGGGGTCGAGATCGCGCCGCCGTTCGTCGCCGCCCATGTGGCCTCCGGCGAGGGCGCAGCCATTTTCCCGCACACCATCGTCGTGCTGGAGGACAACGCCAAGGCGATCCTGGTGGAGTTTTTCCTCTCCGATGATAACGGCAATGTAGGAAGCCCGCTGGCGGGCGATGATCGGTCGCAAGCGACCGTCCTACAAGGTGGTTCGCATTTCGCCGCCGGGCAGAATGATTTGTTTGCCGGACCCGGCTCGCAGCTCACCTACGTCGGAGCCCAGAATTGGTCGCGGGATACGCTGGCGTTCCAGCTCAACTCCACCGTCGTGCAGCGCGACGCCCGCGTGCTCTCGCTCAACATCCATCTCGGCGGCCGGCAGTCGCGTCACGAGTCGCACAGCCGCCTGCAGGGCCCCGGCGCGCATAGCGAGATGCTCGCCCTCACCGTCGCGCACGGCGCGCAGGAATTCGACCAGCGCACCCTTCAGAGCCACCAGGCGCCGCATACCAGCTCGAACCTGCTCTACAAAAACGCCCTGCTCGACCAGGCGCGCACCATCTTCTCCGGCCTGATCATCGTCGACCCCGACGCGCAGAAGACCGACGCCTACCAGAGCAACCGCAACCTGCTGCTCAGCGACGACGCCGAGGCCAACTCGCTGCCCGGGCTTGAAATCCAGGCCAACGACGTGCGCTGTTCGCACGGCGCCACCAGCGGCCACGTCGACGACGAGCAGATGTTTTATCTTGAGTCGCGCGGCATTCCCCCGGTCGTTGCTCGCGAACTGCTGGTCTTCGGCTTCTTCGAGGAGGTCCTCAACAAGCTCGAAAACGAGGAACTCCACGCCGCCCTGAGCCGATTGATCCAAGCCAAGTTCAAGAAGTAGCTTTCACAGGAGATCGCAAAGAAAGCAGAGCATTGCTTTCTCCGCGCCCTCCGCGTCCTCCTGTAAAATCAAGCCATGTCCAAGGAACGCATTCTCAGCCGCGACGTCACCGCCACGCAGATTCCCAGCGGCGACCAGTTTAAACTCGCCGCGGGCACAAAGATCCACCTCACCCAGACTCTCGGTGGCAGCTACACCGTGATGCTCGATTTCGGCCTCGCGCGCATCGACGGCAAGGACGCCGACGCCATCGGGGAGCAGGCCGTCGATGAAACCGTCAAGGCTCCCGCGCCCACCGCCGGCGCGCCCGACCCCGAGGCCGTCTGGGACCAGCTCAAGAAGGTCTACGATCCGGAGATTCCCGTGAACATCGTCGATCTCGGTCTGGTCTACTCGATGGACGTCGAGAAAGTCGACGCCAGCTATCGCGTCAACGTGTCGATGACCCTGACCGCGCCCGGCTGCGGCATGGGACCCGCCATCGCCGAGGATGCCCGCGGCAAGATTCTGCAGGTGTCCGGCGTC
>CAJAKX010000194.1 GCA_903940425.1 uncultured Opitutia bacterium | reverse complement strand
GAACCGTGGGGCTACCTGTGGCTGATCGTGCGGGCGCCGGCTCCCGCGACTTTCAAGAACGAACTTCGCCGTGCGGTCGCCGACGTCGATCCTGACGTCGCCGTGCAGCAGATGGTCACGGTGCAGGAGTCGGCCGACCAATTCCTGCGCAGCTTCATCGTCGTCAATGACACGCTAGGGGGATTCGCCCTGCTGGGCCTCCTGCTCGCCGCGATCGGACTCTATGGCGTCATCTCCAACCTCGTCGCCCAGCGCACGAGCGAGTTCGGCATCCGCATGGCGCTCGGCGCCAAGCCGCGCGACGTGCTCGGCCTCGTGCTTCGCCGGGGGGTATGGCTCACGCTGTTAGGCCTTGTGATCGGCAGCGTGCTCGCCTCCGCGCTTAACTTCGCGCTGCGCGCATCGCTGCCGCGCATGGGCGGCCTTGATCCCCTCACGATCGGCCTGGTGGCCCTCTTCCTGTTCGGCGTCGCCCTGTTCGCCTGCTGGCTGCCGGCCCGCCGGGCCACCCGGATCAACCCGGTCGAGGCGCTGCGCGCGGAGTAAGCTGTAAGCGATAAGCTCTAAGCCGAAAGCTCCAGACCAACTTTCCCACTTCCCAGCACGCACCTCACCGCTTACGGCCTGCCACCTACAGCTTACCGCTTACAGCTATGATATCCGACCTCCGCTTCGCCCTCCGCCAGCTCGCCAAATCCCCCGGCTTCACCGCCGTCGCCGCGCTCTCGCTCGCCCTCGGCATCGGCGCGACCACCACGGTGTTCTGCTGGATCCAAGGCATTATGCTGCATCCTTTGCCCGGGGTCGAGCGGGAGGAACAAATGGTCGTGCTCACCACCGTCCACGACAAACAGATGTGGGACACGGTCTCGTTGCCGGATCTCAGGGATTACCGAGAGCTGAAGGAGGTTTTTGCGGGCATCATCGGTTCGCAGACCACGCCCGCCTGCCTGACCGTGGACAACCATTCCGAATGGATGTATGGCCAGGTCGCCACGGCGGATTTCTTCGCCGTGCTGGGCGTCAAGCCGCTCCTCGGACGCACCTTCCTGCCCGACGAGGACCGGAAACCCGGCGGCAATCCGGTGCTGGTGTTGAGCGAGACCTTCTGGCGGCGCCGTTTCAACGGCGATCCCGCGATTGTCGGCCGGAATGTGGAGCTCAATCAACATCCCTTCACCATCATCGGGGTGGTGCCGGCCGCGTTCCACGGCACGATGAGCGGACTGATCTGCGATTTCTGGGCCCCGGTCTCGATGCACCAGGAGGTGGCCAGTTTCGGTTCGCTGGACAACCGTTGGGACCGCTGGCTCCATACCCAGGCCAGGTTGCAGCCCGGCGTCGGCCTAGTGCGCGCCCAAGCGGTCGTGGATGCGTTCGGAGCACGCCTGGAGAAAACGTATGCCGACTCCAACCGGCTGATCCGCCTGCGGGTCCTGCCGTTTGCCAAGGCGCCGTACGGCGCGCAGCCGGTCTTCGGCCTCGTGTTGCGCATTCTGCTGGCGGTCAGCGTCGGCGTCTTGCTGATCGTCGCCGCCAATGTGGCGAATCTCCTCCTGGCCCGGGCAACCGGACGGCAGAAGGAAATCGCCATCCGCCTCGCGATGGGCGCCGGGCGCGGCCGGCTGATCCGGCAATTGCTCGTTGAGAGCCTGTTGCTGGCGGTGTTGGGAGGAATTCTTGGTGTGATGATCGCCTACTGGGCAGTCGATCTGTTGAGGGCCTGGATGCCTCACACTTATCTGCCGGTCGGCATTGCGACAAGCGTGGATGCCCAGACCCTGGGTTTCACGGTTCTGCTGACCCTCGTCACCGGCGTGGTCTTCGGGCTCGTGCCGGCCGTGCAAGCCTCGAAGCCCGATCTTAATTCGACTCTCAAGGAAGGTGGCCGGGGCTCGGGTGCGGCGGCGGCTCATCATCGCCTGCGCAGTCTGCTGGTGATTGCGGAAGTCGCACTCTCGCTGGTGCTGCTGGTCGGGGCCGGCCTGTGCATCAAGAGCGTCCAGCGGGCCCGTCAGGCGGACCTTGGCTTCGACCCCGGCCACGTGCTGATCGTCGGACTCCGCATCGGCATGAACGGCTACACGGAGGAGACCGCCCGAATGTTCTACCGCCGGCTGGAAGAGCGATCGGCCGCGCTCCCCGGCGTGCAGTCCGCCGCCCTCAGCAGCTGGTTTCCGCTCGGCTTTGAAGGCGGCCCGATGCACAGCGTGGAGGTGGACGGTTATGAGCGCCAGCCCGGGGAGGACACCACCTTCCAGTACAGCAACATCTCGCCGGGTTATTTCACGGTGATGAAGATCCCGCTGGTTGCCGGGCGCGATTTCACCGATCAGGACGACGAGAAGGCCCCGGCCGCCGCCATCGTCAACGAAACCATGGCGAAGCGGTTCTGGCCGGGCCAGGATCCCGTCGGCCGGAAATTCAGGGAGAACGGCCGCGTCACGACCGTGGTGGGCGTCGCGAAATCCGGGAAGTATCGTTCGCTGAACGAACCGCCCCGCTGTTTCTACTATCGCCCCTACCGGCAGGTCTTGTGGGACCTCAGCCTGGGCATTTGCCTCCGCACCGTTGGCGATCCGGCCATGCTCGCCGGTGTGCTCCAGCAGGAGATCCACAAACTCGATCCGCGCGTCGAAATCTGGGTGACCCTGCCGATGACCGATTTCATCAAGGCCGCCTATCTGGCACCCGTGCTCGCCTCGCGCCTGCTCAGCTGGCTGGGAATGGTTGCGCTGACCCTCGCGGCGATGGGCGTCTATGGCGTGATGGCGTATGTGGTCAGCCAGCGCACCCAGGAGTTCGGCATCCGCATGGCGCTCGGAGCCGGCACCGGCGACGTGTTGCGCCTGATTTTCAGGGAAGGACTGGCGCTCGCCGCCATCGGCATTGCGATCGGCCTGACGCTGGCGCTGACGGTCACCCGTCTGCTGGCCAGTTTCCTCTATGGCGTCAGTCCATTCGATCTGGCCACGTTCACCGGCGTGCCGGTGCTGCTCGGTCTCGTGACCCTGCTCGCCTGCTGGCTGCCGGCGAAAAGAGCAACCCGGGTGAATCCCATTGAAGCCCTCCGCACAGAATAGCTCTCCGCCGCGCCGAAGCCTCCGCGAAGGCGGGCCCGCCCGCCGCGCGACCAAGGTGGATCCGATCATTGCGCTGCGGGCGGAGTGACCGGAAAGTAGCGAGCATCGAGGAGTGAGTAGCGAGTAGACCAAACCCATCCTCCATCAATCCCACTCGTTCGCCGCATTCTACTCACTACTCGCTACCCGCCTGCCCTGAGCCCGTCCGCGGTGAGCCCGTCGAATCCGTCGAAGGGTTACTCGCTGCTTTCTCCCCCCTCGCGACCCACGGCGTGGATTTCACAAATATTGTCTTGGGTCCTGCCCATGGAGTATTTCGCCATGGCAGGATATAACAAATGTGTCGCCGCCCCCGCCGGCGCGCTCAACTCCATGAAAAACCCTGTCCGCAACCGAGGAGGCTATCCGAAAACCCTGCTGCGTCACCCGGTGGAGGGCGCTGCTCCGTCAGCGCCGCTTGGGCCTTTGGCGGCGACAGCGCGCCGCCCTCCAAGTTCTGATGGTTCTCGGATAGCCTCTTGTCTGACGACAGCGCAAGCTCTGCGCCGGCTGCCCCGGCGGTTCGCCTTCCTGCCTCGCGGCTCAGCAGATGGAGTCCGGATGATCGCGAACGATCAGCCGGCGTTTCCACCGGTTTTCACCGGCTAATAACGCACCTGACGCGACGGGAGGCGCTTGCGCCTGCGGTGTTAAGCCAACTGCCTCAACTCCGGTGCGCGCATTTCTCCGCTGCAAATTTCCGATGACCCTTTCCCCTCAGCTCCGCCTCATCGCGGCCATCCTGGTGGCCGGTTTTTTGCTGCGACCGCTCGGCGCGCAAGGGCAGTCCTCCGCACCGGAGAAAAGCGCGCCCCACCCGGCCAACCAGCTGCCCAAGCGCGTCTATCAGGCCACGCGGCTGGCCGGCGTGCCGCCCAAAATCGACGGCAAGCTCGACGATGCCTGCTGGACCGAGGGCGAATGGACGGGCGACTTTACCCAGCGCGAGCCGTACGAGGGCCAGCCCGGGTCGCAACCCACCCGGCTCAAGATCCTTTACGATGACAAGTACCTTTACGTCGCGATGCGCGCCTACGACTCCGAACTGGCCACGCAGCCGCGCCTGCGAGGCCAGCGCGACGAATTCACCGGCGACATCGTCGGCGTGAATTTCGACAGCTATTTCGACAAGCGCACCGGCTTCGAATTCGACCTGACTGCCGGCGGTTCGAAGATCGACCTCATCCTCAAAAACGATAGTTGGGACACGAGCTGGAACGCCGTCTGGGACGGAAAAGTCGGCACGGAGGCCAACGCCTGGGTCGCGGAATTCCGGATTCCTTTCAGTCAGCTCCGCTATGGCAAGCAGCCCGAGCAGGTCTGGGGGCTCCACAGCTGGCGCTGGCTCAACCGCCTGCAGGAGGAGAGCGACTGGCAGTTGCTGCCGATGGACAGCCCCGGCCTGGTCTATTCCTTCGGTGAACTGCACGGCATCCGCGACCTGCCGCCCGCACGCCGGATCGAGCTGCTACCCTATGTCGTGGGCAAGTATGCGACCTCCGCCAAGGAGGCCGGCAATCCCTACCGCCAGGGCGCGGAAACCGACTTCGCCGCCGGCTTGGACGCCAAGGTCGGGCTGACGAGCAACTTTACCATGGACCTGACGGTGAATCCCGACTTCGGGCAGGTGGAGGCCGATCCCTCGCTGGTCAACCTGACGACCTATGAAACGTTCTTTGAGGAAAAGCGGCCCTTCTTCCTGGAGGGGAAAAATATTTTCGAATCAGGGATCAATGATGACCTGCTGTTCTATTCGCGCCGCATCGGTCATGCCCCGGCCTTCTATCCGCCCACCAGCGGCTTCGAAAAAGTCCCGACCGCCACCCGGATCCTCAGCGCCGCCAAGCTGACCGGCAAGACGCCGGCGGGGCTTTCGGTCGGCGTGCTCGAAAGCGTCACCGATCGCGAGGTGGCCCGCATCACTGAGAACGGCGTGGAGCGACGGCAGACCGTCGAACCGCTGACCAATTACACCGTGGCGCGGATTCAGCAGGACATCGACAAGGGCAACACCATCGCAGGCGGCATCGTCAGCATCACGCGCCGCAATCTGTCCGACGACACCGAAGGCCTCTTCACGCGCAATGCCTACACCGGTGGTCTGGACGTCCTGCACTACTGGAGCGACCGAACCTACTACTTGGACTTCCGAGCCGTCGGCAGCCGCGTGGAAGGTTCGCCCGCGGCCATCGAGGCGCTGCAGGAGAATTCCGTCCACAATTACCAGCGGCCCGACGCCACCCACCTCGGTGTCGACCCCGCGGCGCGGTATCTGCAGGGAACCGGCGGACAGCTCAAGGTCGGCAAGGGCAGCAACGGCAACTGGCGGTATTATGGCAGCGTGGACTGGCGCTCCCCGGGTCTCGAGTTGAACGATCTGGGTTACCTCATGACCGCCGACCAAATCCGGCAGTCCGCCCTGTTGCAGTATGTCGACACCAAGGCCGTCGGCTTCCACCGGAGGTACGACGTCGAACTGGAGCAGACCAACATGTTCGACTTCGGTGGCACTCCTTTGCAGCACAAGGTTCAGCTCAACGGCAACCTGATGACCGCCGGCAACTGGAATTTCTGGGGCGAAGCCGACTATCATTCCGAACTGCTCGACACGCGCGTGCTGCGCGGCGGGCCGGCCCTGCGGACGCCCGGCAGCGCCAGTCTGTGGATCGGAGGACAGACCGACGGTTCCAAGAGGCAAATATTCCGCCTGGAATTTGGCCGCGCCGTCTCGTTCGACGGCCATTCCCGTTACACCGAGGTTGCTCCCAAGTTCTCGGCCCGGTTGCTTGACATCATCAATGTCGCGGCCCGGGTTTCCTATGCGCGGGATGTCGAGGATTTCCAGTATGTCGCCACCGCCACGGCCGCCGGCGGCAATCGCTACGTCATGGGGCGAATGGATCAGACGACGCTGTCCACGACCCTGCGCCTCGACGTCAATCTGACGCCCGAGCTCTCGCTGACCTATTACGGCAGCCCCTTCGTTTCCACCGGCCGGTTTGCCGGCTTCAAGCTCGTGACCGATCCGCGGGCGGCGAAATATGAGAACCGCTTCCGCCGCCTCGATGCGCTGGCCGTCCACGATGCCGCCAGCAACACCTATCAAGTCAGCGACCCGGCCGGCGCGTTCACCTTTGCCAATCCCGACTTCAGCTGGCGCGAACTGAAATCGAATCTCGTGCTGCGCTGGGAATACAAGGCCGGTTCCACCGTCTATGTGGTCTGGACGCAGAACCGCGCCAACGCGGATTTCTTCGGCGATTTCTCCCCCGGCTCCGAGTACCGCCGGCTTTTCAAGGCGCACCCCGACAACACATTTCTGATCAAATTCAGCTACTGGCTCTCGATCTGATGGGCTGCACAATCCAGAGTAGTTGCACCGGGTGGGCGCGTCTGTCTGGCGGACCAATTTTCCCGCAAACCACGCCGAACGATCAGACGGGAAAGAATCAGGGCGTTGGATCTTGTTTTGAATCCGTCCCGATTTTGGGAAGGACCTGTTCCATTGGCGGGCAGTTTTCGTTGGGAGTCATTTGGTCTGATTTTTAAGTCATTGACATGCTGTCGATTCCATAACGACAGCGCTAGTGGCACAGCGCATGCAAACCATGGCTGATCTTCTCCAGATGACGTGGCCCAACATATACCCGCCGGCTACTCCGACCCGCCCTGCCGGCCGTCAGCTTTGACTGGCATTCCCATCGATCGGCAATCTCTCCCATGATCACACTCCGCAGCATCGACCGCGTTTATCCGCTGAAAGGCGGTCCCTTTTTCGCGCTCCGCAACATCAACCTCGAGATCGGCGAGGGTGAATTCGTCTCCGTCATGGGTCCCTCGGGCTCGGGCAAATCGACCCTGCTCCACATCCTCGGCCTGCATGACAGTGCGTGGCAGGGCGAATACTGGTTCCGCGGCGAAGCCGTCCACAAGCTGGACAAGAAAAAGCGGTTCGAGCTGCAGAAGAAAAACCTCGGCTTCATCTTCCAGAGCTACCACCTGCTCGACGACCTCACGGTCTACGAGAACCTGGAGATTCCCCTCAGCTACCGCGACGTGCCGAAGAAGCAGCGCGAAAGCATCGTGTGCGACGCGCTCGACCGCTTTCAGATCGTCGCGAAAAAGGATCTCTATCCCAATCAGCTCTCCGGCGGCCAGCAGCAGCTCGTGGGCGTGGCGCGTGCGCTGGTCGCCAAGCCCGCGCTCCTCCTCGCCGACGAACCCACCGGCAACCTGCACTCCGACCAGGGGCGCGAGATCATGCAGCTGTTCAAGCAGCTCAACCAAGACGATGGCGTCACCATCGTGCAGGTGACGCATTCCAACGAGAACGCCGCCTATGGCTCGCGCATCGTGCGGCTCGCCGACGGCGTGACCGTCAACTGACCACCCATGCGCCTTCCCTCCACTCTCGCGTGCCTCCTGCTGCTGTCCGCCGCCCTCGCCGCGCAGGACACCGCCCAACCCCTGACGCTCGACGATGCCATCCGTCTCGCCCTGGCCAGCAATCTGAGCATCAAGGTCGACGCCTATTCCCGGTCCATCGCCCGGGCCAACCTGCTCTCGGCCTATGGGCAGTTCGACCCGGCGCTCAACTTTTCGCGGAGCAAGAGCGAGAACTACAGTCTGTCGCTCGCCTCGCCCGACAACGGCTTCCTCCCCCCCGCCACCCTCGTCCGCACGGACACCTACGCGCTTTCGCTCGGCGGTGTCATGCCGTGGGGGCTGAGCTACTCGATCGGCGGCAGTGCCCAGAACCAGCGCGGCAGCTACAATGGGTTCAACGACGCCTTCCAGACTTTTGGCGGCATTCAGGTCACGCAGCCGTTGCTGCGTGGCTTCGGTTTCGGTGCGAACCTGCTCGGCGTGCGGATTGCCAGGGCCGACCGCGCCATCTCCGACTGGCAGTACCGCCAGACCGTCATCGACACCGTCACCAATGTCACGGTCGCGTTCAGCAATCTCGTCGCCGCCCACGAGAACCTCCGCACCGCGCAGCGCTCGCGCGAACTCGCGGCCGGGCTGATCGCGGAAAACGAAAAGCGTTTCAAGGTCGGCAGCATGTCCGAGAACGACGTCACCACCGCGCGCTCCCGCATGGCGTTGCGCGAGGAGGCGATTCTTTATGCCGAGCGGGCCGTGCGCGACAGCGACAACCAGCTGCGCCTGCTGATGGGTGAAAGTTCGTTCCCGAACGACGGACCGTTGCTCGCCGTCGATCCGCCACCGCCCCCCGAGGTGGACGTGCAGCCGGCGGCGGATCTGCAGAAGGCCTACACGTTGCGCCCCGACTACCAGCAGGCGCGCCTCGCTTTCAACAAGGGCCGTTACAACGAGGCGTCGGCCCGCAATCAGCTGCTGCCGCAGGTGAACTTTGTCGGCAGTTACGGCTACTCCGGGCTCGATCAAAACTTCGCCGCCAGCCGCCGGATGGTCGCCGATAAGGACAACCGCGCGTACTCCGCCGGCGTGGAGGTCAGCGTGCCGCTGACGTTCGCCCAAGGCCGCGGCGCTGCGCGCGCCGCGCGGCTCCAAGTGCGCCAGACCGAGACCCGGCTGAAGCTCATCGAGGAGGAGATCGCCCTGGGCGTCGCCGCCGCAGCGGGCCAGATCGAGACCTCACAAAAGCGCGTCGCGGCCACGCAGGCCGCGCTCAAGCTTTCCCAGCAGTCACTCGACGCCGAGCTCAAGAAACTGCGCGCCGGCGCGAGCAGCACGTTCTTCGTCCTCGACCTGCAGGAGCGGCTCGCCGGTGTGGAAAATAATTACTACCAGGCGCTGGCCGACCAGCGCCGCGCGGCCGCCGCCTACGAGCGTGAGATCGGCACGACGCTGGAGCACTACCACCTCACCCTGACCGATAAGTAAGCAATCAGCATCAAGCAATAAGCCGTAAGCCAGCCAAGGAGCCAACCAAGGACCGAACCACGTCGATCTCAAAGCCTAAAGCTTACCGCTTAAAGCTTACAGCTTTCACCTCCCATGCTCGCCGACCTCCGCTTCGCCCTCCTCGCCTGCGGCACCGCCGCAGGACGAGCCGCGTCGTAGCGTGCAACGCGAAGGCCGGCGTCAGCTCGATTTGACCGCCACACAACATGCAAGACCTCAAATTTGCCATCAGACAACTTTTGAAATCTCCCGGCTTCACCGCCGTCGCCCTGCTCACGCTCGCCCTCGGCATAGGTGCGAACACCGCCATCTTCAGCGTGATCAACTCGGCTCTGCTCCAGCCGCTGCCGTATCCCCATGCCGAACAGCTCGTGGATGTCATGGAAACAGAGCCGAATGGCGGACCCAATGGCTCTATCTCCGGAGGTGCCTTCAAAGATTGGCGCGAGCACAGTTCCAAGTTCGCTCATCTCGCCGTTTACGAAGACATACGCCGAAATCTGACTGGGATGGGAAACCCGGAACGCGTCACTGGGTTGCAAGCCTCCGGCGAGTTTCTTTCGGTGCTGGGAGTCGCTCCGCTGATTG
>CAJAKX010000193.1 GCA_903940425.1 uncultured Opitutia bacterium | reverse complement strand
CAGCAGCGGGCGGTCAAACAGCTGGAGCAGCGCCGCGATCTCGAAAAACTCGAGGATC
This sequence comes from uncultured Opitutia bacterium, assembly GCA_903940425.1. Lineage (GTDB taxonomy): Bacteria > Verrucomicrobiota > Verrucomicrobiia > Opitutales > Opitutaceae > Fen-1467. Next base: position 12,810 of record CAJAKX010000193.1, on the reverse strand, counting down.
TGCAGAAGCTCGACGGGCTGAAGAACGCCCTGAGCGCCAAACGCCTCCAGCTCGAAGGCATGACGCTCACCGCTCCCTTCGACGGGGTCGTCTCCTCGGTGCTGGCGAACAAGGATGACATCATCGGGGGCAACACCCCCATCGCGCACCTCATCACCACCAGCCGCATCGTCGAGGCCAAGATCAGCGAGGAGGACTTCGCCGACATCAAGGTCGGCCAGAAGGCCTCGGTGCGCTTCCTGACCTATGGCGATCCGCCCTCCAGCGCCACGGTGACCAAGATTCTGCCCACGGCCGACCCGGCCACCCAGCGCTACATCGTCTATCTGGCCGTCGACATTGACCCGGTGAAGCTGGTGCCGGGCATCACCGGTGAGGTGACCATCACCGTGGGCGAGCATGAAAACACCCTGACCGTGCCGCGCCGGGCGGTGTCGGGCAGCAGCCTCTACGTGGTGCGGGACGGCCGGGTCGAACTGCAAAAGGTCGACCTGGGCTTCGTGAGCCTCAACGAGGTCGAGATTCTCTCCGGCGTGAAGGAAGGTGAACAGGTGATCGTCGAGCAGCTCGACCGCTTCCGGCCCGGTGATCACGTGCGTGTCGAGGTCGAAAAGTAGGCCGCCGTCCCGGGCGTCGGTTCAAGCCGCAGCGTTCCGTTAATGTCACCCAATCTCCGCATCGCCTCGCGTTTTCTGACCGCCAAAAAACGGGCGATGCTCATGAGCCTGTCCTGCATCGTGCTGGGCGTGGGCCTGTTCGTGGTCACCCAGGCCACCACCAGCGGTTTCGAGCAGTTCTTCATCAAAACCATCCTCGGCACCAACGGCGCCATCCGCATCGAGGACCGGATCCAGGACACCATGCGTTCCATGGAGGCGGGCGGCCGCGGCAGCGGGTCCAATTTCCACATCTCCATGCGGGGCGAGGGCAAAAAGTACATCGAGGGCATCGAGGAGCCCAAGCTGCTGCTCAGTGCCCTGCGGCGGTTCGAAAACGTCGCGGGCGTGTCGGAAGTGCTGCACGGCCCGGTGATCATCCGCAGCTCTTTCAAGAGCGAATCGGTCCGCGCCTACGGCATCAACCTGGATGACCAACTCCGGGTGTCCGATCTCGGCAGCCAGATCGTCCAGGGTAGCATCGGCGATTTTCGCAGCAAGCCCACCAGCGCGATGGTCGGCCGCGAAATGGCGGACCGCCTCCAGCTCGCCGTGGGCGATTCGTTCATTCTCGAGGCCCAGGGGGAGGCGCGCCGCTACCGGGTGAGCGCCATCTACGAAACCGGCGTCAGCGACATCGACCGGGTGCGCGTCTACCTCAACATGGGCGAGGCCCGCTCGCTGCTGAAGAGGCCCACCGGGGCGTCCTTCATCCAGGTGAATCTCATCGACAAGGATCGCGCCCCGCAGGACGCCCTGCACATGGAGGAGGTGCTGCGTTACAGCGCGGCCAGCTGGCAGGAGCGCGAGAAAACCTGGCTCGAGGTCTTCCGCGCGCTGCGCATCTCCACGGCGATCACGGTGTCGGTCTTCACGCTCATCGCCGGTCTCGCGATGTTCAACACCCTCGCGATGATCGTCATGGAAAAGACCAAGGAGATCGCGATCCTGCGCTCGATGGGCTACACCCGGCGGGACATTTCGGGGATCTTTCTCTGGCAGGCGGCCATCGTGCTGATGATCGGCACCGTTTGCGGCTGGGTGCTCGGCGTGGTCGTCACCTACGCCATCTCCAACTTCCCCATCCGCATCCGCGGCATCTTCGCCACCGACACCTTCATCGTGAGCTGGTCCCTCTGGCACTATGTGGCGGCGACCGCCACGGCGGTGGTCATGGTCATGGCCGCCAGCCTCATCCCGGCCCGCCGCGCCGCGCGGCTCGAGCCCGGCGACGTCATCCGCGGCACCGCGCAGTAGCCCCGCAATCCATGGCCGACATTCCGGACAACGTCTCGCTTCGCTGTGCCAACATCCACCGCTCCCTCGGCCAGGGGGAGGGCAGGGTGCACGTGCTCAAGGGCGTCTCCTTCGAGGCGCAGCGCGGCCAGGTTTACGCCGTGGTCGGTCCGTCCGGCTGCGGCAAGAGCACGCTGCTCTACCTGCTGGGCCTGCTCGACCGGCAGGACGAGGGCGACGTCTGGATCAACGGCCGGCTCATGTCGAACCGCAGCGACGCCGAGCGCACCGCCGCCCGCTGCGTGAACATCGGCTTCGTCTTCCAGTTTCACTTCCTGATGCAGGAGTTCACCACGCTCGAGAACGTGATGATGCCCATGCGCAAGCTCGGCCGCCTCGCCGAGGCCGAAATGCACGAGCGGGCGCAGCAGCTCCTCGCCGCGGTCGGCCTGGGCGACAAGAGCCACCGCCTCGGCACCCAGCTTTCCGGCGGCGAACAGCAGCGCGTGGCCATCGCCCGCGCGCTGGCCAATGCGCCGGCGATCATCCTGGCCGACGAGCCCACCGGCAACCTCGACCAGCGCAACTCCGGTCTCGTCTTCGATCTGCTCACGCACCTCGCCAAGGAAAACGGCCAGGCCGTCATCATCGTCACGCACAACTCCGAGATCGCCAGCCGCTGCGACACGGTGCGGCCCATGCGCGACGGGGTGTTCCTCTGAGCGGGCCGGGCGGGAGACCGGCCGGGCGCCACGCCGGGGGCGGCGTTATCACTGCGCATGTATTGCCATAATTTTATGATTAGTTATGTCAATGGATGCGCAGTACTGTCTAATGATTTCCCGGACACGCTGCAGCCCGGCAAATTTTGGTTTACTTCCCGGAAGTCACTGCGCTTCTTCTCCTTTTGACCTTAATCACGTCGCTACGCATCCGTGAACCCGCATTGTTCGCGAAAGAACTTCTTTGCCAGATTGGCGGGGCTTGCCGCCGTGGCCGGCCTGGCACCCCGGCTGCTAACGAGGACCGCGCCCCCCCGGCCGTCCGCCCCCCCGTCCGCGTCCCTGGCGCCCCGGCCTGAGCCGCGTTCCGTGCCCCGCCGCGCGGATTCGCTTTAGCCGTATTTTGCGGCGTTCAACCGGCAACGACCTGGCCTATGTCGCACGTTTTCCCGAGGTGGTCCAACTCCCTCCCCCTGCAGATCATCCTCTACCTGTTGGTCCTGGGCGGGACGGTCACGGCGGGGGTCACGTATTACTGCACGCCCAAATATCTCCGCGTCGGCTATGCGCCGGTGCAGCCGGTGCCCTACGACCACAGCCTGCACGCCGGGCAGCTCGGCCTCGACTGCCGTTACTGCCACAGCAACGTCGACCAGTCGGGCTTCGCCAACCTTCCCACCTCGCAGACGTGCATGAACTGCCACCAGCTGGTCAAGCCCACGAGCCCGTTGCTGGCCGTCGTGCGGGCGAGCTATGAAAGCGGCGAGCCGGTGCCGTGGGTGCAGGTGCACAAGGCGCCCGACTATGTTTACTTCAACCATGCGGCGCACGTGGACCGTGGCATCGGCTGCGTCGAGTGCCACGGCAGGATCAACGCGATGCCCGTGGTCTACCACGCCCAGTCGCTCAGCATGAAATTCTGCCTCACCTGTCATCGCGACCCCGCCCAGTTTCTCCGCGCCCCGGCGGACGTCTACAACCTCGATTCGCCAACCCTCGCCGCCCAAGGGCGCGCTGCCGACGCCGCCCGGTTCGTCCACGACTGGAAGATCAAACCGCCCGAGAGCTGCTCCGGCTGCCATCGATGAAGCGCCAGTTCGCCCATCCCGCCCCCTCCGAACGCGAGCTGAACGGCCCGCGTTACTGGCGCAGCCTGGACGAGCTGGCCGCCACACCCGCTTACCGCGCATACCTCGAGCGCGAATTTCCCGAGGGCGCGGCGCAGCTCGACGGCGTCGACCGCCGCCAGTTTTTCAAGCTCATGGCGGCCTCGTTTGCGCTCGGCGGCATCGGTCTGGCCGGCTGCCGGCGGCCCGAGGCCTACGTGCTCCCGTATGGCCGGTCTGTGGAGGACGTGAAGGACGGCCTGCCGCTGTACTTCGCCACCGCCATGCCGCTGCGGCGCGCGGCCATTCCGCTCGTCGCCGAGACCTATCAGGGCCGCCCGACCAAGCTCGAAGGCAATCCCTCCTATGCGCCCCACGGCGGCGCCAGCAGCCTTCGGGCGCAGGCGTCGGTGCTCGATCTCTACGATCCCGACCGCGCCACCATGCACCTGCAGGACGGCGCGGAACTCGCCCCGGCCGCGGCCAGCGACCTGCTCGACGCCATCAGCCGGAAATATACGGCCGGTCGCGGCGCCGGCCTGGCGTTGCTCGCCGAGGCATCCAGCTCGCCCACGCGGGCGGCGCTGGTGGCCAGGCTGAAGCACAAACTTCCCGAGGTCATCTGGGCCGAGTATGAACCCGTCATCGACGAGCCGCCGGTGGAGGCCGCGCAGGCCGTTTTCGGCCGCGATGTCAAACCGGTCTACCGTTTCGCCCGGGCCCGGCGCATCGTCAGCCTCGATGGCGATTTTCTCCACGCCGAGCCTGCTGCGCTGGCCTATGCGCGCGACTTCGCCCAGGGACGCCGGGTCACCTCGAAGGACGAGGCCGACCGCATGAGCCGCCTGTACGTGGCGGAAAGCGGGCTCACGCTCACCGGCGCCATGGCCGATCACCGGCTGCGCATCGCCAGCAGCCATGTGCCGGCGCTCGCCGCGGCGCTCGCCGGCCGCATCCTCGGCACCGACGCCTATGCCGCGCTCACGCCGGGCCTCGACGTGAAGCCGGAATGGATCGCCGAGTGCGCCGCCGATCTGCTCGCGCACAAGGGCGAAAGCCTCGTCGTGGCCGGGGCGCATCAGCCGGCCGCGACGCACGCGCTCGCCTATCTGATGAACGCGGCGCTCGGCAACATCGGCCGGACGATCGATTTCGTCGCCGCGGAGCCGTCCGTCGCGGCGACCATCCAGCAGCTCGCCGCCGCCATCCAGGCCGGTTCAGTCAAGACCCTCCTCATCCTTGGCGGCAACCCGGTCTACAACGCGCCGGCCGATGTTGACTGGCCGGCGCTGCAAAAAGCGGTGCCCGAGGTCATCCGGCACGGCTATTATGTTGACGAGACCTCCGCGGTCGCCGGCGTGCACCTCGCCGCCACGCACTACCTCGAGTCGTGGGGCGACGCGCGGACGGCCGACGGCACGATCGTGCCGGTGCAGCCGATGATCCTCCCGCTTTTTGACGGACTCACCGACCTCAAACTGCTCGCGCGGCTGATCGGCGATGAGGTCACCGACCCGTACACCCTCGTCTTCAACACCATCACCGGCCTGGCGGGCGGCGATCCGGAGAAGACCTTCCGCCGCTTCCTGCACGACGGCCTGCTCGAAGGCACGGCCTGGCCGCCGGTCGGCGAACTCTCGCCGCGGGCCGAAGCCGCCGCCGCGATTCTCGCCCGTGCGCCCCGGATCCCCGCCGTCGGGGCGAAGGCCCTCGAGGTGCGCTTCGTCGCCGACTACAAGACGGACGACGGTCGTTTTGCCAACAACGGCTGGCTGCAGGAGTGTCCCGATCCGATCACCCGGCTCACGTGGGACAACGCCATCCTCGTCTCACCGCGCCTCGCGAAGGAGCTGGGCATCATGCCCCCCGGTTCGCTGCTGCAGGTGGCGCGCGCGGAGGCCGCCGACTTCGAACTCGGCCGGGAGCAGGCCCATGTCGGCGAGGTGAAGCTCGGCGGCCGGACCATCCGGGGGCCGCTGCACATCCAGCCGGGACTTTCCAACTACACCATCATCGTGCCGCTCGGCTACGGACGCACGCAGTCCGGCCGCGTCGGCACCGGCGCCGGCTTCAACGCCTATGCGCTGCGCACGGGCGGGGCGATGCACCTCGCCGTCGGCGCGACCCTCGAGGTGGTTCCGGGCCAGCGATACGCCCTCGCCAACACGCAGGAACACTGGTCGATGGAAGGCCGCGACATCATCCGCGAGGCCAACGTCGAGGAGTTCAAGGCCAACCCCGCGTTTGTCGCCGCCCTCGGCCTGGAGGCGCACAGTCCGCCCTACGACGAGGCCAGCGCAAAGCTGCCGGCGGCCGAGAAGGCCGCGGAAATCCCGCGCGGCAACTCGCTCTACACGACGCCGAAGTTCGACGGCCTGCACCAGTGGGGCATGTCGATCGACCTCAACACCTGCATCGGCTGCAACGCCTGCGTCGTTGCCTGCCAGGCGGAGAACAACATTCCCATCGTCGGCAAGGACCAGGTGCTGCGCGGCCGCGAGATGCACTGGATCCGCATCGACCGCTACTACTCCGACGCCCGGATCGATGCCGGGGCCTTCGGCGGCGAGGGCAATCGCGAGATCCCCGAGGACCCGCAGGTGTCCCTCGAGCCCATGGGCTGCCAGCACTGCGAACTGGCGCCCTGCGAAACCGTCTGCCCCGTCAATGCCACGGTGCACGACAACGAGGGCCTCAACGTCATGACGTACAACCGGTGCGTCGGCACGCGCTACTGCGCCAACAACTGCCCCTACAAGGTCCGGCGCTTCAATTATTTTGACTGGAACAAGCACGCCCTGGACGCGCTGTACCAGGGACCGCTCGGCCACCAGAAGGACATGCCCGAGCTGCTCAAGATGGTGCGCAATCCCGAGGTCACGGTCCGCATGCGCGGCGTGATGGAAAAGTGCACCTATTGCGTGCAGCGGATCGAGAACGCCAAGATCCAGCAGCGGGTGAAGGCGGCGCAGGCGGGCAGCCCGGGGGACGTCATCGTGCCCGACGGCGCCTTGAAAACCGCCTGCCAGCAGGCCTGCCCCGTCGAGGCGATCATCTTCGGCAACCTGCTCGATCCCGCCAGCGCGGTCTCGCAAGCCAAGGCGCAGCCGCGTGACTATGCCGTGCTCGGCTACCTCAACGTCCGTCCGCGCACCACCTACCTCGGCAAACTGCGCAACCCGAATCCGCGGATGCCGGATTACGCCGACCTGCCGCTCAGCCGGCGCGAATCCATCATCAAGAATCATCCCGCGGGTGCGGTGGGCGGCGGGCGGATGCCGGAGACCGGAAAGATCTGAGCCCGGCCATGAACCACGCGGCAACCAGTGCAGCTCCGGTGCCGGCCATCCTGGCCGAGGTGAAACCGGCCGTCCTGCCGCGGCCGGCGCTGGTCGAGAACCACCGCGGCTTCGCCTGGATCTCCGACAAGGTCTGCGGCATCATTGAGGAGCCGACGCCGAAGTGGTGGTGGGTGTGCTTCGCCGTCGCGGTCTTCGTGGCCTCGTTCACGGTCGCCGGCCTCACCTATCTGGTCGCCACCGGCGTCGGCGTCTGGGGTCACCGCAGCCCCATCAACTGGGCGTGGGACATCGTCAACTTTGTCTTCTGGATCGGCATCGGCCACGCCGGCACGCTGATCTCCGCCATCCTCTGCCTGCTGCGCCAGAAGTGGCGCACCTCCATCAATCGCGCGGCCGAGGCCATGACGATCATCGCGGTGGTCTGCGCCGGCATCTTTCCGCTCTTCCACGTCGGCCGCGTGTGGATGGCCTGGTACCTGTTCCCGATCCCGAATGCGAACGGCATCTGGCAGAACTTCCGTTCGCCGCTCGAGTGGGACGTGTTCGCCGTCTCGACCTACGGCGCGGTTTCGGTGCTGTTCTGGTACGTCGGCATGATCCCCGACCTCGGCCTGCTGCGCGACCGGTTCACCGCGGCCGGTCACCGGCTGCGCGCCTTCCTCTACGGGCTGTTCGCCATGGGCTGGCGCGGCTCCAACCGCCACTGGAGCAACTACGAAATGGCCTACCTCATCCTCGCGGGCATCGCGACGCCGCTGGTGCTCTCGGTCCACACCATCGTGTCGTTCGACTTCGCCGTCGCCCTGATCCCGGGCTGGCACACCACGATTTTTCCGCCGTACTTCGTCGCCGGCGCGATCTATTCCGGCTTCGGCATGGTGCTCACGCTCATCCTGCCGCTGCGCGCCGTGTACAAACTGGAGGATCTGGTGACGCAGTACCACATCGACAACATCTGCAAGATCACCCTGGCGACGGGTTCGATGGTGGGCTACGCCTACATGATGGAGTTCTTCATCGCGTGGTACAGCGCGAATCCGAATGAAGGCTTCACGTTCATCAACCGCGCGTTCGGTCCCTACGCCTGGGCCTACTGGATCATGATCACCTGCAACGTCGTCGTGCCGCAGTTCTTCTGGTTCAAGTCCGTGCGGCGCAACACCGCGATGGTCTGGGTCCTCGCCATCCTGGTCAATGTCGGCATGTGGTTCGAGCGCTTCGTGATCATCGCCACTTCGCTGGCGCGCGACTTCCTGCCCTCGAGCTGGGGTTACTACTCACCGAGCATCGTCGAGGTTTTCACCTTCTTCGGCACCTTCGGCGTGTTCGCCACGCTTTTTCTCCTGTTCATCCGCTTCCTGCCCATGATGCCGATGGCCGAGATCAAGGCCATCACGCCCCAGGCCGATATCCATGCCGGCTCCGGCCACCCGTGAGACGCCTCCGCCCATGCCCGCCAAAAATTACGGCCTGATCGCCATGTTCGACACCCCCGCGGAGATCTTTCACGCGGCGGAGGCGGTGCGCGACGCCGGATACAAGTTCTGGGACGTCATCACGCCCTTTCCGATCCACGGCATGGACCGGGCGATGGGCATGCGCCGTTCCTCGGTGCCCCGCTTCTCGCTGGCCGGCGGCATTCTCGGCTTTGCCACGGGCATGGTCATGATCTGGTGGGTCGGCGCGTGGAACTTCAAGCTCACCGTCGGCGGCAAGCCGCTGTTCAGCCCGCTCTTCGCCTTTCCGATCTCGTATGAGCTGACCATCCTCTTCACCGCCTTCGGCACGATCATCGGCCTGTTCCTGCTCAACCGCCTGCCGATGCACTACCACGCGGTGATGAAGCAGCCGCATTTCCAGCGCGCGACTGACGACCGGTTCTTCGTCGTGATCGAGGCCCGGGACCCGCTTTACGACCCCGCCGCCACCAAGGCGTTGCTGGAAAAGATCGGCGGCCGGGAGATCGCCGAACTGGAAGACTGAGCCATGCGCTACGTCTATTATGTGACCGCCTTCCTCGTGGTGCTGACGATCTCCATCGCCGGCTTCCGTGGCCGGCGCTCCACGCAGCCGCCGGTGGAGGTTTTTCCCGACATGAATCGCCAGGCGAAATACAAGCCGCAGGCCGGGTCGAAGTTTTTCGCCGACGGCCGTGCCGACCGCCCGCTGCCCGCCGGCGTCGTTCCCCGCGGGCGCACGATCGCCCCGGATCCCGGCTTTCTCCGTGCCGATGACTTTCTCTATCGCGGCAAAACCCCTGCGGGCGAGTTCGCCCGCGGCTTCCCGCCACCGTTGGTGATCGACCAGCGGTTCATGGAGCGCGGCCGGGAGCGTTACACCATCTACTGCGCCCCCTGCCATGGCGCGCTGGGCGATGGCCAGGGCATCACCAAGGCCTACGGCATGGTGACCACGGCCTCCTACCACGACGACCGCATCCGCCAGATGGCCGAGGGCGAAATCTTCAACACGATCACCAACGGCAAGAACACCATGTTCGCCTACGCCGACAAACTCAGCCCCGGGGACCGCTGGGCGGTCATCGCCTACGTGCGGGTCCTGGAGCGCACCCGCCAGGGCACTGTCGCCGACGTGCCGGCCGACCACAGGGCCGATCTGAGCCCATGAGTACCCGCGTTGACACCCTCTCCGTTGCCACCATGGCCGCGCCGCCTGCCGCGAAGGCCGGGGTCGCGCTGGGCATCGGCATCGGGGGCATTGCGCTCACCGCCGCCGGACTGTTCGTGGCCGGGCCCCGGGTGATCGCGATGTCCTGGCTTGTGGCCGTCGGCTACTGGACGGCCATCGCGCTCGGCATGCTGTTTCTGGTGATCCTCCACCACATGTTTGACGCGAGCTGGTCGACCGTCATCCGCCGCCAGTTCGAGCACGGCCTGGCGGCCTTCCCATGGCTCTTCGTTCTCTTCCTGCCCCTGCTGCTGGCCTCGTGGTTCTACCAACCCGGCCTGGTCTGGAGCTGGATGGATCCCCACGCCTTGATTCCGGGCCAGCACGAGACGGTGGGCGAGGACGTCCTCTACCTCAAAAAGTCCGGCTATCTCAACCTGGGCTTCTTCACCATCCGGGCGGTGCTCTTCTACGGCATCTGGATCGGGCTCGCCTGGGTCCTGCGGCGCAATTCGTTCCGCCAGGACGCGGATGGCGACGTCAAGTGGACGCTCTCGAGCCGCAGGTGGTCCGCCGCCGGCATCCCGCTCACCGGACTCAGCCTCACCTTCGCCGCCATCGACTGGTTCAAGAGCCTCGAATATCATTGGTTCTCCACCATCTACGGCGTCTACTACTTCGCCACCGGCATGCGCGGCGCGCTGGCGTGCGGCGTCCTGATCATGGTCTGGCTCCACCGGCGCGGCGACTACCGGGGCATTCTCAACAAAAATCACCTGCATTCCATCGGCCAGCTCATGCTGACCTTCACGGTGTTCTGGGCCTACATCGCCTTCTCCCAGTACTTCCTCATCTGGAATGCCAACCTGCCCGAGGAGACCTTCTACTTTAATCTGCGCGAATACGGCGACTGGTATTGGATCGGCATGGCGATCGTCTTCCTCTATTTCCTCTTCCCGTTCTGCTATCTGCTGGTCTATCGCTACAAAATCGAGCAGGGCCGCGCGCAGTTCATCGCGGGGTGGATCCTGGTGATGCTCTTCGTGGACCTCTGCTTCAACACGCTGCCTGCCATCAAGGATGCCGCCGGCCACCCGCGGCCGTTCTTCTCCTCCGCCCTGATCTGGCAGCTCACCGCGCTGGCCGGGGTGGGCGGCGTCTGCGTCTGGGCCTATCTCCGGAGTTTTCCCACCGCGAAGCTCATCCCCATCCGCGATCCGCGCATCGTGGAGTGCCTGACCCACCATGAATCCTCCGCCTGACACCGCTGTCGCCCCGCCCGGATCGAAGGCCGGTTTCTGGGTGACCTTGCTGGCCGCCCTCGGCTGCTTCGTCATCTTCCTGGTCGTTCTCTTCCTCGCCTACATCCCGCAGCGCCGCATGGCCCCGGAGGTGGACCTGGCGAAAATCCCGCCGGAGGAGCAGTGGAAGTACACGCCGGCAGGCCGCCAGGCGCACCTCGACGAGATGCGCGCCCGGGAAAAGGCCGCCGCCACCACCTATGCGTGGATCGACAAGGACAAGGGCGTCGTGCAGCTGCCCATCGACCGCGCCGTGGTGCTCACCCTGCAGGAACTCAACGCGGGACGAAAACCCTGAGTCCGCATGGAATGGATCTTCTACACGGTCGCCTTCCTGGTCGCCGCCGCCATCAGCGGCACTGCCGTCTATGCGCTCTACTGGTCGTCGAAGCACGGCCAGCTCCGGGACTTTGAGCGCGGGGCAACCTCGATTTTCGACGAACAGGAACCCATCGGACAAATGACGGATCATTTTCCGGTTAAACGGCGGAAACCTTGAACCCGGAACCTTCGGCCATGGCCTCCGCCTCCACTCTCGCCGCCTCGCTCAACCCGGGCACACCACCGGACGCGGTGTCGCGCGCCGAGCTCAGCGAAATCGACGCCTCTACCAAGTGGCCGGTGATCGTCTTCCTGCTTTCCGCCCTTGCCTGGCTGCTGGTCGGCACGGTGTTCGCGCTGATCTCCTCGATCAAGCTCCACACGCCCGAGTTTCTCGGCGGCCAGGAGTGGCTCACCTTCGGCCGCGCGCGCACCGCGCACCTCAACGCCGTGGTCTACGGCTGGAGCACCAACGCCGCCTTCGCCGTGGCATTCTGGCTGATGGCGCGCCTCTCCCGCGCGAAGCTGCGCCATGCCGGCGTGCTCGTCATTGCCGCGTGTTTTTGGAACCTCGGCGTCACCATTGGCGTCATCGGCATCCTCGCGGGCGACTCGACCTCGATCGAGTGGCTGGAGATGCCGTCCTATGCCACGCCGCTGCTGTTCGCGGCCTACGCCATAGTCGGCGCCTGGGCGGTCATCACATTCCGTTTTCGCAAGACGGAGCACATCTACGTCTCCCAGTGGTACCTGCTGGCGGCGCTCTTCTGGTTCCCGTGGCTCTACTCGATCGCCCAGATCATGCTCATCTTCGAACCGGCGCGCGGCACCGTGCAGGCGCTGGTCAACTGGTGGTTCGCCCACAACGTGCTCGGCCTGTGGTTCACGCCCATCGGCCTCGCCGCCGTCTACTATTTCATCCCGAAGGTGCTGGGGAAGCCGATCCACAGCTATTACCTCTCCGTGCTCGGCTTCTGGTCGCTCGCCATCTTCTACAACTGGGCCGGCGTCCACCACCTCATCGGCGGCCCGGTGCCGGCCTGGGTCATCTCGGCGGGCATCGCCGCCAGCCTCATGATGGTGGTCCCCGTCGTCGTCACCGCCATCAACCACCACCTGACCATGGTCGGCAGTTTCGGCGCGCTGCGCTCCAGCCCGACGCTGCGCTTCGTCGTTTTCGGGGCCGTCAACTACACGCTCGTGAGCTTCACCGGCTCGGCCATGGCGATCCGCTCGGTCAATGAGATCACGCATTTCACCCATTTTACCGTGGGGCATGCGCACCAGGGCATGTACGCGTTTTTCACCATGGTGATGTTCGGCGCGGTGTATTACATCCTGCCGCGCATCCTCCTGAAGGAATGGCCCTCGGCCGCCCTCATCCGCACGCATTTCTGGGCGGCCGCGATCGGTGTCACCCTCTACTGGGTTGACCTCGAGATCGGCGGCTGGATCCAAGGCATGGAGATGAACAACGCCAACATCGCCTTCCTCGACGTCGTCCGGCACACCATTCCCTGGCTGTTCGTGCGCAGTGT
>CAJAKX010000192.1 GCA_903940425.1 uncultured Opitutia bacterium | reverse complement strand
TTGTTATCGCGACTTTCGAAGCGCAGGCGCTCGGTGACCTCAACGTTGCCGCGGCCATCATCAAACGTGATGGCCCGGGGAGCGGCGGGCGCGGCGGACAAAGTCGCCACGAAACCAACCGCGACAAGGATCCTCAAGACCAACCCGCCGGGGCGGGCTGCAGCAGGGTGAATTTCCTCATGTGGTGGGACTAAGCTGCGGACTCTAATCAGTGACGATAAGTGCGGGCTGGACGAAAGCCGAAGAATCAGGAGACGACCGAGGCAGGTGTCGGGTCCGCGAACGGCGCGCCCGGACGGCGGCGGCCAGCTGCCCGAGCACGGGCAGCGTCTTCTCCCATGCCAGGCAGGGATCGGTGACGCTGCGGCCATAGGCGAGCGGCCGCGTACGATAGCCCTGGGCCCCGTTCAAGAGATTGCTCTCCAACATCACGCCGCAGATGGCGTGCTGCCCGGCGGCGACTTGGGCGGCGACGTCGGCGGCCACCGCCGGCTGCCGTTCGGGATTCCGGCCGCTGTTGCCATGGCTGCAATCCACCATGAGGCGCGGCGGCAGGTCGGCCGCCCGTAGCAGTTCCACCGCGGCCCGCACGTGATCGGAGGCGTAATTCGTCCCTCGCGTGCCGCCGCGCAGCACCAGGTGACAGCGGTCGTTTCCCGCCGTGCCCAGCATCGCCGGCACACCGGCCTTGGTCAGCGAGGCAAACCAGTGGGGTTGGCGCGCGGCGAGGAGGGCATCGATCGCCACCGGCACGTCGCCGTCGGTGCGGTTCTTGAACCCGACCGGCATGGACAGACCCGAGGCCAGCGCGCGGTGCACCTGACTCTCGACGGTGCGCGCGCCGATCACGCCCCACGTGACCAGCTCGGCGAAGTACTGTCCAAGCGTGGCGTCGAGAAACTCGGTGGCGGCCGGCTGGCGCAGCCGGGCGAGATCGATCATCAGTTTCCGCGCGAGCCGGAGCCCGTGGTTGATCTGGTAACTGCCGTCGAGGCCGGGATCGTTGATCAGGCCCTTCCAGCCGACGACGGTGCGCGGTTTTTCCAGATAGGCGCGCATGACCACGCACAACTCGGCGGCATGGCGCGCCGCGGCCTCGCGCAGCCGGTCCGCGTATTCCAGGGCCGCCGCCGGATCATGGATCGAACATGGCCCCACCACGAGGAGCAGCCGGTCATCGCGGCCGAGGATGATGTCCTCCACGGCATGGCGGCTGCGCGCGACAAAGTCGGCGCTCGAGTCATCCAGCGCCAGCTCCTCGGCCAGAGCCGCCGGCGAAAGCAGCGGCTGGGCACCGCGGATGCGCAGATCCTGGATGGGGGGACGGGTCATGGGGGTGGTTTGCTGTTACGGGTGAATAAAAGCAGCGGACCCTGGCATTGCGCGACGGCGAGACGCAGGCCATCGCCTGGACTGGCAGGCGACAATCTGGCGACGGCGCGCACATCGCCGGGGGCGACGAGGCCGCTCTCGGCGGGCAGGACCGGCGTGAAATTGCCGCGGCCATCGCCGCGCAGCAGGAGGCTGACGCCGCCATCGAAGCGGCCGGTCGTCGGCTCGGGCCCGAAGAAGTTGCCGACGCAATAGAGGTCGGCCTTGCCGTCGCCGTCGAGGTCGGCGCAGACGAAACCGTTGATCGGCGCCAGCTGGGCGGGCCGCGGCAACGGCGCAAACTTGAACGTGCCGTCCGCTTGCTGGAGGAAGATGCCGCTGGCGAGCTCGGTGGCGGTGAGGCTCGTGGCCGCCCGCAGCCGCTCGGGCGGGAAGATGTCCTCCACCGTCGCGCGCGCGAAATCGGCAAAGGTCGGGAATTTCTTCCGCAGCCAGGGGAACGTGTACGCGAGCTTGCTGCGGCCGCGCAGCGGATAGAGGCGGCCGTCGGTGTCGTAACCCGCCTCGATGATCGCGCTGCGGCCGGAGCCGTCGAGGTCGCCCGCGAAGAGCACCGCGGGCGCCTCCGGCGTCGCGGAGTATTTCGTGTTCAGACCGACGTTGCCGACGATCAGGTCGGGGCGGCCGTCGCCGTTGACATCCGCCATCGTGAGCGCGCTCCACCAGCCGGTCACGCTGGCGAGACCGA
>CAJAKX010000191.1 GCA_903940425.1 uncultured Opitutia bacterium | reverse complement strand
GGTGAAGTATCATGCTCCGATCATGGTCATCCGCCATGCTAAAGTCGCCTGCTCCGGAAAAGGCGGTTTGAAGGGAAAGCTCCAAGGTTCAAAGGCGATGTCAATTACTATCACCGCGATGGGTTCAACGGGCTGAGCAAGGAACATGGTATGCGTCCGGCCCGGCGTTATTCGCCGGACAGGGAGCGGATTTTTGCCGCGAGATGATCGGCGGCGCCGGCCAGCCAGCGCCTGCCGTTTTCCTCGGTCGCCCGGGTGGGATCACCCATGACGCCACTGCGGGAGATGTCGCTTGTCATCCAGGCAAAGACCGCGGGGGCATTCTCCGGACGCAACTCGCCGGGATCGTCGAGGCGAGCGGGATATTCGCTGACCGCCTTTCCCATGCGCACAAGTTCCGGCGCGCAGGCGAGCATGAGCGAGGTCTCCCATTCGTCGGCATGAAACCCCCACGCGGCCTCCTGGGCGCTGACGTCCGGCTGGTAGCCGTGGCGCAACAGGGTCGCCTTGATGCCGAGGGTCTCCGGTATTTCGCGAAGCAGGGCCGTGAGCACCGGGCTGTTGCCACCATGCGTGTTGAAAAAGGCGAGCCGGCGGATGCCGATGTCATGCAGCTGCCCCGCCATCGCGAGCCCAAGGCGGCGCAGGGTTCTGGTCGAGATCGAGATCGTTCCCGGGAACCCTTGGTGTTCGATGCTTTTGCCGTAAGTCAGGGGCGGCGCGACGAAAACCGGCAGATCGGACGGCAGCCGGGCCAGTGCGGCGCCGAGCAGGGCCTGGCCAAGGATCGCATCCACCCCCACCGGCAGATGCGGGCCGTGCTGCTCGATGGCGGCGGCGGGGACAATCACGAGCGGGCGATTTTTAGCGGACAAGCCGGCCAGTTGGGCCGCGGAAAAGGCCGGGAGGTAACGGGAGCGGTAGGCCGGGAAAATCGCGGAGGGCGAGGGGTGGGCGGCCGGTTGATCAATAACGGGGGATGAAACCGGGGGCGCAAGATGCTGGCGGATTTCCGTGAGCAGCCTGGCCAGGTGGTCCGCGAACGGAGCGACTCCGCCGGCCTGATCTCGGGCGGGATCCAGACCCAGCGAACGGGCGTGGATGACATACGTGCGCAGGCTGGACCCGGCGCGCGCGTCCATGGCGGCCGAGGCCACGAACGGCTCGTTGAAAGGGCTGGTGTTGAAGAAAACCAGCTTGTGAAAACCGGCGGCCTTCACTCCCGCGGCAATTTCAGCCACGAGGTCATATGCCGTCTCGGGGTCGAGGCCGAAAAGGCCGTCATTCTTCGCGGCCGGCGCGAAACGCAGCGGCGGCAGCACGCGCACCGCGAAATGCGTCTTCACCCGCGCCACCGCCTGGCGCAGCAGGGTGGCGCCCAGCACCTCTTCGATATCGAGCGGCCGGTCGGCGCCGTGACGCGCAAAGCCGTGCAACGGCAGCACCACGACCGCGTATTCCTTCTGCGGCAGCGCGGCGAAATCCGTCCATGCATGATGGGCCCAGCAGGTCTCCGGTTCGGCATCAGCCAGCCATGTCGTGCCCATGGTGCGGGAGGGTAAGGCCGGCGATGCGGCTGACGACAGGAAAATGAGGAAAGCCGGCCCGGCCCGTCTTACTCTTTCCGGATCCGCGCCTCCTCGAAATCGGAGTAGGTCACGACCACGCTTTGCTCAAGCGACTTGAGAACCGCCCGGCCGCGTACGTGCGCCTCCACGCGCAGCAGGTGGCTGGGCTCCCCGGCCGTGGGCAGGCTGTAGGTCATCACGGTGCGCATGTCTTCGATCTTGACGAAAAACGCCGGTGAAAACGGCTCAATATTCTCCAGGGCGAAGGTTTCGATCGCGGCTGCGGTCTTGCTGATGGTGAGTATTGCGCGCAGATGGACCGCCGCCCGGTCGTCGCCGCCCCCCGGTTTGAGGTGGAACCGGTAGCGCCAGCGGGTCGGCGTCTCTTCCAGCAGCTCGGCGGTGTCCAGGGCGAGTTGATTCTTGAGCGGCGGCGGGCCGGCCGTCAGCACCCGGCGGGCCTTGCGCTCGCGATAGCGCTGCAATTCCGGCGCCGGGGGAACGCCGCCGTCCTTTTCGATGAGCGTCCATCGTACCAACTCCGGCCGGCCGGGATCGAAGCGTTCGATTGTTTTCCGGCCCTCATCGACGGTGGTCTGGGTGTAGGCCCAGCCCCGGGCCCCGTCGGCCCGGAAGGCCTCGATGGCTGCGGCCGCCGCACCGGGCAGCTCGGCCCGGGCGGCGGCAGAGCAAAGACAGGCGACGGACAGGGCGGTGAGGAGGCGCATGATGGAGAATATGCCAGTAGCAACGGAATTCCGGACAACGTCGATGCCGTTTTGCGTCTGCCGACGCAGGAACATCGCCCGCCACCGGCCCAGGGCACGGACCTAAGAAAAGCGCCGCGAGGGCGTTATCATGGTAGAGCAGCCACCCAGTCAGGAGGACCCCATGAAAAAGAAATACATCCTGCCTGCCACCTTCGCCCTGACGCTGATAACCTTCGTGCTTTTCGGACTCTCGGGCAAGCCCCTGGCGGTTGTCCCTCCTCCCGAAGATCCCCGACCTCCGGATCCGCCGCCGCCCAACCTTCCCATCGACGAACCGAGGCGAGCGATCTCCGACGATGAGGATCCAGCGCCGGGAGCATCCTCCAATGCCGCGGCGCCGAGGCTGGTCGATGTTCCCTGGCCAAATACCAGACGCGATTTTGTGGTAACGCCGCTGCCGCCGATCAAGAGCAACATAAAGACAGGGACCATACCCATCGACTGGGTTGACCCAAGAGCGGCCGACAGGAATCTTCCGCCGAGCGTGGTTTCCTGGAACGATCTTGATCGCGTGCCGCACGCGCGTCTGCAACCCGCCCCGGTCTATCCGGCTGCCCTGCGCCACCAACGAGCCGAGGGAACGGTGGTGGTGGAATTCCTGGTCGACGAAAGGGGCGATGTCTACAGCCCCGTCATCCTCGGCGCGACCACGCCTGGCTTCGAGGAGGCGGCGCTTCACGCGGTGGCCAGATGGAAGTTCGAACCGGGCAGCAAGAATGGCCGCCGGGTGCGTTTTCGCATGAGTGTGCCGCTGGTTTTCCGGATCAGCGGGGAGTGATCGACGCCAGCCAGCCATTCGGTGTGGACCTGGCGCGCCGGTCTGGCTGCCGCCCCTCAAGCGGGCGCGGGACACCATTGCAAAAGCCTGTTCACCCGGACAACCAGATCCTTTGGACTGAAGGGCTTGGTGACGTAGTCGAGGGCGCCCAACTCGAGGCCCACATGGCGCGCGTCGGTCGTCGACCAGGCGCTCAGGATAACAATCGGGATGGTCGCCGTGTTGGCGGTGCGCCGCAGGATTTCGCACACCCCGAAGCCGTCGATGTCGGGCAGCATGAGATCCAGCAGCACCAGATCGGGGCGGCGGCAGCGAATGGTCTCAATCGCCTCCCGTCCACTCGCCGCGGTCAGCACCTCATAGCCGGCCTTGCCGAAGTGAAAGCGCACCAAGTCGGTGACATCCTGCTCGTCGTCCACGCTGAGAATGACCGGGATCATGACGACGCAATGAGACACGATCAACATGGCACGGCGGTGGCACTGCGGTTACATCGGCGTGAAATCAGGACGATGCATCCGGCGGCCGGGGCGATGCAGCCTTGTGGGATTCGTCCGACTGCCTGGTGGTCGCGACGCTTGATCTGGCCATCGCTCCGGTTTAGGTTGGGCGATGCTGATGGACTTCGCCGGTTATCTCCCGGAAGCGGAGCAAAAAAACGGTCAAAACCGGGAGGATATTATTTTGACTCGCGCGTTGGGCGAAAGATACCATTTTCAACCTCTTAGATGGGCGAGTGTTAATACATTTTAGCGATGGCGAGAAAGATAGCCTTCATCAATTACAAGGGTGGCGTTGGCAAAACGTCCTTGCTCGTCAATGTGGCGGCTTGTCTGGCCAAGCTCGGCAAGCGCGTACTGCTGTTCGATCTCGATACGCAGTCCAACGCGAGCATCTGGCTGCTGCGTCTTGAGCGGTGGAACAAGATCAACAGCAACGGAGAGGGCGCGCTTTTCTCCATTTTCGATCCCGGCAAGACGAGACTGAAGGATCTTCTCATCAAGGATGTCGTGGAGGGGAAAACGGGCGATAAGCTGCTGCCCGGCCTCGATCTCATCCCCACCACCTTTAATCTCGTCAATCTGGAAGACGAGTTTGAGGATGATCCGATCAAACCAGCCTATCTCCTGTTCAGCGAGGAGCTCCGCGAATTGGAGGACGACTACGATTTTGTCCTTTTTGACTGCCCGCCGAACATCCTGCGCGCCTGCCAGTGCGGCGTGTTCTGCGCCAACGAAGTGTACGCGCCCGCCAATCCCGACGCCCTCAGCCTCATCGGCTTCACCTTGCTGGTCGAGAAACTGCAGAGATTCCACAAGCTTTCGGCCAGCTTCCGCACGGCCCAGATGGGACCGCCGGCCGCCGTCCAGGGCATCATCTTCAATTCCATCAAGGCCGGCGTCGACATCGAGGTGCCGAAAATGCGCATGCAACTGCGCATGAATCAATTCAAGACCCAGCGGCGGGTCGCCTCCTCGGCCAAGATTTTCGAGACCCAGGTGCGCGACGCCACCATCGTCCGCCGCGCCGTGGCCCTCGGACTGCCGGTCATCCTTGTGGGGCAGGAGACCGTGGAGACGGACAATGTGCTGAACGATTTTCGCCGGCTCGCCCTGGAGATCATCAAACAGGGGGAACTGCTCTGATTCTCCTGCAGCGAAGCACGGAACGATTTTATGAACACATCTGGAGGAAAATATACCGCCCCGGACTGGGACGAGGCCCGCATGGGTTTTCAAACCTCGATCATGGTAAACACTTCCCTCCACAGTCTGGCGCAAAACCTGGACGGGCCCGACTGGCCCCTGCCCGGCAAGGATGAGACGCCGACGAAATACATCGATCTGACCTTTGAGGAATTGCAGCTCATGCCCGGGCTGGCCGGATATCCGGACCGCATCGACCAGCTGATCGTCATCCTGCGGGAGACCCTCGCGTTCGATAATCCGTTCGGCGAGATGATCGAACAGACCGCGGGGTCCTCCGACAGGGACAACCCGCTGCTGAAAAATCTGGCGAGGCTCGATATCCCCACCGATTTTCCCATCGAGTTCACCACGGTCTCCGCCGACACGAAGGAGTTCTGCAAGCTTGAGAAGATCGCGACGCTCGGCGAGTTTGCCCATTTCGCGCAAGGCATGCCTCCGCATGTCATTGTAGGCGGTGATTTCCGCACGCTGCTCAACGCGCTGGCGCACGTGAATGAGGAGGCTCTGGCGACCATCCTGCCGTTCCGGCCCGGCAGCAAGGGCCTGCATCTACCCGAGGCCTTGGGCCAGTTTGTTGACACCGTGCCCGTCGGCGAACGCCTCGCCCTTTTCAAGCGCTTCGGCGGCCGGCTCAAGCCGGAGGAGGAGACCAAGGCCGCCCGCCTGAGCAAGGACGAGTTGAAGAAGGCGGAGGCCGCCCTGCGGGAGCGCGCCACCCTGGTGCTCGACCTTTTCAAAACCGAACTCGACGAGTTGGCTGCTTCGCTCAAGGAGGGCGGTTCACTCGAACGCTACCTGGTCGTCTTGGAGGATCCGCTCAAGGAAGCGCTCGCCACGGAACTGCTCGAACCGATTGTCCGCGACGCCGGCGTCCCCGCCGAAGCCGCCGCGCCCGTGAAGAAAGGCGGCCTGTGGGGGTTCTTCTCGCGACTGTTTAAGAAATGAGCGACACACCTTCACCGCCTCCGCCGCCCGGATCACCTCCGCCAGCCGGATCGCCCCCGCCGCGCGGACTGATCAAGTTTCCCACGCGCCCGCCCGCGATGAAGCCCCTCTCGCTGCGCGGGCGGTTTTCGTTGGAACCTTCCCAGGAGTCCGCCGAGGCGCGGAAATCCATCAACGCCATCATGGCGGCCACCCGCATGCCGTGGGGCGAGGCCCGCCCGCTGACGTTGCAGCAGGTCGGCGAGCTGCAAAAGGCCTTGCGCCAGCTGGAAGGCAAGCTGGCGGAGCGCGAACGGGCCGTCACCGACCTCGTCGCCCGGCTGGCCGATCGCGAACGCGACCTTGCGGAGGTGGAGGCTCTGGTGGAGGCGCGTGAAAAAGTCATTGAGGCGGCCAAGAAAAATGCCCAGACCCCCTCCCTGTCCAAGGAGGAACAGTCGGCGTTGGAGCAGGTCAAGGTCGAGCTGGAGCGTCAGGAGGCTTCGCTGAAGGAACAGCGGGCGGCGCTCAAGGAGCGCGAGATGTTCATCGAGGAGAATGAGACCAAGCTTTTCGAGAAAATGCAGGTCCAGCAGGAGCAGGAGGTGGAACTGGAGCAAAAGCTGGACGACCTGCAGGCGATGGAAAAACGTTTGAAGGAGCGCGAGGCCGTCGTCGATCCAGCCGCCGCCGCCGCATTAAAGGCGGAAAAAGAGGGCAAAAAGTTTGACGAATTCAACGAGTAACGGGGGGGATCCGTCATCCAGCCGGGCCGGGCGCCCGATCGGCGGGAACCGTCTGGTGGAACACGGGTCGGAACCTCGTCATATGCACCAGGATCAGGCGCACGATGGCTGTTTCCGGCAACCCCGGGTGTCATGAATCGCGCAACTTTTTGCTCGCTCCCGCGTCTCCTGCAATGCTTGCCTCTCCCCCGCCCATGAGACTTGCCATATCCCTCGCTGCCGGCCTGGCCATCCTGGCCGGAGTGCTGCACGCCCAATCCGACGATGACGAGGACGAGATGGATTACTTCCCGCTGGTTCCCAGCGGCAACCAGCTCCGCTTTGGCCTGCACTACGTGGGCGGTCCCAAAGTCGCCTTCGGCCAGCTCGGCATTGTCCCGTCCGCCGCATCGGTCGGAGACCCGACCGGTTTGGAGAACCGCACGTACAATGACGGCAACGTGGTGTTGGATCAACGCAAAGCTCCCGATGGCAGCCCGGTCGGCGACGGGCTGACCAACACTTGGAACTTTGTAAACAGCTCCCAAGCCACGGCGAGCGGAGACCTAGCCTTCCACGACTACAGTTCCACCACGCTCGGGGCAGGCGAGAGGGCGAAAAGCAACGGCGCCGCCGGCTGGGAGTTGCAGATCAGCCGCAGCCTGGGCAAGATCGGGCGCAAGGTAGACTTCAGCGTGGTGGGTGGCTTCAGCTTCTCGAACATCAACGCCAAGACAAGCGGGGTGGTGCAGGGGCTGCTTACCACCGTCACCGATGTCTACCCTCTCTATGGGCAAGACGTGCCGACCGTGCCTTATACTGCGCCCACATCTGGCGCCCAATACGTCTACGATGCCAACGGGAATCAGGTTCTTGACAGCTACGGTAATCCCACGACCACGACGGTGGACAACTCCACCCTGCTTGGCAATCAACCGAATCGCACCACCACGACCAGCGTTGCCGACGTCAAGGGCTACTGGCAGATCAGGGGGGCTTATTATACCTTCAAGGTCGGGCCCATGCTGCAAATACCCATCACCGAGCGTATCAAATTCAGCGTGGGGGCGGGCGCCGCGCTGGCTTTGGTCGGCACCCGTTATATCGTGGATGAGACCCTTCAGGTCGCTGACGTGAATGACACCACGGTCGAGACCACGGGGGAACAGTCACGCTTCGTGATGCTGCCATTATATTACGCCAACGCGGACGCCGAGTACTGGTTGACCGAGCGATCCGGCTTTTACCTCGGCGTCAACGGTCAAAAGAGCGGAAGCTACGATCAGTCGGTCGGCGGGCGCACGGCCACGATCAACCTTGGCACGACCTACGGCGTCCAAAGCGGCATCACGCTGCGCTTCTGACCAGGCCGATCTCCGGTTTCGACTTTCCGCGGTGACGCGCTAGGGTCGCGTCATGAAAAGCCGCCTGCGGTTGGAGGAGGTCTCCGATCCCGCCGTGCTACGGGCCATGCAGGCGGTGCCGCGGGAGGAATTCGTGCCCGGACACCTGCGCGGCGCCGCCTATGATGATTGCGCCCTGCCCATCGCGTGCGGGCAGACGATCTCGCAGCCGGCGGTCGTGGCTTACATGACGGAGCAACTATGTCTCACGCCCGGCGACCGGGTACTCGAAGTCGGAACCGGCTCCGGTTACCAGGCGGCGGTGCTCGCCGAAATCGTCCGGGACGTCTATTCGATCGAACGCATTCCCGAGCTGGCCCGCGCGGCGGCGGCCCGGCTGGCGCGGCTGGGGTATGCCAATGTGCACGTCCGGGAGGGTGACGGCACGCAAGGCTGGCCGGAGGCGGCGCCGTATGACGCGATCATGGTGACCGCGGCGGCCGATGACATTCCACCGGCTTTGATCGCGCAGCTGGATGTCAGCGGGCGGTTGATCATGCCGGTCGGCGGATCGTACGAATCGCAGGTGCTGATGCTGCTGGAGCGGAAGACCCCCGAAGAAATCAGCAGCCGTCGTCTCTGGGCGGTGCGTTTTGTCCCGTTGATCTCCGGGTAGATTCCCGGCCGGGCCGGCTGCCACGAGTGGAAAGAGGGCGGGCGATGATACCGCGGTGTCCGACGGGCGGCCGTCAGACGGCGCCTTCGCCCTGACGTTGCAGATCGGCCAGCACCTCGTCGATGCGCCGCAGCCGGCCGGCGGGGAAGAAGGTGTTGATGCGCGCGATGACCTGCTGGATGAGGCCATCGGGGCAGGAGGCGCCACCGGTGATCAGCACATGCAACGGATCGCCGCCGTCGGGGAAGGACCGGCGTTCCATCCGGCCGGCCCGGTCATGGCTGGTGGCGGGAAACACGTAATGCTGCACGTCGTCGCGGCCGCGGATGTTTTCCTCCGACTGGATGAAGCAGGCGCGCGCGCCCATTTTCTGTTCGCACAGGCGGAAGAGCTGGTAGGTGTTGGAGCTGTTTTTGCCTCCGATCACAAAGGCGGCATCGAGGGGTTCGGCCAGTGCCCGGCTCAAGGCGTCCTGGTTGACCTGGGTGGCATAGCACAACGTGTCCTTCTTGCCGCTGCCGCCCACGTGGGCGTCACCCTCCGCCTCGCCGTACTTGCGGCGGTAGACGCTGCGGAAGAAATCGATGATTTCGACCGTCTCGTTCATGAGCAGGGTCGTCTGGTTGACCACCGCGATGCGGACGAGATGGCGCGCGAGGTCGAAACCGGGGGTGGACACACCGCGGAACTTCTCCGCGAAGGCGGCGCGGCGGGCGGCGGTGGGCTCGAGGATGAGTTCGCCGATGAGGCGCGCCTCTTCGAGGTTGCGGATGATGAGCGAGGGGGCGAAACGGCGGGAGTTCGAGAACGTGGCCTTGGTTTCCTCGTGCTCCGACTTGCCGTGAATGACGACGGTGTAACCCTCGCGGCCGAACAACCGCGCCGCCTTCCAGACCTTCTCCACCAGCATGCAGGTGGCGTCGTACTGGGCGACCCGGATGCCCTTGCGGATGAGCTTCTTCTTGTCCTCGTCGGTCGCGCCGAATGCCGGGATCACCACGATATCGTCGTTCGTCAGTGTATCCCACAGCAGCGGGGCGGAGCCGCCCGGTTGCGCCAGGCGGCCTTCGACCGTGAAGGGGCGGCCCTTGTCGGTTTGCAGGAAGCGCAGCCCGCGCCGCCGCAGGTCATCGTTGACGAAGGGATTGTGGATGAGCTCGCTCAACATGAAAACGCGGCGGCCGGGATTTTCGGCAAGCGTTTCATAGGCGCGCTCGATGGCGTTTTTCACGCCGAGGCAGAAACCAAAGTGGCTGGGGATGACGTAGCGCACCCCGCCGAAATCAAGCCGGGCAGGTTGCGCGGCGGAACGCTCGTGGGTGCGGTTGAGGCTCTTGATGGCCTCGCAGAGCTTGCTCTGGTAGAGGGCGCGGGCGGTGGCGTCCTGCGCGTAGATGCCGTGGTTGCGTTCCTTCTCCACGCGAAAGCGGTAGATGTAGTCGTTTTCGCCGAGGTGCAGATAAGGAATGGCAATCAGGTGGGGCTCCAGCCCGTCGAGCACGGCGGCCAGCGACGGCGCGAGATCGGCCCGGCGTGCGGCGAGCTGTTCCAGCGCAAGGAAGATCACCTCATCGTCGGCCGGGGCTCCATCCACCTGGGAGAAGGCAACCCGATAATGCAGGCCGGCCGCCTCGGCGGTGAAATATTCCGCGGGTGGGGTGTGATTCTGGAAATGCACCTCCAGACGCTGGGCCGCCACCTCGGCCGAGGGCCCGACGAAGGCGAGGCCGAGGCGGGTGCCCGCCTGCCGCACCGCGAGCTGGTTGCCCGGATCGAAGGCGAGATGGACGAACAGCGCGGGGGCTGCGGTCGGCGGGCTGTTGGCGGCGGCGGACATGGTTATAAACAAAAGGACCGCCCCGGGTTGGTCAAACCGTACGGCGCCTGCGATCCAGTCACGCCGCCGCGGGGAAGACGATCACCAAGATGGCCGGACTGCCCATGGCCGGTTGGCGCATGGACGGCGGGCCAGCTTGTGGCAGGCGGGCGCGTCTCGGGCAAACCATCAGCCGAGTCCAGTTGCGCAGACCTGCACTTTTGAGTAAGAGGCATGTCGTAGAACCTCCATCCATGGTTTCCGTTCCCCTTGGCGTGCGCAGATCGATTCTTCCCGTTGTGGCCGGCACGGTCTGGCTCCTGACCCCGGGATGTGCGACCCTGCGTCCGCCACCGCCCCCCGCCCCTCCGGCCCAGACTGCGGAAGCGACGACCCTGAAGCAGACGGAGACTCTGCTGGCGATGGTGCGGCAGGTGGGCTGGAAGGAAGTGCAGGATTTGCTGCCGGGATTGGACGAACAACCCGATGCAAATTTTCCGGGAGTGGCGGCGCTTGCCGACGATCTGCACTCCATCGCGACGACCACCCGGATCAACCGCGGGACTCCACCCATCGACATCGGGCAATTGCTCGATCACAATCCGCACTTCTGGAGGGCATATTACGAGATAGCCCCCGGTGATCCGCTGACGGCCATGCTACACGTGGGCCTGCTGCTGGCGGCGGGTGATGCGGTGAGGGCCGATCGCGTGGCCACGCTGGCCATCAATTTCGGCCGGATGGAGCCGGAGTACCGCAAGGAGCTGGTGCGGCTGGATGCCCACGCGCAGCTCGTGCTCCAGGTCAGCCGGGGCAATGCCGCGGAGTTGGAACGACTGCGCCGGACGCGGGCGTATGCAACGCTGGCGGAAAAAGCGCGGGCGGCGCTGGCGGTGTGGCCGAAGAATCCGGAGGCGTGGGCCGATCTCGTGATGGCGCAGCAGGCGCCGGCCGGCCCGAGCCTGGCGGAATTACGCCAGGTGGATCCGTTGTTCACGGTCCCGGCGACCGTGGCCGGACCGGAGCCGGCGGCTTTGGCGGAAACCCGCCGGCTGTGGACACTGATCAACGACGACAAGGCGACCGGCGATGATCAGGTGCTCGAGCGTTTTTCCACATCCGCGCAAGCGGCGGGTCTTGCCGAGCTGGCGCTGGTCGCCCACAGCCTGCTTACGGGCTGGCACGCGGGATCCCGACCCCTCGATGAAAGCTTCATCCATACGAGCCTGCAGCGCCTGGTGGCGCCGGATGCCGCCGCGAGCATTTGCAGCCAGGCGTTCGCGGAGGAGCATGGGTCGCTCGGATTGGGCGCGGAAACCGACTCCCCGCCCTCGAACCTGGAGGGTGTATCCGTGCATCCGCAGCTCGAGCAACGCCTCCTCGTGCAAATCGCCGCCACGTCGTATTGGATCGAGTCCGGCCTGACCCAGGGAGCCGACCTGGCGGACAATTATGGCGAACGCGGCGAGGCGTGGGCGCAGCTCCTGCAGAAGGACGAGGCGGTGGCCGATCTGCGTCATTCCCTCCAGCTTGAGCCGGCCAACAATGCCGTGCGCTACAGCCTGGCGGTGGCCTTGAGCGACAGCGGGGATTTCAAGGAAGCGGATGCCGTCTTTGTCGAGGCGCAAAAACGGGCGCCGGGCAACGCCCTCGAAATGCAGGCGTGGGGCAATCATCTATTCAAGCAGGGCCGCTTTGCCGAGGCCGAGGCGGCCTACGCCCGGACGGCCAGGCTTGACCCCGGTTTCGCCTATGCCCGCATCATGAACCACCTGGCGCGGCTGCGGCAGGGAAAGCCCGGCGGCGCCCGCCTGGATTCGAAGATTGAAAAGGAGGATCCGTGGGGTGCCAGCCTGCTCGGCTTCCTTGCCGGGCGCATCGACGAAAAGACCCTGTTCAGCCGTCTGGAACCGCAGGGCGGACTGCGCTACTCCGAGGAGGAATGCGAACTGTATTTCGTGCTGGCGCAACTGGCGCTGGGCCGCGGCGACGTGGCCGGGGCCCGCCGCAACCTGCACAGCTGTCTCGGCACGGGCATCACCTCGTTCGTGGAGTATGCCATGGCCTGGCACGAGTTGCGCCGGCTCAACGCGGCGAGCCCACCGCCCTCGGAAAAGAAAT
>CAJAKX010000190.1 GCA_903940425.1 uncultured Opitutia bacterium | reverse complement strand
TCCAAGCCGTGGGCAGCTTCATTAGCCGCAACGTGTGACCGGTCGGCGCCGTGTCGAAGATGACGTGGTCGAATCCGGCGGTGGCTTCCGGCTGGCCGAGCAATCGGGAGAATTCATCAAAGGCGGCGATCTCCATCGTGCAAGCACCGGAAAGCTGCTCCTCCATGCCTCTCACGACGGCTTCCGGCAGCTTGCCGCGATACGGGCCGACAAGCTTCTCGCGATATGCGTGCGCCGCGGCTTCGGGGTCAATGTTCAAGGCCAGCAATCCGTCCGCTCCGGGAATCGATGTGGGAGTGCCGTTGAGTTTCTGGCCGAGCACCTCATCCAGATTCGAGGCGGGGTCGGTGCTGACCAGCAGTACATGTTTGCCGAGATCGGCCAGGGCGACCGCCGAGGCACAGGCCAGCGATGTTTTCCCCACGCCGCCTTTGCCAGTGAAGAACAGGAAACGAGTCGGCGCCTCCAGCAACGCAGCGAGCGTGGGAACGGAATTAGCGGGTTCGGCCATGGAGCGCTCCGTTCAGGAACAACAGGAACCCTTGGCGGCATTGCCCGGCGCCGACCCGCTGTCAAAGCAGGCCCCGGAGGTTGCCACGGCGGCCACGGGTTCGGTCTGCGTGAGCCGGGCCGCCAGCCGCATGATGTTCCGGTGCGGCGCGTCTTTGACCTTGGCGGCCATCTCCACAGCCCGGGCCATATCTGAAGCGGAGACCCCGAGCTTTTCTGCCTCCCGCGCGTGATACCGCAGGCAAGGATCGCAGTTTGCGGCGATAGCCGCGCCGATGGCGACCAACTCCGCCACGGCCGGCGTGAACAGACTTGCAGGGGTTTTGCTCAAACCGATCAGCCCGGCCAGTTCCTCGCGCGTCGGATAGGTGCCGCTGACTGCAACCTTTCCATCCATCACAATCAAGGGCAGCGCCGTTTCGCTTTTCTCCGTCAACGCCATTCGCACCACCTCGTTCTCGGCAAAAGCGATGGGCGTTTGCGTCAGGTTGTAGCGCTCGACGGTCACGCCTTGTTCACCGAGCCATTTCAAATCGGCAGCGAACTGGACGAGCTTCGGATCGACGTCCGGTCCGCAGACGCCGGATGAACAACACATCGGTGGATCGTACACTTGGATCATTTTCATTGGTGAGTGGTTCGTTTTCAGGCGCGGGGCTTGCCTGAGAGCGTTTTCAACGCGTCACGGCGGCCGTCGGCGTAGGCGGTGAATACGCGGCGAATCTCGTTTCGCACCCGGCGGAAGACCGCGAGTTTTTCCTCGTCGGTGCCGGTGGCGCGGGCCGGGTCGTCGAACGGCCAATGATGGCGATTCACCTGCCCCGGGAATATTGGGCAGGCTTCGTCGGCGTGACCGCAAACGGTGATCACCGTCTCGATTTTCGCCTGGAGAAACTCGCTCAAGGGCTTCGACCTATGCGCCGAGATGTCGATGCCGATCTCCTGCATCGCTTGAATCGCCAACGGATGGACGTAGCCCGCCGGTTTCGACCCGGCGCTGACCACATCTAGAATATCGCCGGCCGCAGCGCGAAGAATACCTTCGGCGAGGTGGCTGCGGCAGGAATTCCCAGTGCAAAGGATGAGGACGGTGGGTTTGGCGGCGGTCATGGGGAAAACCTTAGCAGGCGCATTTATTCCTAGCGGCGGCCTGGGCGCAAAGCGGGCTGTTCCGCGTGATTTGCGGGCGCACCTTGCAGAGTCTCGCGGCGTCGCGCCGGAAGACCGGATCCTCCGCCGCGCAGTCCTGCAGGCAGGCGAGATTGGCCGCGAGTTCGTGCGACAGTTTCTCCGGCAGCCGGTAGATCATCCAGTTGCCCTCCCGCTTCGCCTCCACGAGCCCGCGGCTCTTCAGGTAGCCGAGGTGCTTGGAGATCTTCACCTGCGGCTCCCGCAGCACCGCCTGGAAATGGCAGACGCAGAGCGGCCCGTCACCCAACAGATGCAGAATGCGGAGGCGAGTCCGGTCACAGAGGCATTGGTAGATTCGAACCAAATCCATGACCGCAATATGCCTATTAAAGGATATACCTCAAGAGGGATATGTTACTTTTTTGCGACATCCCCGCTCGGCCAACCGCCCGGCCCCAAGAGGGACAGGCACAGGAATGACAGCGCCGGATCACGCTACTGTTGACGAGACGCCGGTGGCGTGGTCGGAGCGCCAGATGTGGCCGTTGCCGGCGCCTGATGCTGCTGCCGCCTGGCGGCGAACGCCGCAGAACCGGCTTCTTTGCCAGCAAAGAAGCCACTCACGGTTGCCTCATAACGCTCGGCATCGCCTTCGGAGCCGCACATGCAGCCTAGCGAGGCATACTCTGAATCTGTGGCAGTGAGGCGGTAACCCATGGCGTAAAATTCGAGATAGACGGCTCTGGCCTTGGGATTCCTATCAAACGGGGTCTGCGCCGGAAGTGGAACAGTAACCTCCCCTGATCCCGTCAATGAAGGAACGATCGCGGCTGATGCCGGCGGGTTTCCCCTCTGGTGGCTGCACCCGGTGGCTAACACCCATGCAAGCCCCCCCAACAACAGACGACATGTTTTCATCGCTTTCATTGGCCTTCGTTGTCCGCAAGAGTACTCCGTGATCGGTGTTTGCTTCATTTCCGTAATGTCGCTGCTCATGGCGCCGCCGTGACCACCAGCCACCCGGAACCGGCGAGCACGAAGAGGCCGCAGGCGCGGCGCAGCCACAACGCCCCACGCGAGTTGCCGTGCCAGTCGAGCACCCGCTGCACCTTCTCGGCGGACGTACCTGCAACCACGATCAAAGTGCAATGCCCTATCCCGTAAGCCAGCAGCAGCAGCACGGCGAAGCCAAGCTGGGTGCGCGCGACACCGAAGATTACCCCGAGTACCGGCGCCAGGTACGCGAAGGTGCACGGTCCGAGCGCGAGACCGAAGATCAGCCCGAGCAGCAACGCCGCCGCCTTGCCTTGGTAGCGCGGCAGCGACAGTTCGCGTTCCCACGGGAGGGGCAACACGCCGAGCAGATGCAGCCCCACGGCCAGCAGCACCGCGGCTACAACATAATTGGTCCAGGGACCAACGTCGCCGAGCATGCGCCCGGCTGCTGCGGTAGCACCACCGACCGCGGCGATGGAGACGAGGATACCGAGAGCGAAGAGCAGCGCATAGCCGAAGGCCTGGCGGGGCGTCGTGTTTTTCCTTTCGGCGATGAAACCGACGATGAGAGGAATGCTCGCGAGGTGACACGGGCTGAGCACCAGGCTCGCCACGCCCCAGCCCGCGGCGGCCAGCACCGCCAGCCAAGGGGTACCGGACATCGCATCGGTCAGCCAGGTGAAGAGCGCTTCCATCGTCTCAGTTTGCCTTCGGGGTCGCAGGTTCCTTCAACTCGACGCCCAGTTCCTTCAACTTCGCCAGGATGTCCTTCTTGGCGAAAAAACCCTCGTGGCGGAACAATTCCTTTCCGTCGGCGCCGTAAAAGATCTGCGTTGGAATCACCCGGATGCCGTGGCGCGGGCCTTCCTCACGGTTTTTCCAGACGTCGATGAACACCACGTCGAGCTGGCCGGCATACTCTTTCGCCAACTCCGCGAGCACCGGGGCCATCATTTTGCAGGGAATACATTTGTCGGCCCCGAGGTCGACCAGGCGCGGAAAGGCGGGCTTGGCTTCAGCGGCAGGCGCACCGTCGGCGGCGCGGAGACCTGTCACCAACATCGCCAGACAGGCGCAAGCGATAAGGAAAGGACGGAGGAGTGACATTGATTTCATAGAGGGGAATTCAGGTTTAGTTTTTCAGGAGTGCGGCGGCGGCATCGGCCACCTGCCGGATCGCTTTGTCGCTGGCGGGCGTTTTGCCCTTCTTGAAACCGAGGTCGGTCACGCGCACATGCTTGACGTTGGCGAAGCCGGCAAGCTCGAGCGTCTTTTTCGCGCAATCGAGCGGGCAGCCGTCGATCGCGAGCAGCGCGGGCGCGGCAGCGGCGTTGGCCATCAGACCGCTCACGCGCCCGCCGATGCCGGCGAGGCAGGACATCCAGGCCTTGTCCTCGGCGTTGAGGAGGCGGCCGGCACGATCGGCGATCTCGCCGGTGTCGGCCGCGCCGGAGCACGGATACACGAGGGCGCTCGGGCCGGACTCCTCGTTGCAGCTGCATGAACATTGGGGTGTGTTGGCACTCATAGTTGAAACAAATCAAGCGAGCAGTTTCTTCACGTCTTCGACTGAGGGCACTTTGCCCGCGACCTTCACCTGCCCGTCCACGACGAGGGCGGGAGTGAACATCACGCCGAAACCCGCGATGCGGTCGAGGGCGGTGACCTTCTCGAGTTCGTAAGGCACGCCCAGCGCCTTGGCGGCCTCTTCGGCCACGGCGGCGAGTTTCTGGCATTTGGCACATCCCGTGCCGAGGATCTGGATCTTTTTCATGGGGAAAACAAAAGGGGCGGCGGCAGCAGGCGCACTACAGCAGCCAGTTGAAGAGAAATCCGACGACCATGATGCCCAGCGCCACCACGCCGAAAAAGACGAGGAGGAGCGGCAGCTTGAGCACCTTGCGCAGGATGATGGCCTCCGGCAGCGACAGGCCGATGACCGACATCATGAACGCGAGCACCGTGCCGAGCGCCGCGCCCTTGCCCAGCAACGCCTGCACAATGGGAATGATGCCGGCGGCGTTGGAATACATGGGCACGCCGATCAGCACCGCCAGCGGCACCGACCACCACGCACCTTTGCCCATAATGGCAGCCATGGCGTTGGTCGGCACGTAGCCGTGGATGCCCGCGCCCACCGCGATACCCAACACCACATAGAGCC
>CAJAKX010000189.1 GCA_903940425.1 uncultured Opitutia bacterium | reverse complement strand
GTCTGGACGCGGGAGCCGGCCGGGAGGGATTCGGTGGTTTCGACGACTCGTACCGTGTTCCCCGCGGCATCGAGCACGGTGAGACGAACCTTGGTCTGGCTGGTCGCTTCGCCGTCGTTGGCCAGTCGGACCAACGCGTCCAACTCCGCCGCTTCGGCCGAGACTTTCGCCTGCCGCACATAGACCCCCGGCGAGGCGTAATCGAGCAGGTCAAGGTGCACGCGTTCGGTCGCGATCAGGCTGACGGCGCGATACAGTCCGCCGAAAAACGTGAAGTCCGCGCTGACCGGCACCATGTTGTCGTTTGGATCGTTGTTCACGCGCACGGCCAGCACGTTGTCGCCGGTAAAATTGATCGCCGCGGTCGCGTCGAACCGGAAACGCGCAAACCCGCCGCGGTGCGCGCCGAGCCGGCGGCCGTTAAGGAAAACCTCCGCACTGCGATTCGCGCCATCGAACTGCAGATAGACCTGCCTTCCCGCCCAGCTCCCCTCGACGCGAAAATGCCGGCGATACCAGCCGTCGCCGCGGTAGTAATCGCCGCCACCGTCCTGCCCATCGCGCGCATTCCAGGTATGAGGAAGGCGGATGCTTTCCCAGGCGGAGTCGTCAAAGCCCGGCGCAGGGGCCTGCGCCTCCGGGCCGCGATGGAATTCCCAACCGGCCGCCAGGACCACCTCCTGTCGCGGCGACGACGGATCCATCTCCCCGGCGGGAAGGATGCCCGCCGAGAGGAGGAGGCTGAGTGAGACCAGGCAGGTTCGCCAATTTGCTTTCATGAGGGAAAGAATAAAAGAGCATGACGGGGTCTTGTCCGGTTAAAAGCATGGGCGCCGTCTGACCCAGGCAAGGCGCCCTGAGCCAATCGCGTCAGCCGGCGATCACCGGACGCAAGCGGGCGCCATAGACACGTGAGCGCCTCCCGGTTGTTCCGGGAGGCACCCAGTTCCAAATACTGACCCTAGACTCGCGGTCAGAATTCGACCGTGTTGGTCACGCTCCACACCTGGGTCGGGGCGATGCGCCACGCCGCCACCGTCCCATCCGGCTGGACGGTAATGGGGATCAGGCTGTTGCCTTTACCCACATTGCGGACATTGACCTGGATCCGCCAATTCAGCTTCGCGTTCAGGCGGTGGCCGTAGCCGACCCAAAGGTCGATGTTCCCCTCCGACGGTCCATAAAACGGCTTGCTCAGATCGTACTGGGCGGTGGTGGCAAGGAAGGGGTCGCTCGCCGTGGTGCCGACATAATACTTCACCCTGTACCCGATGACGACCTTGTCCTGCCAGCGGTACCCGGCCCCGACGTTGACCCCCTTGAGCAAGCCGCTGGTGAAGTCGTAGTTGGCAATGAGGTTGGCGCGCCACTTGCGCAGCTCCGTCACGGCGTTGCCTTCCTGGCCCTTCACGGACAGCCAGGATGCCCAGAAGTTGGCGTTCCATGCTTGCAAGGCGGTGCCGGCGGTGGCCGAACTGTTCCCGCGGAGCGTGCCGGCCGCCGTGTTATTCAGGGCCGTGTTGATCTGGTTGACCAGACTGTTGAAGGCCGCGTCGCCGACGTTGTTGCGGACGGCCTCCTGCTTGGAGGCGTTCAACGTCAGGCGAAGGTTGCGCACCGGCTGGGCGTAGAGCTCGAGCTCATAGCCCTTCGAGACGTTATCCTCGGGGATGGAGAGCCCGTTCGGCGTGGTGTAGGTGAGGGACTTCACCTGGTCGATGTCGATCTTGTAGGCGGTGAAGAAAGCCGCCGGCAGGCTGGAGATCATCTGTTCCCAGCCGGCGATGTCCGCCACCTCCGCGGCCGCCGCCTGATCGGCGCTCTGCCCGGAGTTCGGCTGGTAGGTCCAGCGGCTCGGATCCCCCTGGCCGGCCGTGTCCATCGTGGTGCCGCCGAGATGGTATTTGAAGATATTGTGCTCGGGCTGGTAATCGGTGAAGAGCTGGCCGAGATAGAACGAATTGAAACCGCTGGTGCCGCTGGCGTTCGTCACTTTGGTCTCATACTTGTTGATCTTGAGCGAATATCTGCCGTCCCTCGTGCCGAGCAGCAGGCCGTAGTCGGTGGTGGTTCCTTTCGGCGGAGTCAGCGGGTTGTTCAGCGGGCCGACGCGGCCGGCGAGCGGCTGGAAATTCTGCGACTTGTTGTAGAACGCGCTGATCTGGATCGGTACGCGGTCGCCGAGCAATTCCGAGAGGTGCGCCACCACGCTCCAACTGTTGGAGTTGTCCTTCACGCGAATGTGCGTGCTGGGCAGGGAATAGACGCTCGGGTCGAGCAGGACCTGATTCTGGGAGTTCCTAGTGGCAGTCAGCGTCCAGGACTTCGCCGTATCCGTGCGATAGCCATACATGCCGACAATCGCGCCCCGCCAGAAATAGCCCTGCCAATTGATGGCTTGGGATTCGGTGGTCACCTTGTTGAGCGAGGCGCCGGTCGTGTTGTTATCCCGAAAGCCCTGCTCAGAATCGTAGATCGTGACGGGTGTGTTGATCCAGCCCCGGTAGTTGGCCGGATTCTCCGACTGGGTCGAAATCCGCGCGGTGTCACCCACGGGAAAGTTGGGGTTGTTCCACACATCGCCCGGGTTCACGCCGGTCGCCACCCAGGTGGAATCAAAGGCGCGGACGCTTCCGCTCACCGGCCTCAGTAAGGTAGTCGGATTCGGGATGTTCGCGCCCGCGGCCGAGGATGCGTTGACCAACGACGGGCCGAGGTAGATGGCAGGATAGACGATCCGGCGGTTGTCGTCGACCGTGACGTTCGTCGCGGTAGCGGTGATGAAGTCCTTGTAGGCCAGATCGGTGCTATAACGCGTCCAACTGCGGTTCTCCTGCTTGCGGGAGTCGTAGCTGTAGAGACCGGTCAGGACGTGGCGGCCCAGAATCCGGGTCAGCAGCGAATGATTCTGCCCCCCGTCGAAGTCGTGCTTCAGGTAAGCGGTCACTCGCGTGGCCTCGCGGTCGGCGCTCATGGAGTTGCCGTTGTTGGAATTGGAGATGAACGGGCGCCCGAAGTTCGGGTTGGCCGTGCCATCGGCCTCCGTCTGGATGTCATCGATGTAGATCTGCTGCCCCTTGTCGCTCATGAACACCAGCTGGCCGTTGTCGTAGTGCTGCCGGTCGTAGACCACTTCGACGCCCGCATCGCCGTTGAGCACGGTCTGGGACAGGTTGAGGTTGAAGTGATGGAAATTCTGCCACTCGGACTTGTTCGGACCGTCGATGAGGTTGTCGTAGAAATTGAAGATTGATGGGTCCGAAAGGGTGAGGTTGCGGGTGAGGCCAAACTTGGCGCCCGGCAGGTTGACCTTCTTGGAGACGTCGCGGTAGATCGTGATTGAGGACATCCGGTCGTTGGGGATGCCGCCGATGCTGCCGTCGATCGCGCCCGCCGTGTTGAGGCCGCGCGAGGTGGTGGGTTCGGCGTTGAAGAGGCGGGCGTTGCTGATGGCGCCACTGTCGAAGATCGCCATGACACCGCCGAAGTAGCCGGCGGCATACTGGCCGCCGAGCCATGGCTGCCAATATGGATTGAGCGTGCCGTTCCCCAATCCGTTCGTGTTGTTGTAGGCCTTGACGAACTCACCCCGGTTGGCCGCGCCAATCGAAGCGATGTTCGTATCCTGGAGTCCGCGGGCGTCGAATCCCTTCTTGTTCAAATTATTGTACGTGAAGGGCACCCCGTTGGCATCGTAGCCGGTGGCGGTTCCGGAGTAGAACCAAGGAGTGATGGCGTCGCCGGGGGTGAGCGTGCGCGGCCGGTTGCTGTCGACCTTGCCCTGCTCGAAGTTGGCCTTGAACGTGGTGTGAGCCCAGCCTTGGTTCAGCAACCGCGGCTCATAGCGGAGGGCGCCGTAGACGCGCTGGCTGTGTTGAAAGGCCGGCTTTTGCTGGAACAACTCGTGGTCGTTGAGGCCGTCGAGGTGGATCGCCAGCTCGTTGGCCAACAACACACGATTCACGTCCAGCGTGGTGCGGGCGCTGCCGAAACGGCTGTAGCGGAATTGGATGTCACCCCGGTCGCGGAAGCCGGCAGTTTTGGTGCCGGCATTGATGATACCCGCGGGGCTGCCCAAACCGAAGAGAATGGCGTTGGGCCCGCGCTGGAAGTCAATGCGATCGACATTGTAGCCGTCCCACGGGATATCGGTCAGAATATAGTCCATCGTGCTGTCCGCCGCCGCCAGGCCGCGTACGCGCGTGTTCGCGTTCGGGTTGGTAAACTTGGAGGTCTCATCGAGCTGCGTGCCGTTGCCCGCGTTGGCCATGTTGCCGTAGATGTTCCCTACCTCGGTGTTGGTGGTGTATTGCAAGAGAGTTTCGTTGTCGGTCGCGTTAAGATCGCGCAGCATCTGTGCGGTCACCACGGTGATCGCGGAACCAACGTCGCGGAGCGCCGTGTTCAACCGGTTGCCGGCGAGCGTGTCCGCCGCCGCGTAGCCGCTCTCCCGGCCGGCTGTCACCTCGAACGGCGACAGAACGACGATTTCCGGTTCTTTGGCCGACTCGGTGCTCGGGTCCACAGCAGTCGCGCGAGTGGGCCGGAAGAGAGCGTCTTTCCGGGCAGCGGCGTCATTACCGGTGTCCGGCGCGGCTGCCTTTCTCACGGCCAAGGCGCCGGTTTTCTCATCCTGCACCGCCACCAAGCCGGTCTTTTCCAGCATGGCGTCGAGCGCTTCACGGGCGGTCAGCTCGCCTTGGACGGCGTTGGTTTGCAGGCCGCGGACCTGTTCCACGGGATAAACGATCTGCTCGCCGGACTGGTCGGAGAAGCTTTTGAGCGTCTTGGCGGCATCGCCGGCGGGCAGGTCAAAACTCTTCTTGGAGGCGCCGTAGGCCGCGACGCCGAGCGTGAGAATACTGAATACGGCCAGCAACAGGCCGCGCAATGTCCGGCGCGATGACCGGGCAATCGGTGTTGGAGTAATCATGGTGTATATGGTGTATACGGGGTCCGCAGTTTAGACGGACGGCCAAGCGGTTTCCGTTAAATGTATCCGGCGAGGCTGCGCCCGATGACGCGAGCGGCGGTGGCGCGCGGCGACACCGCGGCTCAGCGCGTGCGGCGTAGCACGATCTCGCTGCCGCGCGGGAAAGCAGTCACCCCGAAGCTGGAGTCGAGCAGACGCACGAAGGCGTCGACGTTATCGGCGCGGAAGTTGCCGCCGACCAAGATGGCCGCCGTCTCGGCGTCGCCGACCATGAGTTTCCGGAGGTTGTAGCGATTGAACTCGGTGACAACATCACCCAGTGGCATGTTGACGAACTCAAGCCGCAGGCCCTGCCAGGAAAGGGCGCGCTCGATCTCGGCAGGAGTGACTTCGCGCACCTGCAGCTCCGGCGGCGCGGCGGCGGACGTGGCGTTCGGCGACAACTCCGCGGTGCTGATCACCGCCTGCTGGCCGGCGACCAAGTGCGAGAGCTCGCGCGGCGTGCCAGCCTGGCCCCCCGTTGCAGTCGGAGTCTCGTCAAGCTGCACTTTCCCCTCGGTGACGAGCACCGACACGGCCTCCCGATCAAGCGACACGCTGAAGGCGGTGCCGATGGCGCGTACGGCGAATCGGTCGGCATGGACGATGAAAGGACGGACGGGGTCCTTGGCCACCGCGAAATGAGCCTCGCCAGATACCAATTGGACGCGGCGCTCCTGAGGAGCGAACTTCACCTCAACTTTGGCGCCCGCTTTCAGCTCGACGACCGACCCATCCTCCAGCACAAGACGCTCCGGACCGGGATGGATGATCGCCTGGCGGTGCGGGGGCTGATTCGCCGTTTGTGACCGCCACAGCACGGCTGCGAACGCGATCATGGCTGCGGCGGCCAACAGGCCGAGCGAGCGCCACATCCGGCCGCGCCGCGGCGCCAGCAGATCTGGATTGGGGTGGGAGCTGTGGGCCGGACGCCACTCGCTCAGCTGATCGAGCGCGCTCCAGGTTCTCTCCAATCGGACGATCGCGGCGCCATGGGACGGGTCCTCGCGCAACCACTGCAAGTACGCGTCCTGTTCGGCCGCGGTCATGCACCGGTCGCGGCGCGCCAGCCATTGAGCGGCGGCGGTCCTGATGGCGTCAGGGGATTGATGGGAAGCGGGGCGCATGGATTCAGGGCAGGTCGAAGCGGGTGAGAAACTCCGCGCAGCGGCGCATGCCGTTGGCCACTTGGGCTTCGACCGTGTGTTCGGCGATGCCGAGTTCGGAGGCGATTTCCTTCTGGGACAATCCGTAGATTTTCCGCAAGGTGAGCACCTGGCGGCAGCGATCGGGCAGGGATTGGATGGCTTGGGTCAGAAGTTCGAGCTCCTGTTTGTGCGCGGCAGCGTCTGCAGGCGTGAGCTCCCCTTCATAGACGAAGAGGTCGGCCACTTCCGCTATCGGCTCCACGTGGGCGACGCGCTGGCGCCGGAGCTGGTCGAGCGCGAGGTTGCGCGCCGTGGTGAAGAGAAAGGCCCTGGGTGACTGCACAGCGCCGCCGGCCAGCGCCTGCCACACGCGTGCAAGCGATTCCTGGATGATGTTCTCCGGATCGATCACCGTGGGAAACTTGCCGCGCAACCACGCCCGCAGCGCGTCCTTGTGCACTTGCATCTCGTCCGCAAACCAACGGGCAATGTCTGAGTTCTCTGGGGTCACGATCGAGGAAACAGAGGGGGCGACGCTCTACCTCAACCTCCCTCCCGGGCGAGTCGAGGAGATTATCGGGGGGCAAGTCATCCCAGCAGATTTTGCAGATTGTCGTAACGGAATTTCATGAGTTCTTCGTCTTAACCCTTTTCATGCGGGCCCCATCGCCCGCCATTTCATGGAAAACGCGGTCGCTCACTTGGAGCCCGCGCCCCGGTGAGGTCAGGCAATCGATCGAAAAGATCCAGCGGAGGCAGGCGGACCCGGATGAAGCGGTTGCAGTTGGGCGCCCGCAGCCCTTGGGTCATGCGCCAGCCGAAGGCGGTCTGGAGTTTCCTATTTCGCGAGCAGCCGGCGGATGGCTTTGAGTTCCTTCCGGCGCCGGGGGGTTGGCTCGGGATAATTCATTTTGAGCCCCCCCAATACCTTGAGGAGAACCTGGGAAATGATCAGCCGGGCATCCTCCTTGTCATCGGCGGGTATGACATACCACGGGGCGTCCGCCGAGGTGGTGGCAGCCAGGCAGTCCTCATAGGCTTTCATGTAGTCCCTCCACCGCCGCCGTTCGGCGATGTCGGCCATGCTGAATTTCCAGTTCTTCGCCGGTTCATCGATCCGGGCGAGGAAGCGCCGCCGCTGTTCCTCTTTCGAGAGGTGCAGGAAGAATTTGACGATCCGGGTGCCGTTCCGGTGGAGATGCTTCTCGAGGTCCACGATGGAGCGATACCGCCCCTCCCAGATGGTCCGGTGGTCGCGCAGCTCGGCGGGAAGCCGCTGGCCGTCGAGAATCTCCGGATGCACGCAGGCGACCAGCACCTCCTCGTAATAGGACCGGTTGAAGATGCCGATGCGCCCCCGTTCCGGCAGGCGGTACGTCGTGCGCCAGAGGAAATCATGTCCCAGCTCCTCGGCGCTCGGCGGCTTGAAGCTGAAAACCTGACAGCCCTGGGGATTGACGCCGGACATCACATGCTTGATGGCGCCATCCTTGCCCGCGGCATCCATCGCCTGGAAAATCACCAGGAGGGCATACCGGTTGTGAGCATAAAGGAGCCCCTGCAGCCGGCTCAGTTCGCGGACGTGTTCCTCCAGCAGCCGGGCGTACTGCTTCTTCGACTGGCAGAAGGACTTCACCCGCGTGGGCCACTTCCTGAGCTTCACCCTTTTCCCGGCCAGAATCTGAAAGTGCTTGGGATCGATTTTCACATGAATCCTTTCTCTGAGAATGATGCTGCGCGGACCCGAGATTCAACTGGCTGGGAACATTAATGCAACGCTGCCAAAAGCGACCCCTGATCAACTTCACCCGGACATGGGCGGAATCATCACGGGAAGACCGGGACGGCGTTCACTCCTTCAACTGACGGCGCAGGGCACGCAGAAATTTTGGCTTCTCGAGCCGCCGCCAGGCTTCGGACAGTTCCATCTCGGTGGCGCGGCGACGCCCTACGAGTTGCCCGACCAGCAGCCGGGGTGGCGTTGGCCCCTCGAGTTGAATGCGGGAGAGCGCCAGATCCACATCGCGGATGCGGCCCAGGGCCCGTTCCACTGCGTGCACCCGTTTTACCACCGCGCCGGCCGGCGGGCCGAGCACGCGGCCGAAGAAACCGCCGATATGGCGAACCCGGCGCAGGGCGATGCGCAGCTGGTGCAGTTTCGTTGGTGAATGCGAGTGCCGCAAGTCGGCCAGCTTCAAGGCGCGGCGCAGGCTTTTCACCAGCGCGCGGCGTCCGAATTCCGCCAGGGATCCGGGCGGCACGGTCTGGATCGCCCGCGGCAGCTCAAGCCGGAGGAAACGGCCCATTCTGTTCTGCAGCGCGGTGAAGGAGGCCCCGCGCAGGTGCCGCCGGACCGTGGCTTGCTGCAACCGCCTGAGCTCGCCTTGATGGCTGACGAACTTTGCCCAGCGCGGGTGGCGGCCCAACCGTCCCTGCAAGGCCTCGCCCGCCAGATAATCGATCAGCACATCGAGATCGCGCGCCTCGCTCAAGGCGAGGTTCAGCTTCTGCAGGTCGCGATCGATCCGCGCCGCGGAGGTCTGCGCCAGCGGCTTGCGAAACACGCGCAGCGCTGCGCGCAGGCGGCGGATGGCGACGCGGACGCCATGCAGCGCCGCGCTGTCCTTCGCTTCGAGTGCGCCGTCCACATCCGCCAGCAGCGCCCTGAAGTGCAGGAAGAGCAGCCGACGCGCGGCTTCGCAGACATGCAGCCCGGGCTCCACCGGCGGCCCCGGCCGGGAAGTTTTTCTGGCGGCCCGGATGAGACGGATATCCAGGGGGAATGCTGCGCGCCATATATCGGCTTTGCGTCTGGCGATCGCGATGTTCTCAGGGCATTGGCCGCCGCGGATGCTGGCACGAATCGTTCGTCGGTTTTTCCGGATCGCGACGATGGTGACGTCCTGGAGGTGGCCATAGTCCAGTCCGTCAGCGATCCGCAGGTAGGC
This sequence comes from uncultured Opitutia bacterium, assembly GCA_903940425.1. GTDB lineage: Bacteria > Verrucomicrobiota > Verrucomicrobiia > Opitutales > Opitutaceae > Fen-1467. Next base: position 11,599 of record CAJAKX010000189.1, on the reverse strand, counting down.
AGCCAAGCGGAGGGCGCGCCGGGGATCGCGGAGTCGCTTCACGAGGACGCGCGCCTCGTCGCTTTTGCGCCTGGCCGGATGCAGGAAGATGGCGGCGGCGATGTCCTCGCGCTGGGTGCCGGTGAATCCCTTGAGCCCCTCTTGCAGGATGATCTCGCAGCTCACCTGGGCATGCCGCCGCGGATTGACGCTGTAACCGACGTCGTGCAACCAGCAGGCCGCCGCGAGCAGCGGGCGGTCTCCGGCCGGCGCGCCGACCAGCCCGCGGGTCGCATCGAACAGCTGCAGCGCCAGCGCGGTGACATGGTTCGCGTGCGCATCTTCATTGCCGTACTTCGCACACAATTCTGCCACCGACAGCCGGCTCTGGGAAGGATCACGCATGGTTCAATCCGCTGATGCTCTGTAAAGATACCACAAATTGTCATCCATGTCGGGCAGGAGGACCATTATCCTCCGTCGTGAAGGGAGGAAAACTGCGGCTTTGCTCGAGAAACTGATTTCACCTGCCCGTCCTCACTGGCGGCCTTGCGTCTGCAGGCCGGCCTGGCGGGCGAGTTCCCGATGGATGCGGGTGACGCGTTCGACCTGACCCTTGGCCGGGAATCGTTCATAAAAGCCCTCGTTGCGAAAGGCGCGCATCTGCTCCGTCCAGGGTGCCAGTCGTTCCCGCCAACGCTCAACGCGATTTTCCGCGGGATCAGCGTCCAGCGCGGCGAGATCGGCGCAGACCCGGACCATGGCCTTCAGCGTGACCGCCTTGGTGATCATGTAATCGGGGTTGCCCCATGCTTCGCCGCACACCTGCGCGGCGGCCTTCAGGAAGTCGCGCGTCATGTCGTAGTAACGCGTCGCCCCCCGCCAGTCGGCGCCCGCCGGTTCGATTTTCTTCCAGTCCCGTCTGACCCAGCGGTGGATTTCATTGAAGAGCTCGGCCTGCAGGATCCATTTTTCCTGCCGGCTGCGGCCGCCGAGACGGTTGATCCGGTAGCGCAACGGGCTGTCCGCCTCGCGGTAAAGCAGCTCGGCGATGTGCGCGGCAAACAGGCGGTCCGGCTCCGCCCAGGACACCCGCTCATACAAATCCACCAGGTGGCTCTTGTTGATGCGGGTGGGGGTGGAGTTGATGATCACAAACATCTCGGTGGCGAAATCCTCGCTGCGGCCGTCGAAGATCACACAGGGCACGTGGATGCTCTTGGCGTCGTCGGGATGCGTCTGCTCGTAGAACTGCAGGGCGGCCAGGCGATGCTGTCCGTCGATGATCAGGAATTTCTCCTCCGGCTCCTGCAGCCGGCCGATCCCGCTGCCGTCGGTCCAGGCTTCGAAGTGCAGCTTTTGGGGCGTGAACAGCAGCACGGTTCCCGGAATGGGCGGCTGCGAGATGGCGGTCTCGTAGAAATTACGGATTGCGCGCACCTTGGAGCGGGAGAGCTGCCGCTGGAAGGCTTTGTCGCTCCGCTCGATGCGGGCGATGAACTGCGCGACGTCGTCATCCGCCGGCACTTCCTCGGGTCTGATCCCTTCGCCCTGTTCGTCGTAATAGCGGCTGATGAACCGCACCTTGGTCAGGAGTTTTTCCGACGGATAGGAGGCGAAGTAGAAGATGGCGTCTTTCTGGCGAATTTGCGTGGCGATCATGGCAGGATCCTGGTTGATTGGTTTTTCGTCCGAGCACTCCTCCCAAGGGGAATATCCTATAGGACACGGACATTGCAGGCAAGTTACGTTCAGGGAACAATCGTGGCAGAACGCGGGTGGAGACCGAGCTGCCTCCGCGCGTCGTCCGCATCTCCGGCCCGTTTTTCGCAGACTTCTGGTTTCCCCCGTGAGGGACGGCGGCGGCCGAAACTGCCAGGCAAGTTCCGTCTTACCGCAGCCCGAACTCCCCGGGCGTGGCGCCGCGGGCCTTGAGCGCCTCACGTAGCACCACCAGGTCAAGTCTCGCGCCCGGCCTGACGCCGTTGTCGTGGAACCAGCCTTGGTTCATCTCCAGGGCAAACTGCAGTCGTACGTCCCGCGAACGAATGGGGGCTTCGTCGAAGGGCAGCATCGAATAAATCTCCTTCAACTCGCCCTCGGGGCTGAAAAAGCCGATGTCGAGTGGCAGTGACACGTTGCGCATCCAGAAACTCATCCGGACCGGGGTGCCATAGACGAAAAGCATGCCCTGGTCGCGCCCGAGATCGCGCCGCTCCATCAAGCCATGCTCCAGCTCGGCGGAATAGATCGCGAGCTGCATCTGCACGGTCCGGTCGCCGACCTTGATGGCAAACCAGTCGCTCACCAGCTTCGGCGGGACGTCGGCCCCCGGTCCGCTGCGCGGGCAACCCGCGACCAGCAGGGCCAGCGCCAGCGTCCACCCTCCCCGCTTCCCCCATTGACTGGATGATGCCCAAAACATCTTTGCGTTTTCCGCAGGTTTCGTGGGTAATGCGATGTCGCCCGTAATTCAACCCTGCATTCACCGTGGTCCAGCCGCCCCCGCTTCTCTACGCCGACTCGAGCATCAATCCGGACCAGCGCTACTTCGGCCGCGTCCCGGTGCCCGACCCATTCATCTCGTTCCGCGCCGGCCGCCGCAAGGTGTGCGCCGTCAGCGCCCTGGAATTCGGGCGGGTGAAACGCACCTCGAGTTTCGACGTGGTGCTGCCGCTGGAATCGTGGCATCGCAAGGCGCGCAGGCGCTGGCCGGACCGGCGCATTGGACCCGCGGAAACCATTCTGCTGCTGGCCGCGCACTACCGGATCCACGCCTTCACGGTGCCGGACGATTTTCCCGCCGGCGTGGCCTTCAAGCTCGCCAAGTACGGCCTCAAACTAATCGCCGCGGGCGGCATGATCTTTCCCGAGCGCGAAATCAAAAATCCCGCCGAGACCGCCGCCCTCCGCGCCGGCAACCGCTGCGCCGCCTGCGGCATTGCCGCCGCCGAGGTTTTGCTGCGCCGCGCGCGCATCCGGGGGCGCTGGCTCTACCACGATGGCCGCAAACTGACTTCGGAAGACCTCAAGTTCGCCATTGAGAGCGCCTGCCTCGCCGCCGGCGGTGTGTCGCTCGACACCATCGCGGCCGGCGGCAACCAGGGTTGCGATCCCCACGAGAGCGGTCACGGCCCGATCCGCGCCCATGCCCTTGTCATCATTGACGTGTTTCCGCGGGTCACCGCCTCCGGCTACCATGGCGACATGACGCGCACCTTCCTGCGCGGCCGCGCGTCCGACGCCCAGCGCCGGCTGGTTGCCACGGTCCGCGCCGGTCAGCAGCTCGCGCTCGCCGCCATTCACGCCGGCGTCAACGGCCGCGACGTGCATCAGCGCGTGGCCGGTTACTTCCAGGCCCAAGGTTACGAGACCCGGCAAACGCCCCGCGGCTCCATCGGCTTCTTTCATGGCACCGGCCATGGGCTCGGCCTCGCCGTGCATGAACCACCGCGCATCTCGGGGGCCGTCGACTATGAACTGAAACCAGGGGCCGTCGTCACCGTTGAGCCGGGACTTTATTATCCCGGACTCGGCGCCTGCCGCATCGAGGACGTCGTGCAGGTGACCTCCGGTCATCCCCGGCTCCTTTCACACTACCACTACGATTGGGAGATCCGCTGATGCCCACCATTTCACCCGCCAAGGCCCGCCTGCTGCTCAAGAAAATCGCCCGGCTGCGCATCCTCGTGGTCGGCGACGTGATGCTCGACCATTACATCTGGGGCGATGCCACGCGCATTTCCCCCGAAGCGCCCGTGCCCATCGTGCACATCCATCGCGACAGTTACACCGCCGGGGCCGGCGCCAATGTCGCGCACAATCTCGCCGCGCTGGGCGCGAAGGCCGTGGTCGCGGGCTGCATCCAGAACGACGAGGCCGGCCGCAAGCTCGCTGAGGTCCTCCGGAAGCGCGGCATCACGGGCATCAATCTGCCGGGTGAAGGGCAGACGATCATCAAGGCCCGGGTGATCGTGCAGCATCAGCAGCTCTGCCGCCTTGATCGCGAATCGCCGCCCGCGAGTTACGCGGTTGATGTCGAAACGGCCATCAGCCTGTTGCGCGCCGAGGTGCAGGCGGCCGATGCGGTGATTCTTTCCGACTATGCCAAGGGCCTGCTGACGGACGACCTCATCGCCGCGCTCACCAAGCTCGCCCGCGACGCCGGCAAATTCATCGCGCTCGATCCGAAGCCAAAACGCAGCCTGCACTTCGCCGGCCTTGACCTCCTCACGCCCAACCGCAAGGAGGCCGCCCAGCTCGCCGGTTTCGAATGGGATGCGCAACAGCCGTTTCCGGCGGAGGCGATCTGCGCCCGCATCCACGAACGCTACCGGCCGCGCCACCTCGTGATCACGATGAGTGAAGATGGCATGCTGCTTTGTGCGGAGGGCCGGGTGCTGAAGAAAATCCCCACCGCCGCCCGCGAAGTGTTCGATGTTTCCGGCGCGGGCGACACCTCCATTGCCGGACTGGTGCTCGCCCTGGCCGTGGGCGCCGATCTGGAGACCGCCGCGCACTTTGCCAACGCCGCGGCCGGCGTGGTCGTGGGCAAGCTCGGCACCGCCACGGTCACCCCGGAAGAACTCGTCGCCTACGTGTCGCGCACCCCGTGAGCGGCCCGAATCCAAAATCCCCAACCCCCAACGCCGGACCGGGACGCGCCTCGCGCGCGCTTTTCCTCGACCGTGACGGCACGCTCATCGTCGACAAGGTCTACCTCGCCGATCCGGCCGGTGTGGAACTCATTCCCGGCGCCGCCGACGCTCTGCGTCGGGCGCGGGCGCTGGGTTACAAGCTCTTCCTTTTCACCAACCAGTCGGGCATCGGCCGCGGTTATCACACCATGGAGGATACGCACCGGGTGAACTCCCAGCTCGAAGAGCTGCTCGGCCCGCCCCGACCGGCCTTTGACGGAATTTGCATTGCGCCCGAGGCGCCGGACCAGCCGGCCGTCTACCGCAAGCCCTCGCCCAAGTACATTCTCGAGATGGTCACCCAGCACGGCCTCGATCCGGCGCAATGTTACATGGTGGGCGACAGCGCGGCCGACATCCAGGCCGCCCGCAACGCCGGCATCCACGCTGTCGTCGTCGGCACCGGCAAGGTTGATCCGGGCACGCTCCCGGAGGTCGCCCGGCATCACGTGCCGGTGTTCGCCAGCTTCGCGGCTTTTGTCGCCACGCTCGCGTAGGGTTCCATCGCCGCATGCCTGAGCTCGCTGAAGTCGAGTTTTTCCGCAAGCAGTGGAGCCCGGGACTGGGGCAACGCGTGCGCGCCGTGCTGGTGCACCCACGCGCCAAGGTGTTCCGTGAGTGCAACGTGCGCCGCCTCGTAGGCCGGCTGGCCGGCGCCACGCTCCTTTCCTCCGCCACCTCGGCCAAGCAGATGCTCTTCCGTTTTGGCGGCGGTCGCTGGCTCGGTGTGCACCTCGGCATGAGCGGCGAACTGCGCGGGGAGCCCGCCGGCTACACGCCGCGAAAACACGACCACCTGGTGCTCGTGCAGCGGGAACACCGCCTCGTGTTCACCGACCCGCGCATGTTCGGGCGCATTCTTTTTTCCGTCGGCCGCGGCCCACCCGGGTGGTGGACGCGCCTCGCCCCGCCGATCCTGTCCGAAGCCTTCACGGTCGCAGCGGTCGCTGACTTTTTGCGCCGCCGCGGACGCACGCCGATCAAACCGGTGCTGCTCATGCAGGAGCGTTTTCCGGGCATCGGCAACTGGATGGCTGATGAAATTCTCTGGCGGGCCGCGATTCATCCCCGGCGGCTGGCCGGTGCGCTCACGCCCGCCGAGATCCGCGCCCTCTGGCGTGAAAGCCGCCGGGTCTGCCGCCTCGCGCTCAAGACGATCGCCGGTCGCGGCAACGATACGCCGCCCGCGCTCAACGTTCGCATTCGCGATTCGTGGCTTTTCAACCATCGCTGGGAGGACGGCGGGCGCTGCCCGCGCACGGGAGCCCGGCTTGTTCGCGAGCAGGTCGGCGGCCGCACGACCTGCTGGTCGCCCGCCCGGCAGAAACTGTGAATCCGTGGCTCCTCTCATGCAGCACCGCCATGCCACTGACGTTGACGTGATGCCAGTGCTGTGATGGCTGCACGGACCACGTCCTCCCCTGCTTCTCCAAAAATTCCGTGTCTTTGAGCTGCTTGGAGGGAAGGCGGCAATGCCTTATGCCTTCCCCAACCCGCCTGGCATTAAAGGAGGCAGAAAGGGCATAGAAACGGATGATATAAGTTATTTATCATCTGTTGCTTAACACGCTCAATTGCATGGAGCATTACTGGCTCTCTTCCGGTATAAATTTCCATGGTCTTCGCTGCTCGACGCCACAGAAATCTCGACCATTTGCTTTTCCACTGCCATCTTCCGCCCCCGCCCGCCGTCCGCCGCCGCTGCCTGGCGGCTGGATGGCAGGCGTTCCTTCCGCCCCCAAAACCCACATGTCTCAAGCAGCCAGCCGTCCCGTTCACCTGCGGTGTGAATACTTTGAGAATCCCCTCGGCCTTGATGAGCGCCAGCCGCGCCTGAGTTGGTGGCTCGATGCTGAACACCGCCGCGGTGCGCGCCAGACTGCTTACCAGCTTCTCGTCTCGTCTGAACCGGGCGGTGCCCCCGACCTGTGGGATAGCGGCAAAGTGGCCTCCGATGCCTCCCGCCACATCGTTTACGCAGGCAAGCCACTGCGCTCACGCCAGCGCGCCTGGTGGCGCGTGAAAGCATGGGACGAACGCGGCCACGCCACCGAATCGACCGAGCGCGCATTTTGGGAGATGGGGCTGCTCGAACGCGGCGACTGGAAGGCGCAGTGGATCACCGGCACGCTCACGGGCGGTCGCTGGACAACCATCCCCGCGCCCTATCTGCGCAAAACCTTTTTCGTCGGCGCCCGGGTGACCCGCGCCCGGCTTTACGCCACGGCGTTCGGCGCCTACGAGACGCACCTCAACGGCCAGCGCGTCGGCGACCACCAGCTGGCGCCCGGCTGGACCGACTACCGCAAGCGGGTCCACTATCAGGCCTTCGACGTCACCCCGCTGCTCGTGGTGGGCGACAATACCCTGGGCGCCATTCTCGGCGACGGCTGGTACTGCGGGCACATCGCCGGGCGCGGCCGGCAGATGTATGGCGACCGGCCCAAGTTTCTCGCCCAGCTCGCCATCGACTATCTCGACGGCCGCTCCGATATCATCGGCACCGATTCCACCTGGAAATTCGCCTATGGCCCGCTGCTCGAGAGCGATCTGCTCATGGGCGAGAGTTATGACGCCCGGCTTGAATTTCCCGGATGGGACAAACCCGGTTTTGACGACCGTGGCTGGCAGCCCGCGCGCCCGGGCAACGGCAACGGTGTCGCGCTCGACGCCATGCGCAGTCCGCCCATCCGGGCCCTCCATGAGATCAAGGCCAGGCTGATCAACGACACTTCCGAACGCGAACAGCGCCGTCTGCGCCGCTATGACCTTGGCCAGAACATGGTCGGCCGCGTGCGTCTCCGCGTCCGGGGTCCCGCCGGCGTCACCCTCACGCTGCGGCATGCCGAGATGCTCGACAAGGACGGCCATCTCTATCTCGCCAACCTTCGCGCCGCCCGCGCGACCGACCACTACACGCTGCGCGGCGACGCCGGCAGTGAGACTTTCGAGCCGCGCTTCACCTTCCACGGTTTCCGCTACCTTGAGCTCGAAACCCGGGGCGCGGATGTCGAGGTCGAGGAGGTTACGGGCGTGGTCCTGCACTCCGACCTCACACCCACGGGCGACTTTTCCTGCTCCGACCCCCTCATCAACCAGCTCCAGAAGAACATCCAGTGGAGCCAGCGTGGCAACTTTCTCGACGTGCCTATCGACTGTCCCCAGCGCGACGAACGTCTCGGCTGGACGGGCGACGCACAGGTGTTCGTCCGCACCGCCGCGTTCAACATGGAGGTCGCCGCCTTCTTCCGGAAATGGCTGCAGGACCTGGCCGACGCCCAGACCGAGCGCGGCACCATTCCGGCCGTGGCGCCGGCCACCGATGATCTGCCTCCCGACGGCGGCCCCGCCTGGGCGGACGCGCTGCCGATTTGCCTGTGGACGATTTATCAGTGCTTTGGCGACCGCCGCCTGCTTGAGCGGCATTACGCCGCCTGCGTGCGTTTCGTTGATGAACTGCGGACGACCAACCCCGATCTCATCCGCCGCAAGACGGTGCACGGTTTTGAGGGTTACGGCGACTGGCTCGCGCCCGACGACAGCAACAAAATTGATGGTGGCACCCCCAAGGAGCTGATCGGCACCGCCTTCTTCGCCCACAGCGCGCGCCTCGTGGCCGGCATGGCCAAGGTGCTCGGCAAAAAGGCCGAGGCAAAGAAATACTCCTCGCTCGCCGACTCCGTGCGGGCAGCGTTCCAGCGCAAGTTTCTCACGCGGGAGGGCGTGGTGGCGGGCGGCACGCAGACCGCGTACGTGCTCGCGCTGCATTTTGACCTCCTGCCGCCGAAGCTTCGGCCGCGCGTTGCCGCCGACCTCATCAAGGATATTGAAAAGCGCGGCTGGAAACTCGCGACGGGATTTGTCGGCTCGCCCTACCTGCCGCACGTGCTCACGGCCGCGGGGCGTCTCGATCTCGCCTTCAAACTCCTCCACCAGAAACAGTGGCCGTCGTGGCTCTACGCCGTCACCCAAGGCGCCACCACCATCTGGGAACGCTGGGACGGCTGGACGCATGACCGCGGTTTCCAGGATCCCGGCATGAATTCCTTCAACCATTATGCCCACGGCGCCATCGGCGACTGGCTTTACGCGGTCGTGGCCGGCATTGAAGTCGATCCGGAGCAGCCTGGTTACCGGCACATCCTGCTGCAGCCGCACCCCGGGGGAAATCTCTCCTCGGCGCGGGCCCGGCTCGTCTCACCTCACGGCGAGGTTGCCAGCGTCTGGCGGTCGGGCGCCCGACGTTTTGATTGGGAAATCGTCGTTCCCGCCAACACCACCGCCACCGCCCGGCTGCCCGTGCCACTCAAGGCGCGCATCACTGAAGGCGGCAAGCTGCTCGATCGCGTGCCGGGCGTCGCCAAGGTCGTGCACACCAAGGACGGAGTCACCTGCCAGCTCGCCGCCGGCCGCTACCGCTTCACCGCGGAGTGGACGGAGAAAAAGTAATCGCCCCTCCCGTAACACCGGATGACGGCCCACGGCCGGAGATGAGATTGCCTGCAGGCGGGCTTCCTTGGTTCCGTCCTCCTCCGCCCCGCGTCCTCGATCCTCTGTTGTTGTCCTCTGAACCTCATGCCCTCCGCCCGTCTGCGCCTTGACGAACTCCTCGTGCAGCGCGGCCTCGCCGCGTCGCGCGCCCAAGCCCGGGCGCTCATCATGGCCGGCCATGTGCTGCACGGCACCGAGCGGCTCGATAAACCAGGTCGGGCATGCCCGCCGGACATCGTCCTCACGCTGGAACAGCCGCCCCGTTTCGTCAGCCGCGGCGGCGGGAAGCTGGCCGCCTTTCTCGAAAAATTCGGCGTCGACCTGCGCGGGGCGCATGTGCTCGACGTGGGTGCGGCCACCGGCGGCTTCACCGACTGTGCGCTGCAGGCGGGCGCCGCGGACGCGACCTGCGTCGATGTTGGCCGCGGCCAGCTGCACGCCAGACTCCGCGCCGACCCGCGCGTGACCAACCTCGAAAAAATCAACGCCCGCCATCTCCAGCCAGGCAATCTGCCGCGCGCCGACTACGATGCCGTGGTGATGGATCTTTCGTTCATCTCGCTCAAGACGGTGCTGCCCGCGGTGTGGCCCTTTCTCCGGCGGGGCGGCACACTCATTGCGCTGGTCAAACCGCAATTTGAAGCCGGCAAGGGTGAAGCGGACAAAGGCCGCGGGGTCATCCGCGATCCCGCCGTGCAAGCGGCAGTGCTGGCCGATGTGACGGCCTTCGCCCTTGCCAGCCTGCCTGGCGCCACGCTCCTCGGTTCGATGGACTCCCCCATCACCGGCACCGACGGCAACCGGGAATTTCTGCTGGGATTAAGGAAGGAAACCGGCAATCCCCGCTAAGGCTCGCCAAGCATAATCGGATTTGGCATTAATCCGGATCAGCGCCAACCAACGGTCCCGTCATGCAACCCATCCGTCGACTCGCCTTTGTGGTCAATGAACAGAAAGCCGGTGCCGCCGAGCTCGCCCAGGTGCTCATGACCGCGGCCCGACGGGCGGGCGTGGAGCTCACCCACACGGAGCACTTCCCTCTGCCGGAGGACGGGCTGAAGGGTTTTGACGCGTGTTGCGTCATCGGCGGTGACGGCACCCTCCTGGGGGTGGTCAAGGCGGCCGCGCGCGCGCAGGTGCCGGTCATCGGGGTCAATCGCGGCAGCCTCGGCTTCCTCACGACGTTCTCCGCCGAGGAGGCGCGGGCTCATTTCACCGACCTGCTGGCGGGCAGTTATCGCATCGCCCTGCGCTCCCTGCTCGACTGCTCGACCGGTCCGGGTCAGCACGATCTCGCCCTCAACGACGTGCTGCTCAAGGGCGAGATCAACTCCCGGCTGGTCCGGCTCGAGGTGTTCGCCGGGGACGAGTTGGTGACCGATTACTACTGCGACGGTCTCATCTTCACCACTCCCACCGGCTCCACCGCCTATAATCTCTCGGCGGGCGGTCCGCTCATCCATCCGGCGGCGGAAGTCATCGCCATGACGCCGGTCTGCCCGCACACGTTGAGCAACCGCTCGATTATTTTCCGCGACGACGTGAGGTTGCGCGTCTACAACCGCATGGAGCATTCGCGCTTGCTCGTGGCCATGGACGGTCAGCGCAACCTGACCTTCTGCCAGGGTTCGCCGGTGGAGATCTCCATCTCGCCGCTCAAGCTGCCATTGGTGCAGCGCGTCGACTACTCGCATTTCACCGTTATGCGCACCAAATTGCAGTGGAGCGGCGGAGCGGCGGAGGCGCCGAAGGATCCGGGCTGACGGAGGCAGTCCGGGCGATTGCGCCCACGGACGGCGCGGTTCGGCTTCGCAACGATGAAGGCCGGCCATGGTGCTGCCGGCTTGGAACGGTGCGACAAAAAAGCCCCGGTGGAAGCCCGGGGCTGCAGTCTGTTTCAAGACGGAAAGCGGCCGTCAGCGACTGTCTGCGTCCGGTTCGTTTTCCTTGGCCTGCTTCCTGGCTTCGAGGGTGGCCTTGCGCTTCTCGGCGGCGGCCTTGTGCTTTTCCTCATCGGCCTTCATGACGGCGAGCTCATCATCTTCGAGTTTTCCGTTTTGATTCCTGTCGTATTTGGCCAGTTTCTTCGCCTCGGTCTCGGCCGCCTGCCCGGCCTTCCGGTCGGCCTGTGCCGCCTTCTTTTCAGCCCGGGTCTTTTCATCATCGGCCTTCATGGCGGCACGCTCGTCCTTCTCGAGCTTGCCGTCCTTATCCGTGTCGTAGCGGGCGAGATCCTCCGCGCGCTGGGCCACGCGGGCAGCCCGTTGTTTTTCCTTGTCGGCCTGCCAGGCAGCCTGCTCGGTTGCATCCAAGGTGCCATCCTTGTTGGCGTCGTACTTCTTGAGGACGGAGGGAGGGATTTTCTCCTCGTCGGCGGCGGGTGCGGAGACGGAGACAAGCGGCAGCCCCAGAAAGGCCGCCGCGCATAGAAT
>CAJAKX010000188.1 GCA_903940425.1 uncultured Opitutia bacterium | reverse complement strand
GACCGTCGAAACCGAAGGCAACCGCCTGAAATGTCTGCGCCGCTCCGAACAACACGACAATTTCATCATGCCGGGAAAGAGGTTTCCCCGCTTGACCGCACTTCGCCCGCTCCTAAGGTTACGCGAGATCGTCGCCTTTTTGATCAACCTGCCGGAATCATGACTTATCGCCGCGTCGCTGTCGCCAGCGCATCGCTCCTTTTTGCCGCCACTCTCTCCCTCCGCGCCCAGCTGAAGGCCCCGTCGGTGAACGATGGACTCGATCTGCGCTTTGCCAACGGCATCGCCGCCATCGTGGAGGACAAGATCATCACCGTGGATGACATTCGCCGCGAGATCTCCCCGCTCGTGCCCACGCTGCAGAAGGAGGCCCGCAACGAGCAGGAATTCAACCAGAAGCTCGAGGCCCTGCAGGATGATGTCATCCAGAACCTCATCGACCGCGTCCTCATCGTCAAGGAGTTCAACAAAGCCAAGGACGGCGATGAGTCGAAGAAGCGCACGGTCCCGGCCAGCTATATCGACAACCAGATCGCCGAGACCCAGATCACCCAATTCGACGGCGACCGCTCCAAGTTCCTCGCCTATCTCCACTCGCGCGGCATGACCCTCAAGGAATACCGCAGGGAGGTTGAGGAGGATATCATCTTCAACTACATGCGGCAGGAGCAGCGCAAGTCGCAGAGCGTCGTCAGTCCCGTCAAGGTCGAAACCTACTACAAGGAGAACAAGGATCGCTTTTACCAGGAGGACGCCGCCCTGCTGCGCGTCATCCAGTTCACGCGGCCCGGCGGAGAGACGGATGCCCTGCTCCGTGTCAAGGCGGAGGACGTGGTCAAGAAGTTCCATGACGGCGAGCCCTTCGCCGAGCTGGCGCGGCAGTACAGTCAGGACACGCGCCGCAACAAGGGCGGCGACTGGGGCTGGACCAAGCGTTCCGACATCCGCAAGGAGTTCAGCGATGCGCTCTTCAACCTGAAGAAGGGTGAAATCAGCCAGCCGATCATCATTCCCGAGGGCTGCTTCCTGCTCTACGTCGAGGACCGCAAATTCGCCGGCATCCAGCCGATTGACGAAGTGCGCGACGAGGTCGAGCGCATCCTCGCCCAGCAGATGACCCGACAGTCGCAGGAGCGCTGGCTCGAACGCCTCCGCCGCAACGGTTACGTGAAGATGTTCTGAGCGCGGTCGCAAAACGGCCTCGCTTTTCGGTGGAACCCGCACTCCGTGCGGGTTTCGTTTTTTGGTTTGGCTCCGACGTCTTGATCAACCTGCACGGAGTGCAGGTTCCACCGGACTTGGCAAACTTGGTGTGAAGAAAAATGCCTGGTTCCTCCGGAATTTCCTTTTCTTGGAAAATCATTTTGAACCATACTGCCGGGGTGGACGCCCGCGGCAGCTATTCCTCCCTCCGGTTGCGTGATCTCGCCTTGGGCGAGCGTCCGCAGGAACGGCTCGAGCGTTTCGGCGCGGCCGCGTTGAGCGACACCGAGCTGCTGGCCATGCTCCTGCGCAGCGGCAGCCGCGGCATGGACGTTCTCGCGCTCGCCTCGCGGTTGATTGCCGAGACGGGCTCGCTGGCCGGTCTGATCTCGTGGACCGAGGCCGATTTCCGCCGGTTGCATGGCATCGGCCGCGTGAAGGCGCTGCAGCTCGTGACCGTGATGGAGGTCGCCCGCCGCGTGCTCGGGCAGAGCCAGGGAGAGGCGCCGTTGCTCAACCGGCCTGAACTCATTTTTGCCTACTTTCAGCCGATCGTCTCTGGTCTGGCGGTGGAAAAGCTCTGGGTGCTGTGCCTCAACCGCAAGAACCGGCTCATCAAGCGCGTCGAGGTAACCTCCGGCACCGCGACCGGCAGCCTGGTGCATCCCCGGGAGGTCTTCCGCACCGCCATCCGCGAGGCGGCCACCGCGGTCATTTGCGTGCACAACCACCCGAGTGGCGATCCGGCGCCGAGTTCGGCCGATCTCCAGGTGACCCGGCGTCTGCGGGAGGCGGCCCTGGCCGTCGACATCGAGCTGACGGATCATCTCATCCTGGGAACGAAATCCGCTGATCCCACGGGGCGTGGCTATTACAGCTTTCGCGAAGCCGGCCTGCTGTAGGCTCGTGCGTGCGTTGGAGCTGGCAGCAGGAGCTGGGCTGAGTGCAGGCGGGAACCGAAATGGATTTCCCGCCCTGCCCTTTCCCGCTTCCGGGAATCATGCTTCCCGCGAGCGAATGGAATCAGTCATCACCCAGTGATCATCACCGCAGTTGATCCATCTATCCCCCGGGGAATCATTGACTTAAAAAGCATGCCACCGCTTGGCACGGCGCCTGCAATAGAAGCAGCCAGAAGGAAAACAACACAATGAAAACCACCCTCAAGCTTCTCATGCTTCTTCTCGGCGTCAGCTATCCGTGTGTCATGTTTGCCGGTCTCATCGGGATCGCTGCGCCCTCGGCGTTCTTCAGCGGTGAAGTCGCCTTTTTACTGTTCGCCGTCATCGGTCTGATGCTCGTTGGATTCACCGACTACAGCCGCCGTCCGATCATCGTCCATTCTGTAGCGGCCAAGGCATGCCCGTTGTGACCTTCGGTCCCGGCCGGCCTAATCTCACGTCCGCGATATCCACCCCCTCGAATGTGCCTCGGCATGATCTCCCATCGTCCGCGATGGTGAAGCCGTACCACCACTGAAGCCCATGCTCCCCGTCGTCATCGTACTTTCCGCGCTCGTGCTCTTCGTGAGCTATGACTCATCGGAACAGTAATCGCTCCGAAAAAATCCAACAGCCGCCGTGGCCTCTTTAATCTTCCCTCTTGAATCTTGAATCGCGGCTACGCCGCGGCACTCCACCGAAAGGAGGAAAACCTTTCATTGATTCGCAGCTTTCGGCGGGAGCAGGCTGCCGGGGAAACGCCTCCCCTATGCCCACACCATCCGCCGACTTGCTGACCATCCACACTATCCGGGAAACCAAGGTCATCCTCGATAGCGACCTCGCGCGCTCATGAGTCCGTCCGACTTGTCCGACCAGTCCGACTCGTCCGGCTCGTCCAATTCCCCCTACCGCCTGCTTCCGCGGCACGGCGGCTACCGCAAGCTCCGCAGCTTCCAGACCGCCCAATTGGTTTACGACGGCACGCTCATCTTCTGCGACCGCTTCATCGACAAACGCTCGCGCACTCATGATCAGATGGTCCAGGCCGCGCGCAGCGGCGTGCAGAACATCGCGGAAGGCAGCGTCGCCTCCGGCACGTCGAAGAAGACCGAACTCAAGCTCACCAATGTCGCCCGTGCCAGCCTCGAAGAACTGCTGCTCGATTATCAGGACTTCCTCCGCCAGCGCGGCCTCCGCCTCTGGGCCAAGGATTCGCCCGAGGCCCTCGCCGTGCGCCGCCGCTACCAGTCCGACTCGTCCGAAAGATCAGACCCACACCACTTCCGCGGTGCCACGCCCGAAGTCGCCGCCAACACGCTCATCTGCCTGATCAACCAGGCCAGCTATCTGCTGGGCCGGCAGCTCGAAAATCTCGATCAGACGTTTCTCGCGCAAGGCGGCTTCACCGAGCGCTTGCACGCCGCGCGCACCTGAAGCCGGGCCAGCCCGTCCGAGAGGTCAAACTCGTCAGACAGGTCCGAGTCGGCCAGCCCGTCCGACGCTTCTCCCAGGCCCGCCTGCCCGCGCTGCGGCCGGCCCATGGTGCAGCGCATCGCTAAGAAAGGCCCGCGTACCGGCCTGCCGTTCTGGGGCTGCTCCGCCTGCCCCGACTGCACCGGCACCCGGCCCGCCGATTCCTCAGCCCGCCCTGATCCGCTGTGAGCCCGTCCTCTCCGTCCAAGCGTCCGAGAAGTCCTACTCGTCCACCTGGTCCGATCCATCCGATGCCTCTAGGACCGGACCTTGTGTCTGTGCCGCCAAATCCGCATGAGTCCGTCCGACCAGTCCGAGTTGTCCGCCTCGTCCGATACCCTAGGCCGGCTTGACGTGTCGTCGGTCGTGCCCGGCCAAGATCACAAAATGTGATCCTAGCGCCAGGGCGGTACGCCAAGTAACTTGAAGTCGCAAATTGCGACTTCAAGTGGCCCCCACGGCGGCCGGCGCCGCCATTCGAGCGACACCATCGCTCGAATCCGCTGGGAGGGAAATTGTGCAGACAGCGTCTGCAGAATCCCCTGCGGAGATTCGCCCGACGCCGTCTGGCATTTCCGAGACGACGTCTCGGAAATCTTCTCTGTTCACGCTCGTTGCCGAGCGACGGCAGGTGGCTTCTGGTCTCTGACTTCCGCCCTCTGACTTCTGGCCTCTGATCTCTTTCCGCTTTTCGCTTTCCGCTTTCCGGTATCCGCTCTCCGGTATCAGATGTCCGCTTTCCGGTATCCGAAGTCGCCTCTCGGCACACCCGGCACTTTCACTTTCACTCACACCGCACCCGGCGGGCCTGCCTCGCCGAAGCTTCAGCGAAGGCGGGCGGGCTACTCTTTTTCGACTAGAAACCGGCGTTGTGTTAAAGATTCCGGAAGCTACAAATGGTGCTTTCACCTGTGCCATGCCCCCCAAAGTCTCCGCCGCCATCAAGAATCACACCGCTTCCCTGGGCTTCGAGGCCACGCTCTGGGCCACCGTCGGCAAACGCAGCTAACTTCAACCATCCAGCGGACGATTCGCCCAAACGGGCAGGTTGCGTCCGGCCATGCCCAAAGCTGCAGACTCGTGTCATCGCCTCCCACCGGTGCCCATGGCAATGCCGGCTTCAGCTTCGCTCACCCTGAGATCACCTCATAGAACTTCGGCGTGGTCTTGCCAGCAAACATCGGCCTTACCTGCGCGGCCTCCTTGTCGCGGACAGAACTGCCATGCATCGCTTTGAAGCCGGCTTGATCTTCAAATTCAACAATAGCGGCATAGTTCCCCGACCCCAGAGGCTTCAGGAGTTTCCGGCTTATGAAGCCCTGAAAACCCGCGTAAGCTTGGTTTGACGAGTCAAACCATTTTCGGAATTCAGCATCCTTGCCCTCTTTGATACGTGGAAAAGAAATAATGGCTACAAACATAAGTATCGTTCCTCTAGTTTGATTTTTAATTGAAAAATAATTCGGTCTGACAATTCACTTTCGAAAATGGCAGACAGAAAGGGTCTGGTCCAAACCGCTGTGCTCGGAGCGCGGCGGAGGCGGCCGGGACGCGCAGCCTTGAAACCATCGGCGGGAAGGTAAGCCCGATGGGTCGCCGCGAGTGCCCGCGACTATTTCTTCGCCGGTGGTTTTTGCAGCTGGGCGGGTTCGTTTCCGGCTTTCTCCAGTTTCGCCTGCAACTCGGCGGTCAGGGTCTTGGCTTCGGTCAACTGCGCCCGGAGTTGGACCATGTCGGCCTTGGCTTTATTCAACTCCGTCTGCATCACGGCTGTCTGGGCGTGGGCGAGCTCCACTTCCCCCTGATGCTTGATGGAGACAACCTTGGCCTCCTCCATCTGCGTTTGGAAACCGGTGGACATCACCCGGATCTTCTCCAACTGGGTTTGGAGCTCGGCGGCGCCGGCCTTGGCCTTGTCAAACTCGGCTTTGAGCTGAACTGATGCAGCCTTGGTCTCAGCCATTTGTTTCTGAAGCCCGTCCGTGCCGGCCTTGGCGTCATCCACCTGCGCCTGCAACAGGACCGCGTCAGCTTGAAGCTGATTCGACCGATTTTGCATTTCCACGATGGTTCTGTCCCGGGAGCCTACCTGGCTCCAGAATACGAGAATGATGATGAATAGCAGGGCGCAAAGCACACCGAGAACGATGGTCAAGACGGGTAATTTCGCTGGACTGGGAACCGGAGCGTCGGTGTCCGCGGAACTGGAGTCATGAGCCTCCGCCTTGGGGAGACTGGTGACCGGGGCGGCAGTTTTCTCGGGGGTGGAGACAGGAGCCTCCGTCTTAGCGAGGCGGGTGTCCGGGATGGGAGTTTTCTCGGGAGCGGGGACAGGAGCAGCTGGCATAGTTTAGCGAAACTACACCGATCCCCAATCGGTTGATATGGGGTGTTACCCTACGAAAGAGCGGAGGGCGGAGACCGGAAGCTGGTTTACCGGGAGCAAGCCGTCAGAGGACAGCAGGGATCTGGTTTGAACAATGGTGATTGGGGAGTGGCGGAAGCGGTGAAAAAGGTGTTTGATCAGCGCTTGAATCCTTGCAAGCCGCTTCGTCGCGGCAGTGCGAACTGCTCCGATCGCAAGGGCCCGGGGAAAAGGGATAGCAGCTACATGAAACAGGTGCGTGCATGACAAAACCATTGAAAAGCATCCTCTTCGCCATCGGCGGGCTCCTGGGGCTGCTCATCCTCATCTGTGTTGTTCTACTTTTTCTTGTGGACACCAATGTCTACAAACCCCGGCTGGAAAGGGCCGCCTCCAAAGCCTTGGGGATGGAAGTCCGCGTTGGCGGCCGACTGAGAATCGCCTTCGCTCCGGGCTTGCAGGTCAGGCTTGATGATGTGCACATCCGGAATGGGGGGGTGGACGTCGCTTCTGCGAGCGAAGCCCGCCTTGAGCTCGCTCTCCTCCCTCTGCTCCATAAGAAAATCCTGATCCGTGGGATCAGGCTGCTGCGCCCCCGGCTCTCCGTTAAGCGGGACCGCGATGGCAAGTTCAATTTTAAACACCGGGAGACGCTTCCTGCCCTGGTCCTCGATCATCTTTCCCTCACCGACGGGGCTTTCCTCTATGGGGACGAACAATCGGGGGAAGGATTCGAGGTGGAAAACCTCAATCTGGACGTGCGCAGCTTGCGGATTGCAGGAGGGAATCGCGCAGAGCTTTTGAAGAATCTTTCCTTCACCGCGGAATTCGCCTGCCGGGAGATCCGGACGAAACGCCTCAGGTTTTCCGATGTGAAGTTTACCTGCCAGGGCAAGGAGGGCCGCTTCACGCTCAATCCGATCACGATGCTTTTTTTCGGCGGCCAGGGGTCAGGGAGCATCGAGGCAGATTTTTCTGATCCCGTTCCCCGTTATTCCGTCCGCTCATCCCTGTCACAGTTCCGGATCGAGGAGTACTTCAAGACCCTTTCCGACAAGAAGGTCGCGGAAGGATCGATGGACTTCTCTGCAAGCCTGTCGATGCGGGGGAATACCGCACAGGAGATGATGCAGACTGCTGAGGGAGAGGTCTCTTTGCGTGGCGAGAATCTTACACTCCACGGCCACGACCTCGACCGGGAGTTTGCCCGGTTTGAGTCCAGTCAGAACTTCAACCTCATTGATGCAGGCGCCTTCTTTTTTGCCGGTCCCATCGGCCTTGCGGTCACGAAGGGGTACAACTTCGGGAGCATCTTCCAGGGATCGGGAGGCAGCAGCAGCATCGGGAAGCTCTTCTCCGACTGGAAGGTCGAGCGCGGCATAGCGCAGGCCAGGGACGTGGCCATGGCGACCAAACAGAACAGGATCACCCTCAAAGGAAGAATTGATTTCGTCAACGAACAGTTCGATGACGTGACCATAGCGCTGATCGATGCCCAGGGGTGCGCCAGGGTGAAGCAGAAGATTCACGGCCCTTTCCAGAAACCGGTGGTGGAGAAGCCGAGCGTCCTGATGTCCCTCGCAGGGCCAACACTCAATCTGCTCAAGCAGGCCAGTGACCTCGTTACTGACGGAACGGGTGAAGTGTTTTATACTGGTTCGGTACCAGCGCCAAAGTAACGACAAGCCTGTGCTGAAACTCTCATCAACCAAGGGGACGGCTGAAAACGGTCAGGTCTAAACAATTGTGATCGGAGAGCGGCGGAAGCAGCCGGTGCGCGCAGCTTTGAAACCATCAGTGGGAAGCGCCAGCCTGCCGGTTGAGCGCTGATCCGCAGCGCGGGCTGTCGGTTTCGAGCAGCGGGCACCCTACTCTTTTTAAGACTGGAAACCGGCGCCTGCACGCGACGAAGTCGGTGTTGCGCAGAAAGGTTCCCGGGACTAGAAACGGCGGCAAACCCGCGCCATGCCCCGCCCAGCCAAGGCTCCTTAATCAAGCAATTCACCATGACACGAGAATCTTGGATCATTTTCTCCTTTGGCGTTTACTTCCTGCTGTTCCTCGGTGCGGTCGTCGGCCTGGGAATATGGAAAGTCAAGCGTCGCCGAGCCCGGCCACCCGTTGAATTCAAACTCCTCCGCGGCCCCGGCGAAACCCTGCGACGACGGATGGCGAAGTTCGATGAGGACTTCATTTTCCGGATCGTTGCGGCTGCGCTTGGCCCCGTTCTCATAACGCTGCTGGTGTCTTGGGGTGTGCTCAAATACCGGCCCCAGACTTGGACTCAACTCTGGGTGGGATTCGGGCTCACTGTTTTGGCGTTCGTCGCCACGCTCATTCCAGCGATGCGCTGGGCGTTGCGGGGCTTGATGAGGTACCGCGACGACCGGTTGGGTTATCTGGGCGAGCGATACGTGGGCGAATGTCTCGAACCGCTGAAAGAACACGGCTGGCATGTCTTCCACGACGTACCCTGTGAAACCGACAGAAAGAAATTCAATATCGACCATGTCGCGGTTGGTCCGGGCGGCGTATGGGCCATCGAGACCAAGACCCGGCGCAAAGGTAGGGCACGCCCGGGGTTCGAACCGCAAAAGGTCTTCTACGATGGCAAGCAGCTCATCTGGCCTTGGGGTGAGGACCCTTACGGGCCGGATCAGGCAATAGACAATGCGGACTGGCTGCAAAAATGGCTCTCCAAGAAAACAGGCATCAAGACAAAGGTTTGGCCGGTGCTTGCGTTGCCCGGCTGGTATGTCGTCGACAAGGCCGGCGCTGCACTGCGCGTAGTGAGACCTGAGTGGCTTTCGGAAGATCTCCCAAAAGTAGGAACACTCTTGACCGCTGATCAAATTGACCTCATCACCCGCCAGCTCGATGAGCGCTGCCGCAACGTGGAAGATTGAGTGCCTGCGGCACCCAGCCACGCGATCCCGACGTTTCGTTCATGCTCTTCGCGCTCCGCGCAAAAAGTCCTTGCGCTTTGAGGGGTGCGGCGTGAACTAAACCGCTTCTTTTGGTCGGTGGAGTAGCGAAGTGGCCAAACGCATTTGACTGTAAATCAAACGGTCTCCGACCTTCGATGGTTCGAATCCATCCTCCACCACCAGCCTCCGCTCTTCGAGCTACGGCTGGCAGGCCATCCTTAAGGAAACAAAAAATTCTGTCTGGAAGACGTACGTTGGGCGGAGGCTGTCCTCCGTAGCCTTGGCGAAGGAGGACATTTCACGTTGCTGGGCGGCGACCAGACGAACTTCGACCGACAAGATGCAAAAGTGTCCTCCGTAGCGCCCCACGACACACCGGCGGGGTCCGGCCGCCTTCTTCCCGCCCGGCGGGACTTCGGCGAGCCAAGGCGACCCCGCCCTACAATTTCAGCCGATGCGATTGCTCCAAATTCCCACGAATCTGGCTACAAGGGAACGATCATTTCACCGCGGCGGCGGCGTTGATCAATTCCAGGAACGAGCGCGCCTCGAGCGAGGCGCCCCCGATGAGGCCGCCGTCAATGTCCTTCTGCGCGAGCAGCTCGGGCGCGTTGGCCGGTTTCATCGAGCCGCCGTAAAGGATGCGCACCTTCTGGGCGAGCGCCTCGCCGAACAGCTTGGTAAGCAGGCTGCGGATGAAGGCGTGCACCTCCTGCGCCTGTTCCGTGGTGGCCACGCGGCCGGTGCCGATGGCCCAGACGGGTTCGTAGGCGATGACGACGTTGGTCGCGAGGTCCTTGCCCACCCCGTCGAGATCCTGCTCGACCTGGGTCTGCACGACCTTGAGGGTCGCGCCGCTCTCGCGTTCCTGCAGCGTCTCGCCGACGCACAGGATCGGCTTGAGCTGGCTCTTGAGCGCGGCGAGCACCTTCTGGTTGATGAAGGCGTCGGTCTCCTTGAAGTAGGTGCGGCGCTCGCTGTGGCCGAGGATGACGTAGCTGGCGAACAGGGCGCGCAGCATGGCGGCGGAAATCTCGCCCGTGTAGGCGCCGCCCGGCTCGGGGTGCATGTTTTGCGCGCCCAGCTTGAGGGCCGAGCCTTCGAGCACGTGGGCGACGCTTTCCAGGGAGGTGAAGGGCGGGCACACGACGACTTCGACGTCATGCACCTTGCCGACGGCGGCGACGATTTCCTTCACGAGGCTCACCGCGTCGCCGGAGGTTTTGTTCATCTTCCAGTTGCCGGCGATGAGTTTCTTGCGCAGCAACATGGGGGGCGTGGAATTGGAGGAAGCAGGTGTCATGCGAGGAAGGCTGTCGATGAGGTTGGCGCGGTCGGAACGGAAAACCGGACTCTCGCCGCTTTGCGGGCGGCGGGCAAGCCTGCTTCGGCGGCCGATGGCGATTGGGCAACGCACGGACGGCCCGGCGGTCCGTCCCTACCTGTCCGCGCAGCCGCAAGCCTCACAGGGTGTCGAGCGACGCGACGCCGGGGAGCACCCTGCCCTCGAGGAACTCGAGGCTGGCGCCGCCGCCGGTGGAGCAGTGGGTGACCTTGGTGTCGACCTTGAATTTTTTGGCGGCCGTGGCGGTGTCGCCGCCACCGACCACGGTGATGGCGCCGGCCGCGGTGGCCTTGGCGATCGCCTCGGCCATGGCCTTGGTGGAGCCGGCGAACTTGTCGAACTCGAACACGCCGGGCGGGCCGTTCCACACGATCGTCTTCGCGCGGAGGATCGCGATTTGGAAGAGCGCGATCGACTTCGGGCCGGCGTCGAGGCCCATCCAGCCGGCGGGGATGCCTTCCTTGTCGGTGACGACCTTCGTATTGGCGTTGGCGTCGAACTTGTCGGCGATGACAAAGTCGACCGGCAGCGTGATCTTCACACCCTTGGCCGCGGCTTTCGTGAAGAGATCCTTCGCGATCTTCGCGCCTTCGGGATCGTAGAGGCTGTCGCCGATGCTCATGCCCTCGAGTTCCTTCTTGAAGGTGAAGGCCATGCCGCCGCCGATGATGAGTTCGTTGGCCTTTTCGAGGAGATTGTTGATGAGCGGAATCTTGTCGGCGATCTTGGCGCCGCCGAGGATGGCGAGCAGCGGGCGCTGCGGGTTGTCGATCACCGCCGTGAAGGCCTTGAGTTCGGCCTCCATCAGGAAACCGGCGACCTTGTGCGGCAGTTTCATGCCGACCATCGAGGAGTGCGCCCGGTGGGCGGTGCCGAAGGCGTCGTTGACGTAGACGTCGCCGAGCTTCGAAAGGCTGGCGCGGAAGGCTTCGACCGCCTTGGGATCGGCCTTCACGGACGTGCCGTCCTCGTTCTTGATCTTGCCCTCCTCTTCGATGTGAAAGCGGAGATTTTCCAGCAGCACCACTTCGCCCGCCTTGAGCGCGCCGGGGGCGCAGGCCTGCTCGACCGCGGGGCCGATGCAATCGGTGAGGAATCTGACGGGCCGGCCGAGCAGCTCCTGCAGTTTCGCGGCGACCGGCTTCAGACTGTACTTGGCGATCACCCTGCCGTCGGGCCGGCCGAGGTGGGACATGAGCACGACCGAGGCGCCGCGCTCGAGCGCGTACTTGATCGTCGGAAGGGCCGCCACGATACGTTGCGGATTGGTGATGGCGCCGGTGGCCTTGTCCTGCGGGACGTTGAAGTCCACGCGCATGAGCACGCGTTTGCCGGCGACGTCGATGTCGCGAATGGTTTGGTAGGCGGGCATGGGGGGAAGAAGGAGCGAGGAGCGAGGATCGAGAAGCGAGAAACGAGGAGCGGGTAGCGAGCAGACGGACAAAAGGAGCGAAGAGCGAGCCGGCGCGCAGCGTGTTGAATGCTCGCTACTCGCTCCTCACTCCTCGCTACTGCGCGGCGGGCAACGCCGCGTTACAGGCTGCCGGCGACCTTCTTCAGCAGGTCGACGCAACGGTTGCTGTAGCCCCACTCGTTGTCGTACCAGCTGATGAGCTTGAAGAATTTCTTGTTCAGTTCGATCGAGCTGCCGGCGTCGAAGATCGACGAGGACTTGCAGTGGATGAAGTCGCTGGAGACGACCTCCTCGTCGGTGTACTCGAGGATGCCCTTCAGGTAGGATTCGCTGGCCTTCTTCAGGGCGGCCTTGATCTCGACCAGCGAGGTGTCCCTGGTCGTCTTGAAGGTGAGGTCGACCACGGAGACGGTCGGAACCGGGACCCGGAGGGACATGCCGGTGAGCTTGCCCTTCATTTCCGGGAGCACCAGCGCCGTGGCCTTGGCGGCGCCCGTCGACGACGGGATGATGTTGATCGCGGCGGAACGCCCGCCCTTCCAGTCCTTCTTCGATGGACCGTCGACAGTCTTCTGGGTCGCCGTGTAGGCGTGCACCGCGGTCATGAGGCCCTCCTCGAGGCCGAAGCCCTCCTTGAGCATGACGTAGACGAGCGGCACGAGGCAGTTGGTGGTGCAGGAGGCGTTGGAGATAATGTGGTGTTTGGCGGGGTCGTACTTGCCGTCGTTCACGCCCATGACGATGGTGATGTCCTCGTTCTTCGCCGGGGCGGAGATGATGACCTTCTTGGCGCCGGCCACGATGTGGCCGTAGGAGGACTTCGGGTTGTCCTTGGCGGCGTCGGTGAACAGGCCGGTCGACTCGATCACGAGCTGCACGCCCAGCTTGGCCCAGGGAAGCTCGGCCGGCGTCTTGGCGCTGACCACGAGGATGTCCCGGCCGTTGACGATGAGCACATCGTCCTCGGGCTTGTCGGCGGCCGACTTCTTCGAGCCGACCGTGCCGTTGAAACGACCCTGGGTGGAGTCGTATTTGAGCAGGTAGGCCAGGTTGTTGGCCGGCACGATATCGCCGACGGCGACCACATCGAAGGTCGTGCCGAGCAGGCCTTGCTCCACGAGGGCGCGAAAGACGAGACGGCCGATGCGGCCGAAACCGTTGATTGCGACTTTAACTGCCATGGTTTTCTCCGTTTCTGGTTTGTTGGGTGATGTTCTGATTCAGGTGGACACGCGGCGACGGGCCGCCAAGCCGCACGAATCAAGAGAAGCGCCCCGGCTTTGGCATGAGCGATGCGCCAGTAGTAATCGGCGTAAAACGTCCAGTACTGTACCTTTTTTCTCAGTCCGCCATCCACAGCCCGCAGCCGAGGGCCGGCATGAACAGCGCTGCCTCGACCGGCCGGGCGGGGCTATGATTCCCGGAACTGAAGAAGCGGTCGTGGTCGGCCAGCTGCCGCCAGGGGGCCTGGGCGGCGTCGTCTAGCGGAATCTTCACGTCCTGCAGGGTCGGATTGATGGCAAAGAGCAACCGCAACGATCCCTGGCTTTGATCGGCGTTGAAAATAGCGACGGCCGCGGTCGAATCGGGCGCAAAGCAGAACCGGAAAAAACCCTCCCCTGGCCGCGAATACTGCCGCAGCAGCCGCCCGCGTTCGCTCCGCCGGAAGGCGATCCAGTCCGCAAAGTAGGCGTGGGTGGCCGGGAAACGATACAGGCGCCGGTAGTCGAGGGCGTTGAGGTCGCCGCGCAGGTAGGTGTTGGTCGCGCCCTGCTTGGATCGCAGGAAATCCTGGCCGGCGGCCAGCATGGGGATGCCGATCGAGGCCATGAGCATGGCGCCCATGAGGTGCGTGCGGCGGATGTCGTTGAGGGTCGGCTGGAGGCCGCTGCCATCGGCATTCTCCGTGATCGCGTCGATCCAGGTCTTGTCGTCGTGCGACTCGGTATAGTTGACCGTTTGGGCCGGCCAGGCGGCAAATAACCCCGGCGAGCCCTTGAGGAAATACTCGAACTTTTCGCGGGTGCCGCCGCCCCGCACGTACTCGCGCATAAAATTGCGGTAACCGTCATTCCACGAGGCAAATCCCGTCGTCCGCAGATCCTGCGCGATGTGTCCGCGGAAACTCCAGGGCTCGGCGATGAGCACCACGTCGGGCTTCACGTGTTTGAGCGCCGTCTCGATCTCGCGCAGCCCCTCCACCCCGATGAGCTCGGCGAGATCGAACCGGAAGCCGTCGGCGCCATAGGTCTCGATGAGGTGCGTGAGGCTGTCGATGATGAGCCGCCGGACCATGGCGGCGCGGGTGCGCACGTCGTTGCCGCAGGCGCTCCAGTTGGCGAGATTGCCGGCGCCGTCCTGCTCGAAGCAGTAGAGCTTGTCGATGCACATCAAGTGCGGCGGCAGGCCGGCATGGTTGTAGACCACGTCGAAGAGCACCGCCAGGCCGCGCCGGTGGAACGCCGCCACCAGCTCCTGCAACTCCCGCACTTGCGAGGCCTGCTCCGGCGCCAGCGCATAACTGCTGGCGGGGGCGAACCAGTTCACCGGCATGTAACCCCAGTGGTATTCCTCGGGTGTCGCGCTGTCGAATTCCTGCACCGGCTGGAGTTCGACGGCGTTCACGCCGAGCCGCGCGAGATGAAAATCGGGGCTCTCCACCCATTTCCGCAGCCCCGTGAAGCCGCGGCGTTCCTCGGGTCTGGCGAGGTCGCGCACATGGGCCTCGGCGATCACGAGGTCCTGCCATGCCGGCGTGCGAAACCCGCGGTCGCCGGGAGCCAGCCGGGCGCGATCCAGCACGATGCCCGGTCCGTCGCGTCCCACCGCCGCCAGCGCATAGGGATCGAGGATGCGCCGGTTGCCATCGAAGAGACCGAAGACGTTGCGCGGACCGTCGAGCGTGTACCAGTAGAACCAGCCGTGCAGATTGCCATTCAGCCGCGCCTCCCAGGCGCCGTCGCTGCGGCGGTCCATGTCGTAGCTGACCGCCTCGTCGAGCTTTTTCAGGTTGTTGCCGATGTGGAGCCGCACGGCCCGGGCGCGGGGGGCGAACAGCCGGAAGGTCGTCTCGCTGCCGTTGACTCTGCTGTCCAGCAGAGCGCCCAGCGGCACATGGCTCTTCAGTTGGAAAAAGAACTCCCCGGGGCGCAGCGGCGCCTGCTCGGCACCCGCGTCGTCGGTCCACCTCACCGCCAGCGCCGCCGTCAGGTCGACGGGCACGGCGGTCGTGAAGCGGAACAAATGCCGCCCGGTGCGCGCCGGATCGATGGCGTGATTGTAATTGCCGAGGTCGTCGCGCATGGCGTTTGGCGCCTGGGCCGGCACCGGCAGCCAGCGGTGCCCGCCGGTGACGAATTTGAAACGCTGCGGCGGTTGCGATAAAAACCGGCCGGCGTGCGCGGCGAACAGCAGCACGGCCTCGCCGTCAAGCGACGCCGGCAGCAGGCGCCAGTCGGGGTTGCCGACGGCCTGCTGCCAGCCATTGAAATCGCCCGCGAGGTAGACGGCCGTGGTCACGGGATCGACGTCGGGATGATGGGCGAGCTGCAGGAAGAAGAAGATCTCTCCGAACCCGTTGACGAAATAACCGCTTTCGCAGCCGTAGGTATGGTCTGGAACGCGCGCCAGCACCGTGAACGGCGGCCCATCGGGGCCGAGTCCGAGCGGCGGCAGCGAGGCGGCGGTCCAATCACGGCTCAGTTCGATGATGCCGCTGTCTGGTGCCGTCAGCCATGCCTGGGAAATCCGTTGGTCATGCATGCTCATGCGGAGGACGGAGCATCATCCGCCCTGCCGGAAAACGCCAAGCACGAAGTGGATGCCGGGCCTCGTCGGCTCTGACCGGCCAGCCCTTAATCCCGGGGCGCAAATGCTTCCATCCGCGCCCCGCCGTCGAAATACCGCGGCGGCGCCTGCCTGAAAACTGGATCAACGCGGGGAGCCGGTGACAGCCACAACCCGTTTCAGCGATTCTGTCGTTGCCTCGTGGCACCGGGGCGCTGAACTTACCGCAATGTTTTTGAAGGGATTTCTGAACCTGCGGTGTTCTGTATTTGTCATGCACCTTCGCTATCCTGCCTATATTCCAGCTGCGCTGGCCGCGTTTCTGGTGAGTTGCTCCAATACGCCGGCGCCTTCCATGCCCGACGCTCCCACTGCCGCCCCGACTGCGACCGCGGTTGGCGAGGGCCCGGAGCATGCCCTGCAAAAGGGAATGACCGCCGACGCGGTGAAACAGATCATGGGACACCCGGCCGAAATCAAACTCATGGCGACAGCCACCGGCAAAGCCGAGGTCTGGGTTTATCGCCGCACGAGCAGCACCCCGGTCCGCCAAGTCCAGGTTGGCACGCGGGTCACCACGACACCCGTGACCGGAGACCATCAGGGCAACATGCCGGCGATGTCGGTCGATGAACCGGTTTATGCACAGCAGATTGAGGTCGTCGATGAGACGATCAGCCTGCTGATGTTCGACGACAAGCTCATCGAGCAGAAGGCATCCGCCCAGAAGCGGCTGGAGTACAAGTGACCGCGAGGCGGCGCGCGCGAAGGACCCAGGGGTGGCGCGCGCCTCTTGCTCTGGTGAAATGCCAGCCGCCCATCGGCCGGCATAAGCACGTTTCGTAGCGGGTTTGGGTGTTCGGCCGCGGCCGGATGACGGCAGGGCAGCTCATTTGAGTTGGGCTTTACGCCCGACACCAAAACCTCTGCGTCCCTCTATTGGTAATACCGCCCTCGCCCAGTGATCGACGGCGGACTGACTGTTTCCGTTGCGGCTGGCGCGGAATCCGGCTTTCTTCGTCTCCTTCCTCATGCGAATCCTGGTTGCCATGTCCGGCGGCGTCGACAGCAGCGTCGCCGCGCTCCTCCTCAAGCAACAGGGCTTCGAGGTCGCGGGCGCCTACATGAAAAACTGGATCAATGAGGACAACGTCGCCGGCCATTGCCCGTGGATGCAGGACATCGAGGATGCACGCGCGGTGGCCGGGCAGATCGGCATCGAGTTTCGGGTCGTTAACCTGATGCGGGACTACCGCCGGCTGGTGGTTGATTACCTGCTCGACGGGTATGCGCACGGCCTCACGCCCAATCCCGACGTCATGTGCAACCGCGAGATCAAGTTCGGAGTGTTTCGCACCTACGCGGCGGCCGAGGGATTCGCCGCGGTGGCGACCGGCCACTATGCGCGGCGGATCGTCGGCGGAGACGGGACCTGCACGCTGCTGGAGGGCGTCGACAAGAACAAGGACCAGTCGTACTTTCTCGCGCTGCTCTCCCCGGAACAACTCCGCGACGCGCGCTTTCCCGTCGGCCATCTGACCAAGCCCGAACTGCGCGCCCTCGCCGCCGAGCATCATCTGGCGACGGCGCGGAAGAAGGACAGCCAGGGCATCTGTTTTATCGGCGAGGTGAAGATGCCGGACTTTTTGCGCGCTTATGTGCCCGACCATTCCGGCCCGATCATCCGCGCGACCGACGGGAAGGAGATCGGCCGCCATCGCGGCCTGCATTACTACACCATCGGCCAGCGCAAGGGCATCGGCATCCCGTCCAACACCGACCGCAAGGCCTATGTGGTCGTGGGCAAGCGCGCCGGCGACAACGCCCTGCTCATCGCCTTCGACGCGCCCGACGCACCCGGCCTTTTCGTCAGCGAGATCCGGGTGCAGGCGCTGAGCTGGATCGGTCAGCCGGTGACAACGTCACGGCCGCTCGAGGGCCGGGTGCGCTACCGCGATCCGCGCGTGCCGCTGGAGTACGTTCCCGGGGAAGGCGGCCCCGCGCTCATCCGCTTCGTCCACCCGCAGCGCGCCCTGGCCCCCGGCCAAATTCTGGCCCTCTACGACGGCGAACAACTCCTCGGCGGCGGCGTGTATGTGTGAGGCTCGCGCCAAGACGCCAAGGCGCAAAGGAATCATCAACTCAGAAGCCAGGAAACCATGAAGAGGAATCCGTGCTCTTCTCTTTCATGGCCTTGTGGCTTCTGAATTAATTCAGCGGCTGGCTTCGCCAGCGGGGCTCACTTCGCCGTGGCCAGCGCCAGACTCACGCTGCGGGCGAACGTCCGCCCCGCCGGTCGGCTCCGGACCGAGAATGTTTGTAACGTATTTCGTTACAAACCACAGGAGGCCTGGCAGCAGAAATTTGTAACGTAATACGTTACAAACGGACGCTGGGTTGACACGGAATGGTCGCGTAATAAGTGAGATTCACCGGATGGATATGCAGCCGTGAACTACTTCGCCGTGGCCAGCGCCAAGCGGACGCCAAGGGCGAGGAGGATGACGCCCATGGTGCGTTCAAACCAGTGCCCGGAGCGCAGAAAGGCGGCGCGCACGCGTTCCTGGGAGAAGAACAGCGATACCAGCGTGAACCATCCCATCGTCGCCAGCGCCATCCAGACGCCATAGCCGCCCTGGATCAGCACCGGCGTCCGCGGGTTGATGACCACGGAAAAAAGCGACACAAAGAACAGCGTGGCCTTGGGATTGAGGGCGTTGGTGAGGAAGCCGGTGACAAACGCCGCCCGGCGGCCGGGGGGTGCCGGCGCGCCGCCGGCGGCGGTCGCATTCGGAGCCGCGCCGTTCGCAAACGGCTTTGCCCGGAGGGCCTTCTGGCCGATCCATGCGAGGTAGGCCGCGCCCAGCCACTTCAGGATGTTGAAGGCGAGCACGGAACTTCGCACGAGCAGTCCGATGCCGAGGAGCGAGTAAGCCACGTGCAGGAAGATGCCGGTGCCGATGCCCACGCTCGTCCAGACCGCCGGGCGCCGGCCGTGGGTGATGCTTTGCCGCAGCACCATGGCGAAATCGGGTCCCGGGCTGGCGACCGCCACGAGGTGCGCGAGCGCGACAAGGAGAAATTCAGACCAATAGGAGGTCATAGGCGGGCCACCACCAAAAGAGAAACCCGCCGCCCGGGCGAGTCAGAATCCATTCCGACTTGCAGAAGTTCGCACCCGGACCCCGCGCTCAATACCGGAACTTCGGCGCCCAATCGCCCACGCCGCTCACAAATCCGGCGGCGCGGTGGCCAGGGCTTCCTCAAAGGTCGAGATGCCCTCCTTCACCTTGATCAGGCTGTCCTGGTGAAGGGTCATCATGCCGTTGCGCACGGCGATGCGTTTCAGTTCGGCGGTTTCGTTCCCCTTGTTGATGGCTTCGATCATCTCCTCGTTGATCACCATGAGCTCGTGGATGCCGACGCGGCCCTTGTAGCCGGTGTGGTTGCAGCGCACGCAGCCCTTGGGGTGATGCTTGAAAATCTGTCCGCTCCAGCCGATGGCCTTCTCGAGAAGCTCCTTTTCGCGGCCTTGCGGCTCGAGGGGCTGCCGGCAGTTCTTGCAGACACGCCGCATGAGGCGCTGCGAGCACACGCAGAGCATCGACGCCGAGATCATGAACGGCTCAACGCCCAGGTCGGTGAGGCGCGCGATGGCGCTGGGCGCGTCGTTGGTGTGCAGCGTGCTGAGGAGCAGGTGGCCGGTGAGTGCGGCCTCGATGGCGATCTCGGCCGTCTCATGGTCGCGGATTTCGCCCACGAGGATGATGTCGGGATCCTGGCGCAGGAAGGAGCGCAACGCGGCGGCAAAGGTGAGCCCGATCTGCCGGTGCATCTGCATCTGGTCGATGCCGGCCAGCGTGTATTCGATCGGATCCTCGACGGTGCGGATGACCACCTCGGGCGAGTTGATCTCGTTGAGGGCCGCGTAGAGGGTCATCGACTTGCCCGAACCGGTCGGGCCGCAGTGCAGAATCATGCCATAAGGCTGGCGGATGACCTTGCGGTAGATGGTGAGGTTTGCCTCGGTGAAACCGAGCATCGGCAGCGGCAGTGTGGATTTCTGCTTGTCGAGGATACGCATGACCATGCCTTCACCGTGATTGAGCGGTGACGTGGAGATGCGCAGGTCGATGTCGATGCTCTTCTTCGTGAATTGCTTGAAGATGATGCGACCGTCCTGCGGCAGGCGGCGCTCCGCGATGTCGAGATTGCCCATGATCTTGAGGCGCGCGACCAGCGCACCCGCCACCTTGATGGGCAGCCGGAGCTTCTCCTGGCACACGCCGTCGATGCGGTAGCGGACGACGAGGTCCCTTTCCCATGGCTCGATATGTATGTCGCTCGTCCCCGCGAAATACGCGTCCTCGACGATGCGGTTGGCCAGTTCGATGATCGGACCGGACTCCTCGCTGGCGAGATCCTCCTCCTTGAGGTCCTCGGCCGCGCCAAACTCGATGCCGATCTTCTCGACCACATCGGTGAACTGCACCTCGATCTGCTGGGTCTTGCTGAATTTGTCGCGGATTTCCCGGTCCCGGCCCAGGAGACGGACGACCTTCTTGCCGGTCATCTCCTGGATTTTGGTCGCAACCGCGACCTCGAACGGATTGGCGAATACGACGA
The DNA here is from genome assembly GCA_903940425.1 of uncultured Opitutia bacterium. Taxonomy (GTDB): domain Bacteria; phylum Verrucomicrobiota; class Verrucomicrobiia; order Opitutales; family Opitutaceae; genus Fen-1467. Next base: position 4,482 of record CAJAKX010000188.1, on the reverse strand, counting down.
GCAGGAAGTTGCCCACCTGCCCCACGGGCAGCACGAGATTCTGCTGGCAGAAGTCATGCGGGATCCGTTCAAACGTGGTGGGGCCGATTTGATAGCGCTGCACGTTGTACGGCGCCAGCCCGTGGGCGCGCGCCTTGGCGACGAGGAGCTGGAAGTCAGTGATCTTGTATTCGTCCTGCAGGAGTTTGTCCAAGGCCTCGCCCGTCAGGTCGCCGGGCGTGCCGAGGATAGCCTCCTCCTGGTCGGAGGAGAGGCGGTCCATCTCCTCGAGCTTTGCGATGATCTGTTGCTGAACCTTGCCTAATGCCATGGTGGGACTTACGCGGTCTTCGCGGCCGGCTGGGCCGGGTCATTCTTCGCCGGTTCGGCCGCGGCATTCTTTGCCAGTTCGGCTTCAATCTTTTCCAGGAAATCCGAGATGATCTCAAGGGTCGTGGCGTACCAGAGGATGTTGCTGCCCAGCTGCTTCTCCCAATGGGACCGCACGACCGGGCTGAGGTAGTAGGCGGTGGCCACGAGGGTGAAGTCCTCCTCCTTGTCGAACGGCACCGTCCACGTCGCCCAGCACGAGCCGAGGTCGACGTTCTTGCGGAAATCCTCCGGCACGTCGTAGGTGCGGAGATCGATGAGGCCGATGCCGTCGTTGTCGATCAGGTGATGCAACAGATCGTCCTCGCTGAGCACCTTCTTCTCGTAGATCAGCACGCCGAGCAAGGTCGCCTGTCGCTCGGCGTTGCTTTGCAGCAGTCCGAGCAGGCGCTCGTTGGCCGCCTCCAGGTCCTCGATCTTCACCAGGTTGGCCTCAACCAAGGCGGCTCCGAGGAGCCGGTTGGCCCGCATGAGCAATGTACGGTGCTCCGACATGTTGGTTGGAGATAGTTTAGACCCGGGACGAAGGCGACTTCTTTTCGCGGGCCCGCAGGACCCGCACCCGCCTGAGCAATTCGTTTCTCAGCTCCGGCAGTCCGGTGCCGGTCACGCAGGACACCCCGATGATCTTCAGGCGGTGCCGGCGTCTGAACTTCGCAAGGTTCGCCGCGGCGCCGGCGAGGTCCATTTTATTGGCGACCACCAGCCGCGGTTTCTTCAGCAGCGCCGGATCGTACAATTCGAGCTCGCGCCGTAGCGTGGCATAATCGTCGCGCGGGTCGCGCCCATCGCTGCCGGCCATGTCGAGCAGCAGCAGCAGCAACCGGCAGCGCTCGATGTGGCGCAGGAAACGGTGGCCAAGGCCGCGGTTCTCGCTGGCGCCCCCGATGAGGCCCGGGATGTCCGCGATCTGCAGCCGGTGCTGATTGCGGGAGTCCTCGACGTACTCGATCACTCCGATCTGCGGCTGCAGCGTGGTGAAGGGATACGGCGCAATCCTGGGCCGCGCCTTGGTCAGCCGCGTGATGAGTGAGGACTTGCCGGCGTTGGGAAAGCCGACCAGGCCGACGTCGGCGATGCTCTTCAGGACGAGCTGGTACGTGCCGCGTTCGCCCGGCTGGCCCGGATTGGCGTGGCGCGGGGCGCGGTGGGTCGATGACTTGAAGCGCGTGTTGCCCCAGCCGCCGTTGCCCCCTTTGCACAGCACGATCCTCTGGCTGTCCTCGACGACCTCGGCCACGGCCTGACCCGTCTCCGCGTTGATCACCACCGTGCCGAGCGGCAGCTTGAGCAGGACGGACCTGCCTTCGCGCCCGTTGCAATCCTTGCCCTGCCCGTGCCCGCCGTGCGCCGCCTTCCAATGCGGCCGGTAGCGGAAGTCGATGAGGTTGTTGGTGTCGTCGTCGCCCACGAGCACCACGTCGCCGCCCCGGCCGCCGTCGCCGCCATTGGGACCGCCCCACGGCTCATACTTCTCCCGGCGGAAGCTCACGCAGCCGCGCCCGCCGTCGCCGGCTTGAATCTTGATGACGCACTCGTCGACAAACATGGAAATCAAGGTGCAGAATCCAGCGCATTTGCCAAGCGGTGACGCATTCCGTTCATTACTCCGGTAAATTCATTCAGGCAGCCACCCTCTGTCGGATCAGGGCACGGGTCCGCCAGTTTTACTCGTAGGGACGCCGTGTACGGCCAGAATCCTGCCGCCCGTGTCCCGCGCCAAACCGTAGCTGCGGCGCACGAAGGTCGGACGGAAGGCGAGCCTTTTCGGACCGGCGATTACACCGTGATCTTGATTCCCTTCCGCAGGTAGGTCGGCACGTCGAGATCCTGGCCTTCGAAGAGATTCCGGTCGGTTTTGTCGAAATAACCCCGGCTCTCGTGCTCGTGGAACAGGAATTCATTCTGTTCCGCCTTGGCGGCCACGACGGCGGGCCGGCTCGTCTCGGTCGCGGTGACCGGCGCCACCGGGCTGACAGACCGGGCGGCCGGCGATTTCGCGACGGGCGTCTGGGTGCCCCGCGCGCCGCCGAGCGCCCGCCGCGGTACGAAGCCGCGGCCGCCGAGATCGGTCGTGCCCAGCACACAGACCTCGAGACGCTGCTGCATGCTCTCGTCGATCACCGCGCCCATGATGACGTGCGAATCCTTGCCGTACTGGTCGGTGATGGCGGTCATGAGTTCGTTGACCATCGGCAGCGTGAGGTCGGTGCCGCCGATGATGTTGACGAGCAGGCGGTCGGCCTTGCGGGAAAACTCGGTCGTATGCAGCAGCGGGCAAAGTCTGAGGCTCTCGATGGTCTGCGCCACCGCCTGCGGGCCCTCGCCGCGGCCCAGACTGAAGAGCGTCTTGCCGCCGCGCGACTGGAACGCCTGCTGCAAGGTGGCGAAGTCGAGGTTGATGAGGCCGGTGCGGAACAGCATGGCCCAGATCGACCTCACCCCGCGGCCGATCCACTCGTCGGCGCGGGCAAAGGCACTGAGCACACCCGTGTCGTCACTGCACTCCTGCAGCAGAATATCGTTGGACAGTGGTATGACCGCGTCGCAGACCCGGCGCAGCGCGGCGAGGCCCTCCTCGGCCTGCTTCAGCCGCCGGCCCCCCTCGAAGCTGAATGGCATGGTGACAAAGGCGATGACGAGCGCCCCCTGCTCCGTCGCCACCTCGGCCACAATCGGGGCGGCGCCACTGCCCGTGCCGCCGCCCATGCCGGCGAGCAGGAACACGAGGTCGCACTCCCGCACCACCGCGGCAATCTTCTCCCGGTCCGTCTCCGCCGCCTCCCGGCCGACGACGGGGTCGCCGCCGGCGCCGAGGCCGTGGGTCACGCCGCTGCCAATGAGCACCTTGTCCGGCACGGGGGACGTGGAAAGCGCCTGCAGATCGGTGTTGATGACGGCCAGCTGGAGCCGCTCGAGATTCTCCATCTTTAGCCGGTCGATGGCGTTGGAGCCCGCGCCGCCCACGCCCACCAGTTTGATGGCGATGGAACGATCGGTGAGGATCTCGTGCGTCAGCGGCAGCTCGTTGTGTTGGGGATCGAATTGCATGGCTCAGCGGGGGATAAGGATGCGCTTGATGTTCTGGAGGAAGCCTCCGGAGCGGCGTGCGGCGGTGGTCCGTTCCGCCTGCGCGTTGAGTCCGTAATAGAGCAGGCCGAGCACGGTGCTGAAGCCGGGATCGCGGAGTTCGTCGGACACCCAGGCGGGCGCCTCGCCGAGCCGGCCCGGCACGCCGAAGACCTTGCCCACGGCCTCGTCCATGCCGGGCAGCTTCGCGGCGCCGCCCGTGAGGACGACCCCCACCGGTGTCTGCTCGGGCACGAACGCCGGTCCGAGCTTCTTGCGCACGACCTCGAGCAACTCCCGCGCGCGGGCGGAGGTGATCTGCTCGATCGACTGCCGCGGGAACTGCCGGTCGCCGATGGAATAGTCGCCATTCAGCCAGACCTTCTCGTGCTTGTCGCGCGCGCGCAGGGTGGCCGAGCCGTAGCGAAGCTTGATCTTCTCGGCCTGTCCGCGGGTGAGGCGCAGGCTGAGGCTGAGGTCGTTGGTGAAGTGGTCGCCGCCCACGGACACGACGCCGGTCTGGTAGGCCACCCCGTCGCGGTACAGCGCGTAGTCCGTGGTGCCGCAGCCGATGTCGAGCACGAGCACGCCGTTCTGCCGTTCCTCGGCCGAGGTCACCATCGTGCCCGCCGCGAGGCTGGAGAGAATCAGCTCCTCCACCCGCAGGTTGAAGCCGGTGATGACATGAATGTGGTCGCCGATCTTGGCCTCGTTGCCGTGCACGGTCCAGTAGCCGGCCTCCAGACGCTGGCCGACGAGGTGTTCGGGGTCGGGCACGAGGCGCCCATCGAGGCGGAAGGGCCGGCGGATGTGATGCACCACGGCGCGGCCCTCCGGCAGTTCCTTGGCCTTGGCCAGGCGGCAGACGGTGTCGATGTCGAGCGCGCTCACGCAGTTGTCGGCCGCGGCCACGTTGACCGCCGCCTCGTTGTAGAATCCCTCGAGGTGCGCGCCGGTCTGGGCCAGGTACACATCCTCGATCGGCGCGCCCGCCCGCTCCTCCGCGACCTGCAGGGCGGCATGGGTGCAGTTGCTGGCCTCCTT
>CAJAKX010000187.1 GCA_903940425.1 uncultured Opitutia bacterium | reverse complement strand
GCTGAGGCCGAGGCGGCGGTGCGCGGCATGCTCGAGGGCGGCCTGTTTGGCGCCAGCGGCCGGCAGGTGCTCATCGAGGATTGCCTCTTCGGCGAGGAGACCTCGATTCATCTCATCGTCTCGGGCCGCGATTTTGTCGTGCTGCCGACGAGCCAGGACCATAAGCGCGCCGGCGACAACGACACCGGTCCCAACACTGGCGGCATGGGCGCGTATTCGCCGGCCGAGATCGTTGCCTCCGACCTCCTTGATGAGATCGTCCGGACCATCGCCCGCCCGAGCGTTGACGCCATCGCCGCCGAGGGCATCGATTTCCGCGGCACCCTGTACATCGGGCTGATGCTCACGGCGGAGGGCCCGCAGGTGCTGGAGTTCAACACCCGCTTCGGCGATCCGGAGACGCAGGTCATCCTGCCGCGCCTCGCCACCGACCCGCTCGCGCTCATGTGGGCCGCCACCCAGGGCCGCCTGCGCGACATCCAGCTCGAAGTGAAGCCCGACTACGCTCTATGCGTGGTGATCGCGGCGCAGGGGTACCCCGGCAGTTACCCGAAGGGCGCCGTGATCACGCCGCCTGCGGCGCTGCCGCCCGAGACGTGGATCATCCATGCCGGCACCGCCCTCAACGCGCAGCGACAGATCGTTTCCGCCGGCGGACGCGTGCTCGGTGTCTGCGCGCAGGCCGCCACCTTGCGCGCCGCCGCCGACCGGGCTTATGCCGTGTGCGATCAGCTCCAGTACGCCTCGAAATATTTCCGCCGCGACATCGGCGCCCGCCAGCTGAACCGAACATGAAGATCGTTTTCGCTCAGTTCACGCGCCGGGCCTCCTGCCTCTGGCTTCTCGCCTTTGGCCTCATGCCTCACGCCCCATGCCTCGCAGCGCCTTCGGCGCCGCAGGATCTCGGCCGGGGTCTCACCTATGCGCGCCTGCAGCAGCTGCCCGACGACGACGCCATGCTGGCGACCGTCTGGAAGGCACCGGCGTTGATCATCGATCTTCGCCATCCGGACGGAGCCATGGGGCAGACGATTCCGGCCGACCTGCCGTCCCGGTCGCGCACCGCGCCGCTGTTCATCCTCGTCGGCCCCGACACGTCCGCCGACCTGCTCGCCGCACTCCGCGACCACGCGCCCGCCCTCATCACCATCGGTCTCGCGGCGCCGGGCCTGACGCCAGACCTCGCGCTTCCCCTGAGCCCCGAGGCTGACCACCGCGCCTACGATGCCCTTGCGGCCGGTGCGTCCGCCGAGTCGCTCATCAGCGAGAATCTCACCAAGCACCGCTTTGACGAAGCGGCGCTGGCCCGCGATCGCGACAACGGCGCTGCGGAGGACGAGGAGCCGGGGCCGAATGGCGCGGACCAAAGCATCCCCGCACCGGCCGCCGGTCCCCCGCCAGCGCCACCGCCGGCGCCGGCCGGGGTTCACCCGACGACGGCGGCGCCCGAGAGGCCGCTCAAGGACATCGTCCTCCAGCGCGCCGTGCAACTCCACCGCGCGCTCCTCGCGCTCGGAAAGCTGCCGCGCGGTTGAGAATGCACGCCGGCCGTGTGATGTTTCTGCCCTCGACATCACCTGCTCACGACTGCTTATTCACGATTTCCGCGCATGCCCGCGCCCGGCCACATCCTCATCGTCTGCACGGCGAACATCTGCCGCAGTCCCATGGCCGCGGCGCTGCTCCAACACTTCCTCGCCGGCCAGAACGAGCCGCTCAAATCGCTCCAGGTGGTCTCCGCCGGCATCGCGGCGCGCCAGGGC
>CAJAKX010000186.1 GCA_903940425.1 uncultured Opitutia bacterium | reverse complement strand
GTTGCATTTGGGCGCCGGCAGCGGCCGACTGCGCCCCGGCCATGGCTTGTCTTTGCACCCCGGCTTCCCTATCCTGATCATATGACGGCAAGGAGCAATCCCCTCGCGCATCCATTGCGATCCGGTCCTCCCGGAGTGCTTGGGGAGGTTCCAAAAGAGCATGCCGCCCTGCTGGCGGATCTGGCCGCCAAATACCTCTGGTGGCTGACACCTGTCGAGGCGACCGCGATGCCCGCCCGGGTGGTCGCACAGGTCATGCATTTGGGCGATTACGCCGATGTCCAGCGTCTGGCAGAGGCGGTGGGCGACGATTATCTGAAGGCGGTGCTGGTCCACGCCGATGCCGGCCTATTTGATGACCGATCCTGGGCCTACTGGCACTATCGCCTCGGACTGGCGGAGCCCGAGCAAGTGCCGCCGTTGCCGAAACGAAAGTTCGCCTGATGCACACGTTCACCTCCCGCATGGACGTTCTGCCTGCCGAGCAACGGCAGGTGCTGCGGTTGCTCGGCCCAACGCGATCTATGGGATTTGTGCTCTACGGTGGCACGGCCATTGCCCTCCGGCTGGGTCATCGCCAATCGGTCGATTTCGATTTCTTTTCAAGTCGGCCGTTGGACAAGGAGGCCATCAGGAAGTCCCTGCCGTTTATCGCTCGCGCCACGACCCTGCAGGACCGTCCCGACACCCTGACCGTTCTGACCAAATCGAATGTCAAGGTCTCATTCTTTGGCTCCATCAATTTTGGCCACGTGGAGGAGCCGGAACAGACCAACGACCGGCTGGTTTGCGTGGCCTCACTGCCGGATCTGCTGGCGACCAAACTCAAGGTTCTGCAGCAGCGGGTGGAAGCCAAGGACTATGAGGACGTGGCGGCGATGCTCCGTGCCGGAGTTGGCCTCGGTGTCGGCTTGGCGGCGGCCGCCAAGATGTTTGCCCCGACCTTTCAGCCGGCGGAAGCGCTCAAAGCGCTCACGCATTTCCAAGGCGGGGATCTGCAACGCCTGGCGAACGAGGAAAAACAGTTGCTGATTCATGCCGCGAGTGCGGTGCGGAAACTTCCGGCGGTGACATTACGGTCCGGTTTGGAGCTGGAGGTGGGCGGGTTCGGGCAAACGCAGATGTCCCCAGCCTCCGCGCAATCCAGACCCAGCGTTGCAGTCACAAAGAATCCGCGCCAAGGTCCGCGCATGAGTATCTGATCGGGGGCCCTGTCAGACCTTGGCATGCTTATGCGGATGCGTTTTGCGGGGCGTCCGGGATCGCGATGGTAGACTCCGCCCATGTTGTCTGCGAAAAGTCACCACGGATTCTACAGACCGAGTCTGCCGAATCTGTGAGTTGAGCAGATTGTCGCAGGTTTCACGGAGCCGGGTTATGGGGTCATCGCACAGGATTTCGATCGGGCCGCCGGAGGATCCGCTGAAGGTTCGATTCCGGCCCGCCCTCCGCCAGGGATGGACAACCCAACAATGACATCCCAGCCTGACCACTCACAGACCACCTCCGCCCCTGGTCCAAGAATGTAAGTCCGATCATTATCACCTTTCACCATTCATGGACACGATTCGTGTAAGATACATCGTCCGCTTAGTCGCCGCCGCATTCGCCTGCGCCGGCGCCCTTGCCGCCGACAACCAGCTTCCGTCGAATGACAATTACGAAGTCGGCCCCGATTCGCTGTCGCAACCAGGCGTGCCGCAAGGGAAGACGTTTTCGTTCAAGTTTGAAGACTCGAAGGTTTTTCCCGGCACCAGCCGCAGCATTACCGTCTATGTGCCGGCGCAATACAAGGGGGACAAACCCGCCTGCGTGTATGTGGGGCTCGACGATCTCGGCTTCGGTGTGCCGGTCGTGTTCGACAACCTGATCCACAAGGGCGAGATGCCCGTGACCATCGCGGTTGGCGTGTCATCGGGCACGGTCGCGTCGGTGAATGAACCGGAAAATCCCCGTTTCAATCGCAGCTTCGAGTTCGACGGCCTTAACGACGCGCTCGCGCGTTGCCTTGTCGAGGAAATCTTTCCAGAGATCGAAAAGCGCCAGACCCCGGATGGCCTGCCAATCAAGCTCTCGCGGGACCCGAATGATCGTTGCACCGGCGGCGGCAGCACCGGTGGCATCGGTGCCTTTACGCTTGCATGGGAGCGACCGGATCTGTTCCGGCGCGTGTTCTCGGCCATTGGCACGTTTGTCGGCATGCGCGGCGGTGACCGCTACCCGGTGTTGGTGCGCAAGACCGAACCGAAACCGATCCGCATCTTCATGCAGGATGGATCGAATGACGAATGGATGGGCGGGCCGGAAGTGGGCGATTGGTGGATGGGCAATCAGACGCTGCAGCGCGCGCTCGAGTTTTCCGGATACGAGCACGCGTACGTCTGGGGCACCGGCCCACACAGCGGCCGGCACGCGACGGCGATCTTCCCCGACGCGATGCGCTTCCTTTGGAAAGACTGGCCAAAGCCGGTGCAGGCGCAGACGGCGAGGACGCAAAACGTCGTCCTCAAGACGATCCTCGATCCCGAGGCGACGTGGCAGATCGTCAGCGACGCGGGTGCTGCTTGCGATCATCTCGCGGTGAATCCTCAGGGTGTTATTTTTTTCCACGACACGGCGGCAAACCGCACCCGCAAGCTCGGCGCGGATGGCCGGATCAGCAACGAGCCGGCGATCGCGGCGGGCAAAGCGTTCACGTTCGAGGCGGATGGGAGCGCAGTGACCGTCGATGGCATCAAGGCGACCTGCGTGCTGGCAACGAGCAGCGGCAATATTTACGCGACTGAAGCGGACGCCGGAAAAGCATGGCTCATCAAGGCCGACGGCACCAAGACGCTACTCGACGAAGGTTTGCAGCATCCGACCGGCATCGCCTTGTCGCCGGATGGATTATGGCTGGCTGTCATGGAGAGCCGCACCCACTGGGGCTACAGCTATCGCGTAAAACCGGATGGCACGGTCGAGTGGAAGCAGCCGTTCTATTGGGCGCACGTACCCGATTGGGCCGATGACAGCGGTGCAGGCAGCATGTGCATGGACTGCGACGGACGCCCCTACGTGGCAACGCACCTGGGGGTGCAGATTTTCGACCGCAACGGCCGCTGCCGTGGCATTCTTCCCCTGCCGACAGGCGAAGCGACGAGCGTCTGCTTCGGCGGAACGAAGTTCGACATCTTGTTCGTCACAAGCGGCGGCAAGCTTTACCAACGCCACATGAAGGTAGTGGGCACGCCCTCATTCATCGCGCCCATCAAGCTCCCGCCGTGGGGAGGAGGTTGACGGACTTCCCCTCGGAGATCAAAAACTTCGCTCGGACCCCCGACCCGAAGACATCTCTGATCATTGTCCACTTTTGAACTGAAAGGCAGGAATCACCATGGAATGGTTGCACTATATCTCTTATTTCTTTGGCGGCGCGTTTCTTTCCAATGCCATTCCCCACTTTGTGAGCGGGGTGATGGGTCGCCCTTTTCAAAGTCCCTTTGCCAAGCCACCAGGCCAGGGACTCTCTTCTTCGACCGTAAACGTCCTCTGGGGTGTCTTCAACCTCGCGGTTGCTTATGCCCTGATATGTCAGGTCGGAGACTTCAACCTGCACTCCATTGCCCATACGGCAACTATGGGGCTGGGTTTCCTGCTTATGGGCCTCATGAGTGCGCGCCAATTTGGCAAATTCCATAGCGGCAATTCTCCCGAAGGATCTAATGCCAAGTCCCGTTGAAGCCCATCGTGACTCCGACCGGCTAGATCCATTGATTTGGAAGATCGGTTCCGTTGTAGTGCTCGGTTCCTTTCTGTCCCAACTGGATGCCACCGTCGTCAATGTTTCCCTTTCCAGCCTTGCCGTCACGTTCCACAGCAGCCTTTCGGCGATCCATTGGGTCACGAGCGGCTATCTTCTCGCGCTTGCGCTCATGCTGCCTCTGAGCGGCTGGATGGTGGACCGCATCGGCGCCAAGGCTCTTTATCTCTGGTGCTTTTCCGCGTTCACACTCTCGTCCGCGCTCTGTGGATTTTCCTGGTCCGCCAATTCCTTGATTGGATTTCGCATCCTGCAAGGCATGAGCGGAGGACTGCTGGCGCCGGTTCGATTCCGGTCCGCGCCTCTAAACTGCTGCTAGTGACCTTGAACCACTGGTGCCCTGAAGGAAGTGAGTTATGGTCGCCGAGAAACTCAGAATCCTTGTGATCGGGGCCGGAGTGAACGGCTCGGTTTGCGCAGCCCGGCTGTTTGAGCGTGGCGTCGATGTCACGCTGCTGGCGCGCGGCAGCCGGTTCGCAGCGATCCAGGGCGGCGGCGTCGTCATCGAGAATCCCTTCAGCCGAAAACGCACGGTCGCCAAGGTCAGGGTCATCGGCGAACTCTCCCCCGCCGACATTTACGATTACATCCTGGTCGTCGTGCGTCGCAACCAGGTTGCCGAGCTGCTGCCCGCGCTGGCGGCCAACGGTTCGCCCAACGTCGTCTTCATGAACAACAACCTTCTCGGTCCAGGGGAGATTGTTGCCGCATTGGGCTCGCAGCGACCCATGCTTGGCTTCGTCTTCGCAGGGGGAAAGCGCGACGGAGAAATCATCCGTGCCATCGGCCCTTTCGATCATTCCTTCGTGCGTACGCCTTTCGGGGAGATCGACGGAACCATTACTCCGCGGCTCAAGAGGCTCGTGGCTCTGCTGAATCAAGTTGGCCTAAGGGCCAAGACCACAACCCATATCGTCGATTATCTCGCCACGCACGCCGCGGGCGTGGCTGCCTTCGCGCCACTCGCGTTGAAGCACAAAGCCGACCTGAAGGCGCTGGCGAGTTCAGCCGAAGATGTGAAGCTGGCCGCGGCGGCTTTGCGGGAGACTTTTCCTGTGTTGAAGGCGCTGGGACACAGGATCGTACCCACTGGCCAGCAGATCGTCGCCGTCATGCCGGCGTTCGTGTTGGCGTTCCTCCTTCGTCGGTTTTTCAATTCCAAGTTCGGCGAGGTCGGAGGGGGCTGGCACGTTCAGCAGGCGCCGGACGAAATGCAGGCGTTGGCCGACGACCTCCGCGCAGAGGTCGTCCGTTCAGGCCTTCGGGCACCTGCCCTCAGGAGACTGTTGGGCATCAACTACTGAGACTTGCCTAAGGAGGTGACAATCAGGTCAAAAAAGTTCTCGAGCGGACGATCTTCTTCCCTTGATCCAAGCCTTCCATGTCCTTCAAGAGAATTCTGGCCAAAAGCTTCAGGCTGGAGACACGCTTCAACCATCGACATCCGCCCCTAATCTAGAGAACACCTCTCAGACCGGACACCAAAACGGACACCAAACGAGTTAAGACCAGTACGCGGCAGTAGTCGGCGATTATGCTTGGGTACCTCTGAAAATCGACCATTTTGGAGCTGCAATCGCGGCGAAAAACGGCCGATTCCGGCCCGCGCGTCTGGCCATCCGAATCGGATGGCTGCCATTCTGGATCCCTCAATTTGAGCCGCGAAATCTCCTCCGAATAGTTCGGATTTGGCGCCGAAGTGGTGTTAATCACTTTTGTAAAAAGCCGCACGGATTTGGTCGGATTTCCGTAAAAACGGGACGCAAATCCGAACTAACACCCCAAGTGATTAACACCTCACTTTTGCAATCCGCTCCCAAATACGTGCTTCCGAAAAGTGTTAATCACCCCGCCTTAGTTCGGATCGAAAAACAAATGGCTGCCCACAACCGATGATGTTGCGAACTGAATGCAGCAAGTTTTCGCGATTTCAGAGGGGAACAGTCGGCAAAAGTGTCAATCAACCTCCAACTTGCTTCGCGGAGTTCGCATTCTGGGCCCGGAATGAGGGTCCCCCAGCTTGCTTCACTTGCTTCAGTTCCCGTGCCGCCGGCCGTTTCAAGCCAACAATCGCCTACTCACTTCGTAACCGCTCTCCCCTGAGGCCGTTCACCGCTGGCCGAGCGATTGGTTTTCGCGCCAAAATAGCCATCCGCAAACGACCGCCAGGGAAACGCTGCGCGCCAGACTGAGCACCAGCGAAAAACGGCCTGCCTCGTCGGCCCCGAAGCACCCGCAACTGATGTCGAGACCGCGAATCCAGGCAGAAGCGATGGCACCACTGAAGACGAGGCAAAGCCCAAGCAGCAAGGCCAGCGCCCCGCGGCTGGTCTTCGGCCAGAGTACGCCAAGCCCGCAAACGAGTTCCAGCCAAGGCAGGTAGACCGCCATGGCCGCGGCCACCGGATACGGCAGGAGCCGATAGTTGTCGATGGACAAGGCAAAGCTGGCCGGATCGAGCGCCTTGAGGCTCCCGGCATAAAGAAAGACGCCGCTGAGCGCCACCTCGGCGATCAACGCCGCTACTTCCCCGGTTTTTGCGCTTCCAGCCATGCGCCCCACCCTCCTTTCAACACAAAAACGTCGTTGTTGCCCAAATCGCGCCGCAGCCGGCGGGCCACCGATTGACTTGTTGTGCACACTTCGTTGTCACAATACACCACGACTTTCGCGCCGGGCCGCCATGCCTTGATCATGGCCGGCAGTTGTTCCTCCCAATGTTTCTCCCTGAGGGGCAGCGCTCCCGGAATGTGCTGGCGGGCAAAGGCCGCCGTGTTGCGCGCGTCGATCACCAGCACCAATCCCCGCCATCGCTGAACTGTGCTCCAAGCCGTCTCCGGAACCATGGCCTGGTCTTTTGACCACGCCGGCCGTCGGGGATGAAATGTGGCCGCAAGCAAGGCGGGCACCAACGCGACCAGCAGGAGCCTTGCGGCCGGCCGTACGGCGCGTAGCAGGGCGTTGGGGAAAACATTCATCGCGTCCAATGCCGCTATTTCCATCCCCTGTGGGCCAGCCGTCGGATCGCCTGGAAATTTGCCAATGCAGTTATCACCTTGCGATTTCGATTATCCGATCAGCGCCGGCCCGGTAAGTATCGCCGTTGCCGAGAACGGTGATGACCATCTTTCCGCGTTCCGCGCCAGGACCGGAAAGCAATTCATGCACCGCGACATCGACCCGGTCCGATCCCGCTAGGAATGTAAGTTGCCGAAAGCTCGCCGGAGCATCAAGAGTTCCGGCCGGCTGCACCCTCAAAATCACTTGCTGACTGGCCGATGTGCCACCGTTTCTCCGGAACCTGATCGTTGTGGCATCCGACATGGACACATTCACCTCTACCAAGTCTGCCAGCAGCCCGAGCTGCACTTTGAGACGGACCGGGTCCAGACGGGACAGGATCAGTTCCGTCGGGTTTACCGGGTCTTTCCCGAACGAGCAAAAGTAGAGGTATCCGTCATCATCCCAGCTGTCATTTCCACCATGGATGTTAAATTTTCCCGCGCCAATACGGTCGTCCAGTGCCGATAGGTCACAGAGCCTCTTGGTGCGATGGGAGGCAATATCCCACTCCCAGAATGCAGACACTTTCGCGTCGTCGTTAATGAAATAGATTTTCTTCTCATCGGCTGTCAGGTTGAAGGCACGCAACTTTAGCGATCCCTTCCACTGATAGTCCGCTCCATCACTGCCGGCTCTTCCAAGCAGTTGGAAACTGTCGTCCTGCTTGTCGTAACGATAAATCCGGCCGGTGGCGTCAGCGAGATATACTCTTTCATGGTCCAGCGACTGGGTCCCCGTCCTGAAGACCATGGCGCCGTGATCTTCCGTCGCGATCGTCCATTCTTTCCTTTCTCCGAATCCCGTTTTCGGATCATAAAACAACACATCGCCGCAGGCAGAAATCGTGAAATAAACCCGGCCGGCATGATTGATCCAAAGATACCGTCCGGGCATATGGCAGCCCTCGGGAACGAAGGGCGGCTTGCCGAGGTTCGCGGTCCTTCCGGTGGCGATATTGTAGCAGTACAAATTGCCGCGCGGAGTATCGTGACCGTAAATGAGCCCGCGTTCCTCATCTATAGCCATGGCCACGATTGACGCGTGCTCCCCGCCGACACCTCGGGGTTCCGTGGCGCTCAGATCGGAAAATCGGCCGGCGGCCGGATCATAGGCGTACCAGTGGAAACCGCGGTGATTGAGAAATCCGTCGTTCTCATCGGTAAAATCTGCGGTGGCGAGGTACAGCCGACCACGGTAGTAAAGCGGGCGGACATGGAATTTCTGGGCGGTTTCGCCTGGCAGCCAGTTGGCCGCCGCTTCGGACGCAGCTCTCGCGTCCCCGGCATAAACGAGCCCGGCCTCCTGCCGCCCAAGCCGGTAAAGGGCTGCGTTCGTTTTGTGGTCCGAACCGGTGATGTATATTTGCCCGTCAGGTGACGACCCGATCGAGAGCCAGGACTGGTTCGGGATCAGCCCATTGGGCGTCGGCGGCACAATCCATGAGGTGACGCCAGGGACCTTGCCAGCCCGGCCGAGAGCAACTGGCCTGTCCGCGGCATGGGCGGTCAGTCCAAAGGGAAGCAATAACCAAACGAAAACCCAGCACGGGCATGATCTGCGCATCATGATTGGTTGTCATTCGCGAACAGTCTGGCGCCTCGCGCCCTCACTGTCCGCCCCATGTCATCTTCTGCTTCTTCCTAAAGACTTAAAACCTGACCCCTTTTGATCTCTTCGCCCTCACTGTCTGGCCCATATCATCTTATGCCCTTCCCTGGCTGGCCATTTTCTTAACCAAAGTTCATCCAGTCTCCTTTTTGCGTCCAGGTTTGAGGGCAATATAAACAAAGTAGCCCGCAAGCATCACTGCCGCCATTGCCGCTCTTACTGAATGGTCAAAGACGAAGTGTTTTGGATTTACCTCAGAGGCAATTATCAACACTGCACCACCGAGGAGGATTATTGCTAACGTTGCGGCTAGAATTCTGGTGATTAGAGTGCGCATTTGTTTACTTCTTGTTCGGACATGTATCTTCAGATGAACAGTCAATCGCGGCGGCAATTCTAGCCCCGACTGAAAATGCAGTCGCCCCAGCACCGATAACGGCGGCTCCTTTTGTTACGGCCTGAAGGCCTATTCTCAGCGCGGCTACACGTGCCCCTGCTGCTTCGGCTGCAGCAACTCGGGCAGTGATACTACCGCCTTGCATCGCACCTGCAATTTGAGCATCGCGAGTTGCGGCATCAAGAGCACGTTCACCGACACGCTCGACAGTTCGAAAAGCAGCCTCATGCCCAAGAGTGAGGTAGAACGCCCCGCTGAAAAGACCCCAATACCCAAGATTATCGATCACGGATAGAGCCACACCGTAGTGCTCCTGCAGAAAACGTTTCCTGCAGTCTGACACACTTTCCCCAGGATGTCGGGCAAGCCCTAGCGGATCGTTCGCGTTGACCGGATCGTTGCGAACGTAGGTGTAAAGATTCGGCCCATCCGGTCCTTGTTCACCCAATGGTTCCCTAGATAGCCACCGCCCTAACTCAGGGTCATAGGCCCGATAGAGCGTGAGGTTGAGCCCGCTGGCCTGATGGCGATAGAAGTCAGTGAAGCCGAAGTCCGCCTCCAAGTCGCCGGAAACCTTGGTGATTCTTCCGTAGGGATCATAGTCGTACCGCGCACGGATCAGACCAGTTGAATCCACCATCTCACGAATCGAGCCGATGTGGTCGGCCGTGAAGAAATACGCGACTCCGCTGATCTGTTCGCCCTGCCCGTAGAATCGTTTCGTGACCGCGTTCGATCCGTCCCGCTCCTCGGCCGGCTGCGCGCCTCCTAAGCGCCAGACCCACTGCTTAGTGAGAGTGCCATTGAGCTTCTCCTGCACGCGCTGCCCCAGCCCGTTATAGACGAACGCGGTGACATTCGAGCCCTGCGTGATCGAAATCAGCCGGTTGGCCGCGTCCCAGGCGTAGGTCTGGCCGGCGCCATTGTCGGTCAGGTTGCCGTTGAGATCGTAGGTGTTCCCGTTTGCAATGTCGTCGTAAAATGTGCCGTGTTTTAATTTAATTGCGGTTGTAATTTTCGCCAGGGATGCAGTCTGAGCAAGGTCGAAGTGCCGTGGCCGCGCCGTCTTCCGACCAATGGTCTGGTCCCCTAGTTGTCCGAGTACCGCCGCTAGGGCCGTAAAATAGGCTCGGCCTGTGCCATGGAGGCAGGTCATCACGGAGAACCATGCCTACCATCTGCGTTAGGTTTGTCCGGAATGATGCCTGCCTGCAGGCCGAGCTTTTTGCCTTAAGCAGCAGTGCTGCCCCCACTGCGGCCGACGGGGCACACTGAACCGCCACAGCCGACTTACAGGCAACGATCCCGGGCACATTGATGGTCAGTGCTGCCGAGGCCAGCGCGTGTTCTGCTCGGACAGGGGACGGCGCGGCGGCTGCGGACGCACGTTCTCAATCTTTTTCGCCGAGGTGCTGCCGCGACACAGTGTGTCGGCGTCGCTGCTGGCCCAGCTGCTGACGCGTCTGTGCGACGGGACCACGCTGAAGGCGGCGGCGGAAGCGCTCCATGCACCCTGGGCGATGGAGACTTTCTATCGGCTGATTCGACGGCTGCGCCACCGCCTCGATGCCGTGCGCGCCCGCCTCTGGCGCACATGCTCCCCGCCGGCCGGCGGCGGGTCCGATCCCCTGTGGCAGACCTTTGAACACCTGCGAGGCATCGCCGGCACGGACGATGCTGTGGTCGCGTTTCAGTTGCGGTTCCAACAGCCGCTTTTGGGTTGATCGGCTCATCCGAGAACGTCGGGGAGCACTGCTCCTGGCGACCGGATTGCCGCGCGCGCTTCGGCGCCACGGCTGCCTTGGGTTGGGCGGCAACGCCATAATCCCCTGCGCCAGCCCCCGGCTTTCCTCGCAAGCTGCCTGCGTCATGAAAAACCCGACTCCCTACCTCAAAATGCGCGTCCTGGGCGCCATCGACATGGCCGAGGGCCACTGTATCCAGGAACGGATCAAGAAGGTCTCCGCCATGACCTTCACCGACGAGGATGGCTGCGCCCGGCAATTCACCTGGCGCACGATTCAAACCTGGCTCACCCGCTACAAAAAGTACGGCTCCACCGCCCTGCACAACGTACCGCGCTCCGACAAGGGCAAGACGCGCACCGTCACGCCCGAGCAGTTGCTGGAAGCCATCCGGGCAGTCCGGCCGAAGCTGCGCGACCGGACCCCAAAATGCTCCCTGTTGTATCGGCTGTGTCTCGAGGAGGGCCTGCTCACCCACGCGCAGATCGCCTCCACCACCTTTACCCGCCTCGTGCGCCGATTCGAGCTGCTCAAGGCCGACCGTGACTGTGAGGGTCGGCACCGACTGGCCTTCGCCAAGGCCCACGCCAACGAGCTGTGGCAGGCCGACACCCTCTATGGTCCGCACGTCGCCCACGACGGTAGCCAGATCCAGACCAGGTTGATTGCCTTTGTCGATGATGCCTCGCGAGTCTGCACCCACGGCGAGTTCTTCCTGGATGAAAACATCGACACACTCATCGCCGCCTTCCGCGCGGCCCTCTACAAGCGTGGCGTGCCCACGTCGCTCTATGTCGACCACGGCTCCGTTTACACGTCCAAGGAACTGATCCAGGTCTGCGCCCGGCTCGACTGCCTGTTGCTCCACGCGCCGGTGCAGGACGGCGCGGCCAAGGGCAAGGTGGAACGCTTCTTCCGGACGGTCCGCGAGCAGTTCCTCACCCGCGCGCTGGACCTCTCCAGCATCGAAGCGCTCAACCGCCAGTTCACCGCCTGGGTTGAGGAACAGTATAACGCCCAAACCCATTCCATCCTCGGCATGAGCCCCCTGGATCGCTTCGCCCTGGATCGCCATCGCCTCCGCTTCCTGCCGCCCCACCAGGCCAATGATGAGCTCTTCTTCGTGGAACTGCAGCGCCACGTGCGCACTGACAACACCTTTTCGTTCCGGGGCGTCCGCTTCGAGCCTCCCCGGCACCTGCCCGACCGGACGATCCAGGTGCGCTTCGAGCGCCGGCGCTCCCCTGCGCGCGTCGTCGTTTACTACAGGGGCGAGCGCCTCGGTGAGGCTCGCCCGCTCGACCTTATCGCCAATGACCGCCGACCCACCCCGCTGCCCGCCGGCGGCTCTCCCAGCGAACC
>CAJAKX010000185.1 GCA_903940425.1 uncultured Opitutia bacterium | reverse complement strand
TGACATCAACGGACATGCATGGTGAGTCGCGCATCCGCAATGCATTCGTGATAACCGGCGGTGCCGCAAGGGTTCTGCATTTGCCACTCCTGCCCGCCATTAGGCTGCATCTTTGAACTTTCGTTTTTTGCCGGTTGTCATCCTGGCGTAGCTAAGGATCCAGAGAACTCCCGCAGCGGGCTTCGGCATAGGGTGCTGTCCGTTGCCCGATGGGACCAATCGCCGGCTGACCGCTCCGCAGGTATGTCTTGCGCAGAACAGGGCCTGCATCTAAACGACTGCGGCCATGATTGTGTCCTTCCTTTCGGCGCCAGCCCAGGAGCGTGAAAGGATTGCGCTTTGCGCATCGCCGCATCCCACTTTTGCCCTCGGGGCCCGGACCTTGCGCCCCTGCTCCCCCCACCCCCACGCTTAACCTCCAGCTCCCGTTCCATTCATGAAATTAGGGCTGATCGATACCAGTATCATCTGCGGTTATCTGGTCCTGACCATCATCATCGGTTTCGTCCTGACCAAAAGGGCGGCGAAGGGATTGAATTCCTACTTTCTAGCCGACAAGGGACTACCCTACTGGATCCTCGGCGTATCTGACGCAGGGGGCATGTTCGACATCACCGGTACCATGTGGCTGGTGTACATCGTGTTCGTCTACGGCCTCAAGTCGGTCTGGCTGCCCTGGCTCTGGCCCGTGTTCAACCAGGTCTTCCTCATGGTTTACATGTCGAAGTGGATGCGCCGCTCGAACGCGATGACCGGCGCCGAGTGGATCAGCACCCGGTTCGGATCCGACCGCGGGGCCGTTCTCGCCCACATCAGCGTGGTGGTCTTCGCCCTGGTCAGCGTGATCGGATTCCTTGCGTACGGCTTTGCGGGCATCGGCAAGTTTCTCGCGCCGTTCCTGCCGTGGGGTTTTTCGCCCAATACCTATGCCATGACGTTGATGCTGGTGACGGCCGTCTACGTGGTGGCGGGAGGCATGTACAGCGTCGTGCTCACGGAGCTGCTTCAGTTCACGGTTTTGACGATTTCCTCCCTCGCCGTGGCGATTGTCGCGATGACGAAGATTTCGCCGGAAGCCATCACGGCGGTCGTGCCTGCCGGCTGGAAAGACCTCTTTTTCGGCTGGCGCCTGAACCTCGACTGGTCGGGCTTGATCCAGTCCGTTAACGTGAAAATCGCTGAGGACGGCTATTCGCTCTTCACGATTTTCTTCATGATGATGCTGTTCAAGGGCGTGCTGGTCAGTTTCGCCGGCCCAGCACCGAACTACGACATGCAGCGGATTCTGGCGACGCGAAGCCCGAAGGACGCGTCCAAGATGAACTGGTTTGTGTGTTGCTGCCTGTTTTTTCCCCGCTATCTCATGATCTCCGGCTTCACGGTGATGGGCCTGGTGTTTTTCAGCCCCCAGATCAGGGCCATGGGCTCCCACATCGATTTCGAGCAGATTCTGCCGGACACGCTGAGTAATTTCATGCCGGTCGGAGTCCTGGGCTTGGTGCTGGCGGGTCTGCTCGCCGCCTACATGTCGAATTTCGCGGCCACGGTTAACGCGGCGCCAGCCTACGTGGTGAACGACATCTACAAACGCTACATCAATCCGAACGCCAGTCGGCGCACGCTGATCGTCATGTGCTACGTCGTGTCGTTCGCGTTCTTGGTTGTCGGCATCCTTTTCGGCCTGCATGCGCGGGACATTAATCAAGTCACCCAGTGGATCGTGTCGGCGCTGTGGGGCGGTTACACGGCGGCCAACATCCTCAAGTGGTACTGGTGGCGCTTCAACGGCTACGGTTACTTCTGGGGCATGATCACGGGCATCGTCGCCGCGCTGGGCCTGTCCAAGTTCCCATTCCTGTACCTCTGGCTTTACCCGGACATTGCGGCCAATCTGTACCCGTTGTATTCGTTCCCGGTCATCCTCGTGCTCTCGACGACCGGATGTATGCTCGGGACGCTGCTGACCAAGCCGGAAGGAGATGAAATCCTGATGAAATTCTACCGGCAGGTCCGGCCTTGGGGTTTCTGGAAGCCCGTCCACGAGAAGGTCGTGCAGGCGGATCCCGGCTTCAAATCCGACGCGAATTTCAAGCGCGACATGTTCAACATCGTCATCGGGATCATCTGGCAGACCTCGCTGGTAGTGCTGCCGCTTTACATCGTGATCCGGGAGAAGAAGTCCATGTACGAGGCGATCGCGGTGCTCGTAATCACGTCGCTGATCCTGAAAAAGACCTGG
>CAJAKX010000184.1 GCA_903940425.1 uncultured Opitutia bacterium | reverse complement strand
CAGGGCATTTTCGCCTTCGCACGCCGCGGTGATCCTGTAGACTGCGCCCATCGCATTCACCGATCTTTTGCCGTCTAATACCCGGTCTCCTCCGACGAACAAATCCTACTCGCAACATCCATGACCATGTCTACCCGATCATTTCTCGCCCCCTTGTTCGCCCTCGCCGCCAGCCTGCTTGCGAACGCGTCGGTTCAATCCCAGCCGCCTGTATCCGGGGCGGACCTCGACCGGCCGGCCATTGAGAAGGCCGTGCTGGAGACGAATGCTCGCATGACCGAGGCGGCCAACCGCCTGGATGCCGACGCCTTCTTCGCTTACATCCTGGAAACGGACAAGGGTCTGATCATCCAGAACGGCATGCTCTTCAAGAGCCGGCAGGAGGCCTTGGAATCGGTCAAACGTGGGTTTCAAGGCATCGCCAGGATGGACCGCCGGTTCGAGAACCCCCAGGTGACGGTCTTCTCACCCGATCTCGCCCTCCTGGTGTCCGAGGGCAGCACCACCGCCACGCTCGCCGACGGCCGCATCCTGAACAGCCGGTTTGCCGTTTCCCTGGTTTTTCTGCGCAAGGACGGGCAGTGGAAACTGCTGCACGGCCACTACTCCATGCCCGCCAATCAAGGTCAATAGGAGGCCCACACCATGGCAGCGAAGAGCAGCGCCAACCAGAGCAGCCAGCCTACTGACCAAGCATTGGCCCGGGCTCTGGGCGGCACCAAGGCGCTCTGGGACGAACTCATCGGTCACATCGAGACCGCGTATGCGCCGGTGATGCACCGCTGGAGCCAGTCCAAAGCCACCCCCTTGGGGTTTCTTCGTCTGATCCGGAAAGAGCGGACCATCCTGTATCTGTTGCCGCGCGAAGGGCATTTCCTGACCGCGTTTGTTTTCGGCGAAAAGGCGACCGCCGCCGTGCGCACCAGTGACGTGCCCGCGGCCGTGGTGACGGCGCTGAACGAGGCCCGGCCTTATGCCGAGGGTCGGGGCATCCGGCTGGAAACCCGCACCGCGAAAGACCTCGCCACCATGAAGAAACTGGCGGCCATCAAGATGGAGCATTAGGCGCGACGCAGCCGCGCTGCGCCACGATTCAAGAAGCAAGATTCAAAAAGGAAGATCGCCGGAAGCAGCCTTCCCGCTTCTCGATTCTCGGTTCTTCGGACTGCCGCATCACTCTTCCAGCCAGACGTACTTGTAGGGATGGTGGTCGAGCACGGTGGAATACCAGCCATGCACCGAGGGCTGGAGCAGAAACACGTGCGTGTTGAAATACAGCGGGACGACCGGCATGGCGGTGAGCAGCAGTGACTCCGCGCGCTGCAGCAGCACCGCGCGCTCGGCTGGGTTCACCGTGCGCGCCGCGGCCAGCAGCAGCGAGTCATACGCGGAACTGGCCCAGCCCGTGTGATTGTTGCCGCTGTCGCCGCGCCACACGTCCAGAAACGTGCTGGCATCGGGATAATCGCCGACCCAGTCGGAGAGCAGGATCTGGTACTGGCCTGTCCGCCGCTCCGCGAGCACCACCTTGAGCTCCTGGTTGGCGAGGCGCACCTCGACGCCCAGTTCCCGTCGCCACATTTCCTGCACGGCTTCGGCGAGCAGGCGGTGGTTCTCGGAATTGTTATACAGCAGCTCCAGCGGTGGCAGGCCGTGCCCGCCCGCGTGGCCGGCCGCGGCGAGCAGTCGCCGCGCCGCGTCGAAATCGGCGGTCACCGCCGCCGGCGGCGTATAGTCGGCCAGCCCCGGCGGCGTGAGCGAGGTCGCGGGCTGCTGCCCGCCGCGCAGGACGTGCTCGACGATGGCCTGGCGGTCGACCGCCAGCGCGAGGGCGCGGCGCACCTGCTCGTTGTCGAGCGGCGGGCGGCGCACGTTCAGGCGGAAAAAGTAGGTGTTGAAATAGGGATCGCGGCGCAGGAACTGCGGCGCAGCGCGGCGGTAGGCGTCGACCTTGCCGACCGGCAGCGTGTACGTCACATGCAGCTGTCCCGCGCGGAAGGCGCGCTCCT
>CAJAKX010000183.1 GCA_903940425.1 uncultured Opitutia bacterium | reverse complement strand
TTAGGCGACTCGGATGCCTGGCATCGTCAGGGCGATGGCGGCGGCCAGGAGTAAAGCGTCCACAGGCCGAACTCAGCGTGCCGGGCATTCTTAGGAAGAAAGTGTAGCGCAATACCCCAGTCGGTGCTGCCACTCCGCAGGGCAATCACGCACATGTGTGGCGGCAGATGAGCGTGTGCGTGCGTCAGCGTAATGGCATGCCCCGCGAGGAAACGTACATAGAGTCCGTCCTCCGCGTGATAGAAACGGTTCTCGCTGTAAATGGTGACGAGCGGATGCCACGGGAACCAGATCTCGTTCGGCAACGAACGCGCGAGATATTCCGCCTGCCGGTAGTGTTCGATAAATGGGCGCCAAGAATATTCACGCACGCGCGCCAGGCGTACGGCGCAGATGGAAAAGCTCGCCACGGCCACTCCCGCCCAAATCCAGGCGGCTCGGCGGTGCGCGCGGACAGTCACCAGCGCGACGAGCAGCACGGGTGGCAGCCAGTAGGTGAAGCTCTGCAGAGAGTTGATGGTGCCGCCGATTTTCATGAGCGAGGCCATGCTTGACGGCAGCGCGCACAACCAGGTGAGCGACGGCAGCAACAGAACCGACTCGCGTGCCCAAAAAAAGCGGCGGCCGAGCAGCATGACCAAGGCGGGCACTACAAGGTGGACGGATAGTTCGGGCGCCAGATCGACAAGGCGGCGGAGCGGTTCCCCGGTCCATGGCAATCGCGAGGGCAGGACAAGCAGATTCAAACGGATATCGTTCCAGTGAAAACCAGCGACCATCGCGACTGCCAACACCCCCCCCACCATCGCGCAGCGTCCAAGATGCCGCAGGGCCGCGGCGCGGCCAGCCGTGATGCCCAGCCACACGATTTGCGCTGCAATCACGCCGACCGAGGTCTGTTTACATGCCAGGCAGGCTACCGCACAGACCGCGGCACCCCACTGCCATGTCCGGCTGTTTGCCCGGACGAGAAGCAGGTTGCCGACCAGGCCGAGGGCCACGGCAACATTGTCGGCCTGCAGGTATTGAAAAGCCGCGTGCGGCCACAACGCGATAGCCACTGACGCCGCCAGAATACGATCGCTCCTCGTCAGGCTGGATCCCGCCGGCGCTGGCCACGCCCAACAAACAACCCCAATTGCAGCAACGGTTATAAACAGATTGATCGCACCCGCTGTCATCAAGGCGTGGGCGGCGCTCGAGGCCCAGGTCGCCGGCCACCACAGCAGCAACGGCAGAGGTCCGTAAATCCAAGTGCTGACCGCGCCGCTGTTTTCGCCGGGATAGAGCGGTATGCCACGGGCAAGGGCAAAGGCCGGAGCCAGCCGCACGTCGTTCCAGATATTCAACAAGAAAAGACACCAGCAAACCCACAGCCATCCGGCTGCAGCACCGACGGCGAGTAGCAGCATGCCGGTCGAGCCTGCCGGAGTCGCGGATTTTGGCATGCTCATGGTTTCTGCTTCCTGGGTTTCAACGACTCAAGGTCATAGATGGTCAGGGATTCGATTTTGGCGATGGGTGTGTAAGCCTGGCAGAGCGTGCTCAGAAAGGGATGGGCGGCGATGAAGGCTCGGGTTGTGGGATTGTTGGTGTTTATCGCGAAAAGGCGAACATCGGCCGCCCGCAAAGCGGCACACACGTCTTCAAAGGAGTGCGTCGTGTCAGAGATCGGGTCGAGTCGCGGACTGAACCACGGGATGGCGAGCCCGCCCCGCAGCGTGATCTCCGCATGATTGGACGGACTGTCGACGACAATGCCTCCTCCGGAGGAAGTGGAAACAAGGGCCGACCACATCTTGTGGGCGCGGATCATTTGCACCTCGAGCTGAGCCGCGCGCCACTCAGCGAAGGAAAAGCTCCACGGGGTCGTGAACGGGAAAACCGGCAAATGCCATGACCGGCGTGCGGCGTCGACTGTCACCAGCAGGAGCACAGCAGCGGCGACAGAGCGCCACCCGCGTGACAACCGTGTGCCCAGCCAGCCGCCCAGCGCTGCCGCCAGCGCCACTCCCGGGGCCAGCACGCGCATGGCGTAGCCCCATCCGCCGGCGGTCAGTGGCAGCGACCACAGCCAGAGTCCGGCGACGATGATGATCGCAGTGAGCACGGGCAACGCCTTGCGCCCGGCCAATCCCACGCCGATGGTGCCGCATAACAAAACGCTGCCTGCAAGCATTCCCAGCAAATGTGCGATGGTGATGGGATGGAAATGTCCTGCACTCAAATTCCAGTAATCTGCAATCAAGCGCATGATCTCAACGTACCTGGAATTGGTGGGAAAAAGACCGCCGAGCGCATGCGGGAAGAGGGGGTTGCCTGTCACCACCCAGTTGCGGACATACCAAGGGGCGGCGATGACGGCAGTGGTCAGCCCCAATAAGCCGGCAGCGCAGGCATCACGTCTCGCCAGCAGTATCCCGCCACCCAGCAGGACAAAGGCGAGGCCATACTCCCGGCTCAGCGCACCACAGCCTGCAGCCACGCCGGCCCAGAAAATCGCAGTCCAGCTGTGAGTACGTTGCTGAATCGCCAGCAAGGCCAACAGGGTGACCAGCGTGAGGGTAGTCAAACCGGTATCCTGACCCATCGCCACCGCCCAGATCAGTAACGGGCTGGCGGCGGCCACTGCCATGGCTGCCGGTCCGGCGTCTGCACCCCAAAGTTCGCGGGCCAGTCGAGCAATGGCACAAAGTACCAACCCGCCTTCAGCTACCACGCGGGCGGCCGTCAGGGCTGGAGCGTTGCTGTTGGTAAAAAGGTAGATCCAGAAATTCAGTGTAGACACGAGCGGTGGGATGCCGTCGCACCAGGCGTAAACGTCGAAGTCCGTGGCCTTAACCGGTGGATAAAAATCGAGCCTGCCAAAGGCGAGCATGGCTCGGGCGAGGTAGTCCCAGCGGAAACCATTATCGAAACCTGACAGGGGATCGAGCACCGCACGCAGTGTCACCGAGAGGAGGCCAAGGGCCACTGCAGCAATCCACAGCCAGTCGGCGCCGCGCGGCCGGCACATCATGGGTTCACCCTGATCGCCTGTTGCCGGCACGCGCCACGCCCACCAGGCAAGGGTCAGACTCAGCGCAGTCCAGCCGGCGAGCAAAGGACCGCGGGTGAGCGGCACGTGAACCACCACATAGCTCAATACGAGCAGAAAAAGTAGTGCCGCTGAGCCGAGGAAGATCGTCAGCTCCGGCGCCGGTGAACGGAGGCGGCGGTTCAACAGCCAGCCCGGCAACAGAAAGGCCGCCACCGCCAGCGGCAGCAGAAGGAGGCTAGAGAGGGTGGGGCTGACGGGAATCATGGGGGATCAGCTGATAGCAGGGTGGGTAACATGCGTCTCTGACCGACTCTTGGCATCCGCGCGCCGAAGCAAAAACCAGGATAAACATCCCGACCCGCAAGAACTTCATGTCGGTGATGCCAGTGGGGACGATTTTGGATCTTGCCGTTTAAATACAAGATACTCGGCATCAAATTCGAGCAACCCCCGACTCGGAAGGAAGGAGATCGCATCGAGCGCGGGTCTGACATTCCAATGATGGACCAGTACGTAGTCGCGCAATCCACCGTTTTCATTCAGGTGATGGCCGAAGTATTCATGTGGCCGGATCACCACCCACGAGGGTCGCAGCGCTCCAATGAGACTCGCATAATCACGCCGTCCAGAGCGTATCAACCGTGAAACCTCTGGTGCGCTCAACCCCGGAACATCCAGCATCTTTAGCTGGCTGAAGTAGCCGATGTAGCCCAAAGACTCGAGAAATACGGTGTCTCCTGACGTTGCGTGCGCGTGTAGCCACAGTCCGATCTGGTGGCGTCCTTCGTCTTCAATGTAGTGCTGTTGAATGCGCGAAGAATATGTGACGGCAAACAGCAGGCCCAGGGAAACAGCGGCTACCATACGCACGGTGATAAATCCGACAGTGCGGATCGACCCTGATAAGCGGGTGCATAGGGTCTCGCTAGCACCTGCGAGCGCCACTGACGCGAGCAACGTCCAAGGCGCACAATACCAAGGATAGGGATTGATCTGGTGGAAATACACGCCGCCAGTCAGCACCGCTAGAGAAGCCGCGCGCACAGGGCGAGGCAGTGAGGGTATGATCCAGAGGAAGGCGCTCAGGCGGGCAAGCAGGCGCAAGGCGCTGATGAGATCACGAGGCCAATTTTGCGCAAAACAATAAGCCGGGGCGAACACGCCGTCCAACCCCGTGTCCTCCATAAG
>CAJAKX010000182.1 GCA_903940425.1 uncultured Opitutia bacterium | reverse complement strand
TCACCCGGGCGGCGCACGACGCCGGGGCCGACGCCATGCTGGTCGTGGCACCTTACTATAACCGCCCGACCCAGGAGGGTCTTTTCCGTCATTTCTCCCAGGTGGCGGAGGCGACCGACCGGCCGATTGTCCTGTATTCCATCCCCAGCCGCTGCGGCGTGGAGATCAGCGTGCCGGTGGTCGCTCGTCTGCGGGCAAAATATCCGCACGTGCGCTACATCAAGGAATCCGGCGGATCGGTCGATCGCGTCGACCAGCTCAAGCAGGCGCTCGGCGACGACCTCACAGTCATCAGCGGCGACGATTCCCTGACGCTGCCGTTCATGGCGGTGGGCGCGGAAGGCGTCATCAGCGTCGCCTCCAACCTGCTGCCGCGCGATCTGGTCAGACTCACCCATCTCGCCCTCGCCGGCGACTACCGCCGGGCGGCCCGGCTGCATCGCCGGCTTTATCCGTTGTTCAAGGCGCTTTTCCTGGAGACCAACCCTGTCCCCATCAAGGCAGCGCTGGCCGCCGTCGGTCGCATCAGCTCGCCGGAGGTGCGCCTGCCGCTCTGTGAGATGAGCGCGGCCAATTTCGCCTCGCTCAACCAGACCCTCGCCATGTTCACCCCGTAGCTGCCCCGGACCATGTCTCTCTCCATTCTTCTCAATGGCGCGCGCGGCCGCATGGGCCGGGCGGTAAGCACCGCGGCCGGTGAGCTCGGCCTGCGCATCGGCGCCGCGGTCGACGTCGGCGACAATCCGGCGCCCGGCATCGGCGCGTGCGATGTGATCATCGATTTCAGCACCCCGGCGGCCACCCCCGCCTTGCTGCGACTCGCGGTCAAGCATCGCAAACCCATCGTCATCGGCACCACGGGCCACACCGCCGCTGAAAAAAGGCGCCTGCTCCCGCTCGCCGCCCGGATTCCGTGCGTCTGGGCGGGCAATTTTTCAGTCGGCGTCAACCTGCTGTTCCATCTGACGCGACAGGCGGCGCACATTCTTGACGCCAATTATGACGCCGAGCTGGTCGAGATGCATCATCGTTTCAAGAAGGACGCGCCGAGCGGCACCGCCGCGCGCCTGCTCGAGATCATCCTCACGGAACGCCGGCTCACGCCGGCCGCGCTTCGCCATGGCCGGAAGGGCATCACGGGTGAGCGCTCGCCGCGCGAGGTGGGCATTCATTCGCTGCGCGGCGGCGACGTCGTGGGCGACCACACGGTGATTTTTGCGGCGCTGGGAGAAAGGCTCGAACTTTCCCACAAGGCGTCGGACCGCGCGATCTTCGCCCGCGGCGCGCTGCGCGCCGCGCAATGGATCGTCGCGCGGCCGCCCGGAGTCTACGACATGCAGGACGTCCTCGGCCTGAAGGATTGAGCGCGATGATCACCAGCATTCAAGGAACGCTGGTCGAGGCTACCCCGCTGGTCGCGGTCGTGGAAGTCAACGGCCTGGGTTACGAGGTGAATGTGCCGGTGACGACGGCGGAAAGACTTCCGGCGCGGGGCGGCACCGTGAAGCTGCATACCTGGGTGGTTTATCGCGAGGATGCACAGACGCTTTACGGTTTCGCGAGTGCCGCGGAGCGCGATTTTTTCCGTCTGCTGGTCGAAAAAGTCACGGGGGTCGGCCCCAAGGTCGCCCTCAGCATCATGAGCCGTCTTTCACTGTCCATGCTGCAGAGTGCCATTGCCGGCGGCGATGTGGCCACCCTGGCGAAATGTCCCGGCATCGGCCGGAAGACGGCCGAACGGTTGATCATCGAGCTCAAGGGGCAGTTCGCGCCCGCGGCGGCAACGCCCGCCATGGCAGGAAGTCCGCCCGGCTCCAACCCGGGCCAGGAGATCACCCATCATCAGCGCGACGCCGTGATGGCCCTCATCGCCCTGGGCTACAAGACCGCGGACGCCGACAAGTCTGTCCGGCAGGCCTGGATTGCGCTGGGGCCTGAGGCCACCACCGAGCAGTTGATCAAAAAAGCGCTCGGGTGACAAAAAAGCGCGCCGTGCGACGCGCTTGCAGGAGAGAAAGCCGTGAAGTGAATTCCGGCTCAGCGTTGGAATTGGAAGGCCGTCATTTCCGTCTGCTCATCCATCTGCTGACGGTTGCGGTAAATCTTCGGGCTGCGGGAGCTGGCAGGAGGTTGCTCAAAGACAAACTGCTCGATGCTCGGGCGCAGGGTCAGGGGGCTGGCATAGACCGGAGGCAGCGGCGCCACGGCTGGTGCGGCCGGTGATTTGACGACGACTAACGGCGTTTTGCCCTGAAGGATTCCCGGCGAAAACACCAGCAGCGGCCGGGCGTTGAGCGATCCGATTCTCAGGCTGACGGGAGAGGCCGTCGCATCCATGTGCACGGGCGCGGAGGCCTTGACCAGACCCGTCTGGGCAGACGCCAGGCTGGCGGCCGGAGCCGTGGCGAGACTGCCACGGGTGGAATTACGATCCGGGCGCAGGAAAACCTGCACCGCCACCAACGCCACGCAGGCCGCGGCCGCCAGACCGGCGGCGTAGTAGCCCCATACCGGGCGCCGCGCGCGCGGCGCGAAGTCGACGACCCGGCTGGCCACCTCCTCCACCCCGGCCCCCTGCTCCGCCTGGGCGCGGATGTTCTCGAAGACCAGCGTGCAGGCGCGGTGCATCCTGCAGTATTGATGGTAGATCCGCCGATGGCGCGGATTATGCAAAATCTCCTCCTCCAGCAGCGCGGCCTCCTCGGGCGAAATCTGCTGGTCGATGTAGAGGTTAAGCAGCTCGATAAACTTGGATTCTTTCACTTGAATTCGTCCCCCATTTTGTCGCGCAGGCTTTCCCGGGCGCGCGCGATCCGGCTTTTGACTGTTCCCACGCTGATGGCGAGGATCTCGGCGATCTCCTCGTAGGACAGGTTCTTGACGTTGCGAAGTACGAGAATCTCCCGGTGCTTCGGGCTCAGCTTGTCCATGCACTCCGCCACGCGATTCACAAATTCCTGGGTGACCGCGGCGTCCTCCGGAGTTTCCAGCTCCGCGGGAAACACCTCCGCCAGGGTCGTTTCATTTTCCGACCCCATCGGCTGGTCGAAGGAAATGGTCTGGTCCCGGCGGCGCCGCCACCAATACCAGTAGCGATTGCGTGCGAGATTGGTGGCAATCTGGTAAAGCCAGGTGGAAAAGGCCGACTCGCCGCGGAAATTGACCAACCCGCGATGCGCGCGGATGAAGGCATCCTGGGTCACCTCCTCCGCATCCTGGGGATTGCGCAGCAGCTGGTTCACCATCGCATAAATGCGGTCCCAGTAGCGGGAGACCATCTGCTCGAAGGCGGATTGGTCACCCTGCCTGAACCGGTCGATCAGCATCCGGTCCAGCGCTACTTCCTGAGCTTTAGTCGACATGCGTTCAACTTCGCTCTGATGGGCGTATTTCTTAATTGTTCCCAATTTTTTGGCCTCCGGCGGCAAGGTGATGGCGATATGGCAGGATTCGCGAGGGGGTCAAGGCGGCCCCGGCAATTCCATAGACGCTATATAACACACGAGCGTGATCCCGGGTTCCAACTTGTTAGCCTTGCGGATGTTGTCATCAGCGCGTCCGGAAAACTTCGCTTGCACGCCGCCCGCCAAACTTGCAATTTATCCTTGCCTGTACGGAGCGGAGAACTAGTCCGTCCGTTTTCGTCTGGGGGTCGATAGCTCAATGGTAGAGCAGCGTCCTTTTAAGTCGTTGGTTCCGGGTTCGAGTCCCGGTCGACCCACCAGTTGCGGTCCGGATCG
>CAJAKX010000181.1 GCA_903940425.1 uncultured Opitutia bacterium | reverse complement strand
TTGGCGGGTCAGGCGCTGCGGCGCTATCCGGCCGATCTCGGCGCCTTGGCGGCCCGGGCCCAGGTTGCGGTCGCCCGTGGTGATACGGCCGGCTTTGCCAGCACCGTGGAACTACTGCAGCGGCGCCTTTCCAGTGGAGCCGATCGCGTTATGCCGTGGGACCGGCGGGTCAGCCTGGCCATCGTGCTGGCGCGCGGAAAGCATATGGAGCTGGCTCGCGACCAGGTGCGCCGCTGTCTGGCGGAGGTTGATGAGGCAAAATTGCGCTGGCTCACGACCGGTTCGCTTTACCGCCTGCAGGTGTTGGGCAAGGCTTTTGATATGGCGATTGCGGACCAACGGCTGCGCAAGCTTGCTCTGGATTTGTTGCCCGGCGATTTGCGCAGCCGCCTCTAGTCATTCCGTGGGCCTTGGGCCCATGGTCCGCCCCCGCGGTTGACGGCTTGGGCGGGGAAAGGGTGGAGTAGTCGACTGTGGTCTCGATGTCAGCGGTACTCTTCGCCGGTGACGGCGTTGATGATCTTCGAGTTCTCGACGTGGTAGTTGGGATCGGCGCGGAAGGCCAGCTTCACCCCGTAGTTCTGCTCCATGCGCACCAGCAGGTCGGCATCCTCGCTGCGCAGACGCTCGAGGATGCTCGGGTGCACCAGCACGCGCAGGGCGTACTCCTTGCCGTCGTTGCGCGCGTGCAGACGGCGGACGATCGAGGAGAGCTTGCGCTGCAGCTCGACCGACATGGTCGTGGCGCTCTTGACGATGCCGCGGCCGTGGCAGTAGGGGCAGTTGGTGTAGAGATTGGAGGCGAGCGACTCCTGCTGGCGCTGGCGCGTCATCTGCATGATGCCGAGCAGCGAGATGGGCAGGATGTGCGTCTTGGCCTTGTCCTCCGACATCGCGCGCAGCATGGAGTCGTACACCTGGTTGCGATGCCGGCGCTCCTTCATGTCGATGAAGTCGATGATGATGAGCCCGCCGATGTTGCGCAGGCGGATCTGGCGGGAAATCTCCTGCACCGCCTCGAGGTTGACCTGAAAGATGGTGTTCTTCTCGTCGCCGGGCCGGGCCTTGTGCGAGCCGGTGTTGACGTCGATCGCGATGAGGGCCTCCGTTTCGTCGATCACGATCTCCCCGCCGGAGGGGAGGATGACGCGGCGCTGGAAGGTCTGCTCGATCTGGCGCTCGATGTTGAACCGCTCGAAGATGGGGATGCTGTCCTTGTAGTGCACGATCTTGGAGCGGGAGCGCTTGGAGATCTGGCCGACCATCTCGAGCACGCGCTCGTAGTCCAGCGGGCTGTCGATGAGCACGCGGTCGATCTCCTCGGTGAGGAAGTCGCGCACGGTGCGCTCGACGATGTCGGGCTCCATGTAGAGGCCGCAGGGGGACTTCTCCGTCTGCACCTTGTGCTGGATCTCGTCCCACGTCCGGAGCAGGAGGTGGAGGTCGCGGACGAAGTAACGGGGCTTCTTGCCCTCGCCGGCGGTGCGGACGATGACGCCCATGCCCTCGGGGATGGTAAGCTCGTTGAGGAGCTGCCGGAGGCGCTGGCGCTCCCGGGAGTCCTCGATCTTGCGCGAGATGCCGCACTGGTCGGAGTAGGGCATCAGCACGAGGTAGCGGCCGGGCAGGGCGAGGTTGGTGGTGGTGCGCGGCCCCTTGCTGCCGATCGGACCCTTGGTCACCTGGATGACGATGTCGGTGCCGGGCGGATAAAGTCCGGGGATGTCCTTGACTGTGGGCTCGGCGGCGCGCGGGGCGGCGCTCTTCTTGCGGTTGACGCGCACGACCTCGACGGACGAATCGGCCGCCGCCGGGAGCATGTCCCAGTAGTGGAGGAAGGCGTTCTTGCTGTAACCGATGTCGACAAAGGCGGCCTTCAGGCCGGCGTCGAGGTTCTTGATCCTTCCCTTGAAGATGCCGCCAACCATGCGGTTGTCGGACTCGCGCTCGATCTCGAACTTATCGAGGATGCCGTCGACGAGGAGGGCGACGCGCTTCTCGAGCGGCTCGGAATTGATGATGAGCTCGCGGAAGTCGGCCTTCTCCTTCTGGAAAAGGCTGAGGATCTTCTGCAGGATGGGACGTTGCGTGGAACGTTCCTGGGCTTCGTTGCGCAGGGCGGAGGGATTAACCGGCTCGCGCGACTGGCGCGCCGGGGGGCTGGCCAGTTCCTGGTCGTACTGGTTGGAAACGTCCTGGGGCGGGACGTTGGAGGGGGGCTGATTGCTCATGGCGGGCGTGGTCGTCGTGGGTTGGGACGGCGCGCCTTTGGGCGGATGGCGGTGCGCAGGAGATTCCGGCAAAGCGGTCGTTATCGGGTGAGGAGGGACGCATGATGGTCAGAACTCCTTTCGGAACCGATAGACGCTTTGGACCAGTCCTTGCAACACACAGCAACTGAGCACAAAGGAGCCACCGTAGCTGAGGAAGGGAAGCGGTATGCCTGTGATCGGCACCAGCCCGATGGTCATGGCGATGTTAACGAATACGTGGACCGCGAACAGCACCGTCACGCCGAGGGCGAGCAGTGTGCCGAAGCGGTCGCGGGCGAGGCCCGCGATGCGTACGCCGTTCCAAAGCACCACGCCAAAAAGGCCGAGCACCGAGATGCTTCCCAGGAAACCTTTCTCCTCGGCGAGGACCGAGAAGATGAAATCGTTGTGGGCGACCGCGCGCGGCAGGTAGCCGAGCTTGGCCTGCGTGCCCTCCGTCCAGCCCTTGCCGGCGAAGCCGCCGGAGCCGACCGAGATGAGCGACTGGTTGAGATTCCAGCTGATCCCCATCGGGTCGATGCGTTCGGGCGCGATGAACGCCAGCAGGCGGTTGCGCTGGTAATCGTGCAGCGGCAGCAGGCTGTGCGGTTCGTAGGCGCCCTTGTCGGTCGAGGGCGAGAGGTTGTTCACCTCCAGAAAGTGCAGGTAGCGGTAGGTGTCCACGGCCACCACGCCCATCAGGAGCACGAAAGCCCCCAGCGCCGCCGCAAAAAAGCGCTGCGAAAAGTTAGACACATACAGCAGGGCGAAAATCATGGGCGGGATGACGAGGGCTGACCCGAGGTCGGGTTGCAGCAGAATCAACAAGATGGGCAAGCCTGCCGCAAGAGCCAATTTCCCAAGGACTTTCAGCGATTCTCGGATGGAGCCGATCTCCGCACGCGTGAGCAGGCTGGCGGACATGACCAGCACGCCAAGCTTCGCTATTTCAGAGGGTTGGATCGAAAACGGGCCGAAGTCGATCCAGCGCGTGGCACCCAGGCGCGTCACCCCCAGCGGCGTCCACAGCAACAGGAAGGGGGCCAGGCACACCACGTAAACCCAGTGCGCGTATTTGAGCCAGAGTTTGTAGTCGATGAGCGCGACCGCGCCGTAGCACAGGACGCCGGCCGCCAGCCAGACGATCTGCAGCATCCACTGGCCCTTGCCGGTGGCCAGCTGCGCGCTGTAGATGAAAAAGACGCCGATGGTGCCCAGCCCCAGCAACGCGAGCGGATTGATCCAGTCATAGCGCTCGCGCGTGCTGGTCTTGAAGACGCTCAGAAAATCGAAGGGTTCGCGCAGTTGCACGCCGGCGCTACTGTCGAAGGTCGGCCGCCGAAAGTCGATCCTGCTTCGCCGCTGCCTTCGCCGAGGCTGCGGAGCCCGGGAGGGCTTCGCAGGACAGGCACCCAAGAATGGGCGGTAGTGGGTCTGTTTGTGTGGGTTGGGCTTTATACCCGACACCGAAACCATCGACGTCACTCTGTCGGGGATAAACCCCGACCTACAGTTACCGCTCGATTCAAGCAAACTGCCCCACGATCCGATGGGCGGGCGCCAGCCAGCGCGCGTGTCCGGTCGAGCGGAGGCGGTGATTTTTACAGCCGCCGCCCGCCGGCCGGGCCGAGGGAACGGGATTGATCTTTCCGCCTCGGCATCTAGTTTGGCAGGCCTTGAAATCAGGAAGCGCAGCCGACTTCGTCTTGCTGATTCTGCAGAGCGAGCCGTTTTTTTTCTCCCTCGCGATCGCGGGCATTGCCGGCACAGGCGTGGGTTTTCTGATTGTCTGGATCGTCACGCGCCACACGCGCCGCATGGCGCAGCAGAATGCCTCCCAGCTGCTCGAGGTGGCCCGGCGTGAGGCCGCGGTCGGCGCGCAGGAGTTGAAAAGCAAGGTCGAGGAGGAGATCCAGGCCAAGCGCGCGGAGATGAACCGTGACTTCGACCGGCGGGAGATCGAGGTCGAGGTGAAGCTGCGCGAGATCCGCTCCCACGAGGAGTCGCTCGCCCTCCTCGACTATCAGCTCGAACAGAAGCAGGAGCGCCTCGCGCGCGAAACCGCCGCCGTCAAGCAGGCCCGCGACGCCATCCGCGATCTTTCCAAGGGTCTGCGCCAGCGGCTCGAGGGCGTCGCGCATATGGACGCCGGCGAGATCAAGCAGGCGCTCCGCGAAGAGGTGCTGCTCGAGTGCCAGGACGAACTGCGGGCGCTCCGCCGCGAGCGGCTCGAGAAATCCGAGCAGGAGCTGCAGAGCGAGGCGCAACGCATCCTCGTGGCCGCCATGCAGCGGCTGGCGGGCCGGCCGAACAACGACATCACCGCCACCATCGTCCAGCTGCCCGGCGAGGAGATGAAGGGCC
Source organism: uncultured Opitutia bacterium (assembly GCA_903940425.1). Lineage (GTDB taxonomy): Bacteria > Verrucomicrobiota > Verrucomicrobiia > Opitutales > Opitutaceae > Fen-1467. Next base: position 17,429 of record CAJAKX010000181.1, on the reverse strand, counting down.
GCATCATCGGCCGCGAAGGACGCAACATCAAGGCGTTCGAGGCCGCGACCGGCGTCACACTGCTGATCGACGAGTCGCCCCAGATGGTGCTGATTTCCTCGTTTGACCCCGTGCGGCGCGAGATCGCCAAGCAGGCGCTGGAGGGCCTGATCAAGGACGGACGCATCCATCCGGCGAGCATCGAGGAGTTCGTGACGCGCGCCAAGGAGGAGATCCGCCTCAACGTCATGCAGGCCGGCGAGGAGGCCGTGCAGCGGCTGCAGGTCAACGGCCTCCATCCGGAGATCATCAACCTGCTCGGCAAGCTCAAGTTCCGGTTCTCCTACACCCAGAACGTCCTCGACCACTCCGTCGAGGTCGGCTTTCTCTGTTCAATGCTGGCCTCGGAGATCGGCCTCGACCCGCAGGTGGCCAAGCGCGCCGGTCTGCTGCACGACATCGGCAAGGCCGTCGACGCCGAATACCAGGGCAGCCACGCCATCATCGGCGCCGAGTTCGTGAAACGCCACGGCGAGACCCCCATCGTCGTCAACGCCATCGCCGCGCACCATGAGGAGGTGAAGGCCGAGACGGTTTATGCGGGGCTGGTCATCCTGGCCGACACCATCTCGGCGGTGCGGCCGGGCGCGCGGGCGGAGTCGATGACCGGCTACGTCCAGCGGCTCGAGCGGCTGGAGAAGCTGGCGCTGTCCATGGAGGGCGTGCAGCAGGCCTACGCCATCCAGGCCGGCCGCGAGGTGCGCGTGGTCGTCAACCCGCAGACCGTCACCGACGAACAGGCCCGGGAGCTGGCGAAGCAGCTGCGCCGCCGGATCGAGGAGGAACTGCAGTACCCGAGCACGATCAAGATCACCGTCATCCGCGAGCAGCGCTTCAACGAAACGGCGATGTAGCGCGCGTTGCGCACTGGGCTGAGACGAGAGGAAGGGAAATATTTCTAGCCTGACGCCTGACGCCTGACGCCTTAAGCCTTCCATCCATGGCCGATCCGAAGATTCTCCAGACATTCCCCAATCCGCAGCCCGGTCGCGACTACGTCATCGAGCACACGCACCACGAGTTCACGTCGCTGTGCCCGATCACAGGGCACCCAGACTTCGCGACGATCACGGTGCGCTACGTGGCGGACCGGGTGTGCGTAGAATTGAAGTCGCTGAAGCAATACTTCCACGCCTACCGCAACGAGGGGATTTTCTTCGAGGCCGTCACCAACCGCATCTGCGACGACCTCGGCGCGCGGCTCAGGCCCCGCCGCCTCGCGATCATCTCCGACTGGAAGGCCCGCGGCGGTTTCACCTCCGTGATCACGGCGGAATGGACGCCGAAGGCAAAGCAGCGGCGCTGACCAGTTTTTCTGCGCGCCTACCCCGCCACGCTCGGTGTGCGTGACCTGATCGGTGACGAGACTGGGGACGGACGGTTTGTAACGTAATACGTTACAAACGGGGCCGGCCTGACGGCCGGAGGGCGGGCCCCGCAGTGGCGGTGACCTCAAGGATTCAAAGCGGCGATCACCTGCGGATGCAGTCCGGGCGTGGCCGCCACGATGGAGGCGGCGTTCACCGGATCGCGTCCCTGCCAGTCGGTGATGATACCGCCGGCACCGCGGATCACCGGGATGAGCGCGGCGACGTCCCACGGGTTCATGATGGGATCGCACATGATGTCGGCCCAGCCGGTGGCGACAAGCAGGTAGCCGTAGCAGTCGCCCCAGGTGCGGAGCTGCTTCACCCGCTGGCCGAGCGCAGCGAAGGCCCTGCCGTTCTGGTGGCGGGTAGGTGTGAGCACGTCGCTGCAGAGCAGCGTGGCCTCCTCGAGGCGCGTCGTGGCGCGGACCCGCACCGGCCGGCCGTTGAGCGTCGTCTGGCGGCCGTCGCCGACCACCAGTTGCCGCAGGACGGGCTGGTGGATCGCGCCGAGCACCGGCTGGCCGCCATGCAGCAGCGCGATGAGCGTGCCGAACAGCGGCGTGGCGGCGGCGAAGGCCCGGGTGCCGTCGATGGGATCCAGCACCCACACAAATTCCGCATCCGTGTTCTCCGGCCCGAATTCCTCGCCGAGGATGCCATGGCCGGGAAAGCGCGCGCGGATCATCCGGCGCATCAGCTCCTCGGCGCCGCGGTCGGCGGCGGTCACCGGCGTCCGGTCGGACTTGGTTTCGACCGCGAGATCGGGCGCGGCGAAGTACGGGCGGATGAAATCGCCGCTCTTTTCGGCGAGCTCGATCACAAAGGCGCGATAGAGGTCCAGATTCACATCCATAGCTTGCCCACGGAGCACACGGAATACACTGAAAAAGCGCGGGAATTCCAGTCGCAAATTTTCCGTGCCATCCGTGTATTCCGTGGGCCATAACTCCATCATGCGCTGGATCGAGCAGCCGGTCTTCTTCATCGATTTTGAGGGTAGCCTCGCCTCGGGCATCCTCGAATATGGTGTCGTCACCTTGCACGGCGTCCGGATCGTCGAAACCAAGACCCGCCTCTGCCGCGCGACGGGACGCGTGCGCCCGGAGGACGCGGCTGTGCACGGGCTGCACGAGGCCGACGTGGCGGCGCAGGCGCCGCTGGCGGGCGACTGGGAGTATTTCGCCGGGCTCCGCGAGCGCGGGCCGTTTGCGGCGCACTACGCGCACACCGAGAACTCGCTGCTCAAGTCGGTCTGGCCCTATCCGCGCACCTCGCCCGATTTCGCGCGGCCCGGCGGGCGCGCGGCCGAGTGGGGACCGTGGATCGACACCGGCCGGCTCTACGCGCAGTTCCATCCGCAGCTGCCGTCCGGGCGGCTCGGGGACCTCGTTAGTGCCTGCGGACTGCAGGCGCCGCTCGACGCGCTGGCGGCGACGCATTGCCCTGCGGCGCGGCGGCGTTATCACGCGGCCCTCTATGACGCGCTGGCCGGGGCGCTGCTGCTAGCCCGGCTGGCGGCTGAGCCGGTGGCGGCGGACAAGTCGATGGCCTGGCTGCTCGGGATGAGCACGCTCAACCCGGAAAAGCGCGACGCGCTGCGGCAGGGGAATTTATTCTAGCCGCGGGCGGAGTTTCCTGCGCTGTTTTCCGGGCCGGCGAAGCGGGCGAGCAGCTGCGCCAACGGCATGTCCGCCAGCGACGGCAGCACAAGGTGGGCGGCGGAGAAATCGTGATGATGCGTGGAGGGATTGGGCACGGCGACCGTCCAGAGGCCGGCGGCCCGGGCGGCGAGCGTGCCGGCGGTCGAATCCTCGAAGGCGATGGCCTCGGGCGGCACTAGGCCGAGGCGGCGGATGACCAGGTGATAAAGGTCGGGGGCCGGCTTGCCCGCGGCGACGTCCTCGCGGCAGCAGGCGAGGTCGAAGAGCGGGCGCAGGCCGAGCCGGGTGAGGTGCCGGTCGACATGCTCGTGGCTGGAGTTGGACGCCACCGCGAGCTTCAGGCCGCGGGCGCGGGCTTCCCGCAGGCCGGAGAGCACGCCGGGCAGGATGGGCTGGCGCGCCGTCAGCTCGCGCGAGAGGCGCCGGTGCTCGGTCTCGAGCGCCGCGCGGTCGGCGCCGGGGCCAAACGCCGCCCAAGGATCGAAGTCGAACTCCACATGGCCCACGAGCCGGTGGGCGTCGGCGCGCGAATAGACGCGGCCGGCGCGCTCGTGGATCGCCGCCCAGGCGTCGATGAGCGGCGTCTCGGTATCGATGATGAGTCCGTCGAAGTCGAAAACGAGGGCGCGAATCATCGGAGATAGCAGTCAGCAGAAAGGAGCCGCAGTCAAGCGGCCGCGTGCCTGACGGTGCCGCCGACCGGCCGTCACGCCGGCAGGCCATTCGTCATCGGCGGCTGGACGCCGGCGGGAAAACCGCCATCTTTCGCCCTCATGCACGAACCACTCCCTCGCTTCGTCCGGCGCGGCTGCACCGCCGCGGCCCTCATCGCCCTCATGTCCACCATCGCCCTGGCCGCCAAACCCACGTCCCACATCCGCGCCGAAATCCCGGCCCAGTACAAATGGGATCTCGGCCCCATCTTCCCCAACTGGGACGCCTGGGAGGCGGGCATGAAGGCGCTCGATGCGAAAATGGCCGAGTTTGCCGCCCTCAAGGGCACGCTGGCCGGGGGGTCGCAGGCCGTGCTGCATGCGTACCGGCTTTATGACGAGGTCGGCATGCTGGAGGACAAGGTCTACAGCTACCCGCAGTTGCAGCGCGACCTCGACACGCGCAACCAGGAGATCAGCGCCCGGTTCCAGCGCGTCCAGGCGCTGCTCGCCAAATTCGGCACCGCCACGGCGTGGTTCACCCCGGAGCTGCTGACCATTCCGCAGGCGACCATGGAGCAGTGGATCGCGCAGACACCCGACCTCGGCATCTATCGCTTCACCATCCTCGACAACTACCGCCTGCAGAAGCACGTCCTCGACGAGAAAGGCGAGCGGCTGCTTTCCTACAGCACCCGCGCCAACGAGACCCCGCGCACGGCCTTCCAGGAGCTGTCCACCTCGGACATCAAGTTTCCCAAGGTCACCCTGGCGGACGGCAAGGACGTGACGCTCACCCCGGGCGCCTATCAGGCGGTCCTCGCCACCAATTACAACCAGGCCGACCGGACAAAGTCCTTCGAGGCCTACCTGAAGACCTACGCGTCCACGGGCAACACGTATGCGGCGCTCTACAACGGTGTGCTCCAGCGCGACTGGTTCCTGACTCAGGCGCGCAACTATCCGGACACGCTCGAGGCGGCGCTCGATGGCAACAACATCCCCACCGCCGTCGTGGAAACGCTGGTGACGACCACGCGCCAGGGCACCGCGCCGTTGCAGCGCTACCTGCGCCTGCGCAAACGGCTGCTCAGCCTGGAAACCTATCACCTCTACGACAACACCGTCCCGATCTACAAGGTCGGGAAGCAGTATCCCTACGAGGAGGCGAAGGAGGCCGTGATCGCGTCAGTGGCGCCGCTCGGTGCCGACTATCAGGGGAAGATGAAGCAGCTCCTCTCCGGCGGACGGGTCGATGTCTACGAGAACGAAGGCAAGACCAGCGGGGCCTACACCGCTCCTGTCTACGGCGCCGGTGCGTTCATGCTGATGAACTACAACGACACGCTGGATGCCGTCTTCGCGCTCGCGCACGAGGCCGGCCACTCCCTGCACACGATCCTCGCCTTTGAGACGCAGCCCTACGTCACGGCCAATTACACGATCTTCGTGGCCGAGGTGGCCTCAACGATGAACGAACGGCTGATGTTGAAGAAGCTCCTCGAGACCACCACCGACCCGAAGGAGCGCTTCGTGCTCGTCCAGCACGCCGTCGACAACATCGTGGGCACGTTCTACGCGCAGGTACTCTTCGCCAATTTCGAGCTCGAGGCCCATCGCCTGGCCGAGCAGGGCCAGCCCATCACCGCCGACGCGCTCAAGGACATCTACGGCCGGTTGCTGCACGACTACTACGGCGACGCCATCAGCCAGGATGAGCTTTACCGCTACACGTGGGCGCGCATCCCGCCCTTCTACAACACGCCCTACTATGTCTACCAGTACGCCACCTGCTTCGCCTCGTCGGCGCAGCTCTACAAGGCGATGAACACCGGCACCGCGGCGGAGCGCGCGGCGGTGACGGAACGTTACCTCAATCTGCTCAAGAGCGGCGGCAGCGATTATCCGATGGCGCTGCTGAAGAAGGCCGGCGTCGACCTGACGCAGCGCGCGACCGTGCAGGCGGTGGTCGACCAGATGGACGAACTGGTGTCGCAGCTCGAAGCCGAGGCGGCGAAGATTCAGTAACAGACCGCGCGAGGCAGACGGCAGCGGCCAAGCGCGAAGCGCCGGCGGCCTGAAGCAGGGCTGCGCCGCCGGTTTACGCCGGCGCCAGCAGCCGCGCCTCGGCGGCCAGCACAATCCGGGTGAACTCCTCCGGCGTGGCGGCGCTCAGGAGCGTCGACCGGTTGACCGGATCCTTGAAGATGCGACAGAGCAGGCCGACGATTTGCAGATACCCGCCGGGGTCCGACCGGGGCGTGCCCAGCATGAACATGAGCTGCACGGTCTGGTTGCCGTTCTCGAAAAACACGCCCTGGTCGCTGCGGCCGACGGCCATCACGATCTTCCCGACATGCTCGGTGCGCGCATGGGGCAGGGCGATGCCGTTGCCGAGGCAGGTGGTGTCGAGGCGGTCACGGGCCAGGATCTCGCCGTAGAAACCCTCAAAATCGATCACGTCGGGATGATCGGCGAGCAGACCGGCGACCTCGTGCAGGGCCGCGATGTGCTCCGTGCTCCGCTTGTGGAGCGTGATGCGCGCCGGGGTCGAGGAGTTGGGCGAGTCTGCCAGCCATGGGTGAATCTCGGCGCCAGCCCGGGGAAAGGGGAGGCCGGCGCGGCGGGCCTTCACTTGGAGCCGCCGCTCAGCTTCAGGCGCCAGATGTTGTAGGCGCCGCCGCGGTTGGAGAGGAAGAAGATCACGCCCTCCTCCGACGGCGACCAGGCCGGCATGATGTCGTCGGAGCCGTTCTGCGTCAGGCGCTGCAGGTTCGTTCCGTCCGCGTTGATCAGATAAATGTCGTTGTTGTGCCGGCCCTGCTCATCCACGCCGTGGTCGGAGACAAACAACACCCGGGCGCCATCCGGGCTGACCGCCGGGTTGAAGCAATTGCTCTTCCGGAAATCCTCCTGGTTGATCAGGGCCGTCTCCAGCTTGCCGTCCGCGGTGATCGAAAAGATCTGCTTTTGCCTGGTGTCCTCATCCAGCTTCACGAAGAAGACTTTTTCCGCAAAAGTGTTGTTGATCTCGCTGGCGCTGATCGGCAGCTGCGTCGGCAGCGATCCGTCGAACCGGATGTTGCTGACCTGGGATTCCGCCAGGGGGAAATTGGGCTCCGTGGACAGATAGAACAGCTGCCGGTTGCTGTCGCCATAGGTGGGGGCGAAATTGAAGCGGGTGTCATTGGTCAGCCGCGAAATACCCCCGGAGAGCCGGTTGTCGACGAGACTTACGCGGAAGATGTCGGGCTTGTTCCGGTCGCTCCGGTTGGACGCAAACACCAGGTAGTTGCTGCCATCGTTGGCGATGTCGGGCAGGGTATCCCAGTAGCGGCTGCCCTGGGTGAGCCGCGCCACGCCGCTGGCGGCATCGTCGGCCTGTTTGATGAAGAGGTTGGAATAAAGGCTGCCCTGTTCGTCGTGCTCGGTGAGTCCGAAGATCACATGCTGCCCGTCGGGCGTCACACAGAATGAGTTGATCGATTCTGCGCGGGTGGCGGCCGCCTCCTTCTGGTCCTTGCGGCCGAAATTGGTCACCGGCTTGAGATTGGTGACGATTTCAGCGGACTCGCGCGTGCTGAGGATGCCGAGGGCGGTGTTTTGCTGGGCCTTGAAGACGACCCCGGTGGGCGTCATGATGAGCGCGGGACAGGTGAGAGTGGTGGCGATCTCGATGATGGGTTGCAGCTTCAGCGCGATCACCGTGCCGCGGGCAAAGTCGATCACTGTGACAGCGGGCTTGTATTTGGCGGGAATCTCCACCGACAGGTTGAATCTCGGCCAGGCGGCCGATTTGTTCGGCCGTTGGAAGGTGATCGGCAGCTTGAGCGGAGTCTGGCCCACCCCCGTGCCGTTGAGAGTCACATCCGCATTGAGTTCGGCGCCGTCCGCCGTCGTGGCTGCGATGGCGTAAACCCGGTCTTCCCGCAGCAGGGTCAGCTCGATCTTCGGCACGGACGCCCTGGCCGAATCCAACACCACCTTTTCACTCTGATAGTTCGGTTTGGAGACCACCAGCGTCTGCTCCTGCCACGCACTGGTTTTATTCTCGCGCGTGTAAGTCACCGGCAGTCCACTGGCCGGTGTGGTGCCCACCGGTCGTTCCTCGAGCGTCAGGGCGGCTCCGTCGGGACTGGAAGTGATGTCGTAAGTCTTGCTCAGGGTCTTCGGTTCCAGTCGGGCGGATATGGCGTGCTGATCCGGATCGGGCTGGTAGACAAACGACTCGGGGAAGTAACCCTCCAGCCGGAATTCAACCGGCACCGGCTTCTTCCCGTCCAAGGTCACCTGCGTCGGGGTCACGCCGATATTCTGATTGTTCACGAACGCCGTCGCGCCGGGCGGGTTCGAGGTCACCTGAAGGGGGGTGGCACAGCCACCGAGGAGGACGATGACAACCGCTGCCAGGCCGGCGACCGCGGTGATTTGATGACGGGTGGACTGGGCGGAACAAAGGGCAGGCATCATGGGCGAGGAGGGGTTGGAGGACATTGTTAGTCGCTGACCGCCCGACGAGGCAAGACCCATGTCGGTGCGGCAACGTCATCATCATGTCCGACACGGCGGTGGCGCCTGCCGTGCACGAGGTGGAAACTTCGCGCGGGGTTCCGCTCCGCCGATCCGAGGGTCGACTGCGGGCTTTACTTTCCCGGTCCGAAACGGGCATATAGCGCCAGACCCGGGGCGGCCCGGCTTTGGGGCCACAGCCGTTCTCAGCCCGTACGATGGATTTCCCGACCTCACTGCATATCGATGGCCTCACGGACATCGGGAACTCCCGTCTCAACAATGAAGATGCCTGGTGGGCCGGGCAATTGGGCGGCGGGCATGTCTTCATGGAAGCCGGCGCCGAGCCGCTACATCTGACCACGCCCGGCGCCCCCGGGCTCCTTCTCGTGAGCGATGGCGTGGGCGGAGCCAATGCGGGCGAGGTGGCCAGCCGGATGGCGATCAACTTGATTGCAGGCAAACTCGGTCGTGAGCCCGGTGCCTTGCAGGAGTCCGCTTCCGCTTGTGAGACCATTCGCGCCGTCCTGTGCAACGCCAATGCAGCCATCGCGGCCAAGGCCACCGAATCCGGGTTTGAGGGCATGGGAGCCACGCTTTCGCTGCTCTGCTTTGCCGGCGAGGGAGCCGCCTGCTGGGGCCAGGCGGGCGACAGTCGCATCTATGTCTGCCGCCAGGGCTGGTTGCGGCAGATCAGCCGCGATCACTCGCCGGTGGGCCGGATGCGCCAGCGGGGTGAGATCACCGAAGCGGAGGCCCGCCGGCATCCGCTGCGCAACCAGATCGACCAAAGTCTCGGCGACCCTGTCGCCACCTTTCAACCCGATGTCGGCGTCGAGAAGCTACAGCCCGGCGATGTGTACCTGGTTTGTTCCGACGGCTTGAGCGATGGACTATGGGACCACGAGATCAGGCGGATCCTCACCGCCGTGCGCCGCCCGGCCGAGGTGCGGCCCGCCGTGCACCAACTGGTCGCCAGCGCCAAACAAACCTCCGGGCGCGACAACATCACCGCAGTAATCGCCCTCGTTGAGGGACCGCCGTTTGCCGGCGCCGCCCCAGCCAGATTGGTCTAGCAGCACCGGCTCCTCCATGGCTGATTCCCGGCCAATTGAGATGAACCCCCAATCTGCCGTCGCTGTCTAATCCTCCCCGCATGGGTCGCCCCGTCATTCCCGACATCGTTGCCTTCCTCCGAGCCGCCGGAAAATGGATCGGCGATGAGCTCAGTCTCGATCAGCTCCGGGCGGGCGACCGTCTGCTCGTGCGCACCCGTCACACCCACTACCTGTTTTTGATGACGGGCCTGCATACCGCCCGGTTGACCACCGACCGGCGCGACCGCCCGCGCGGCAAGGTGCGGATCCAGGGATGTGTCTTCGGCCGGTCGCGCATGATCAAACCCGGGCATCTTTTCTGTGGGGGAGGCCTCGAGTTCACCCTCGATCACGATCGCCGGACCTTCACCACCACCCCGATTGAGGCAATCCAGTTGATCAGCGCCACGCCGCCGTCCTCCGCCGCGCCCTGAAACGGGGGAGGTCAGTCGGCCAGCCGGTGCACCGCATGCACGCCGGGGAAGCCGTCGAGCGGATGTTCGCCGAGCGGCGCACAGGCGCACGCGGCGGGCAGGCTGGCGTGCGCGGCCTCGCTGACAATCGAGTCGGACAGGAGTCCTGAGCAGACTTTTTCGAGGCGAAAGACGTAGATGACCTCGGGACCGGAGAGGTTGTTGGCGCCGCCGGCGCCGCCCTCCAGCGTCACGGGCGCGAAATGCAGGACGATGCGAAAATCGGGAGCGCGCAGGCGCTGCAACTGGACCAGCTGCCGGAGCGTGCCGGCGACCAAGTCCGGCGCCTCCGGGCTGTGTTTCCAGTAGGCAAAGATCGCATCGCCCAGGAACTTGTCGACCACGCCCCCGGCGGCCTCGATGGCGTCGCGGCACTGGCGCAGCCAGGTGCCGACTTTGAGACCGAGGGTGTCGGTGTCCAGCTGGCGGCTGAGATTGGTGTAGCGCTTGATGTCCACCATGAGCAGCCAGCATTGCTGGTTGGCACGCACCAGCTCGGTGGGCGGCGCAGTCGTGTCGAGGCTGGCGTTGGCGGCTTCCTCCGCCGTCCGAAAGACAAAACCTTCGTCCATGATGGTGATGACGTCGCCGTCCTTGAGCCGGCAGGGGATGGTGACGCGTTTGCCGTTGCGCAGCGTGCCGTTGGTGCTGCCGAGGTCGGCGATCCAGTATTCGGTGCCGCCCTCGGCCCGCTGGGCATGTAGGTGCGCGTGCCGCCGGGAGGCGCCCGGTGATTGCAGCGGCACGGTGTTCGCATGGGCCCGCCCGAAGTAACAGTTGGTTTCAATGGCAACACGACGGCCATCGCTTTTCTCGATCCAGGCGCTCATGGGGTCTCGTCCTTAGCGGGGAACATGCCGGAATACGACTGGTTGGCGCAACGGAAAAGAAGCGGCGGGATGGTCCCGGCCCAAAAGCCGGCTTGCGCCGCCCATGGCGGACATCCCACACTGCCTCGTACGGCGGCACCAGGCCCTGCCCGAGCATGGACGACAACAAGGCAAATCAACGGGAGTCAGCGGACGACAGCGAAACCGTGCGCACGCCGGCTAAGGAGGTTGTGTTCGGCCGCTACGAGCTGCTGTCCGAGCTGGGCAAGGGCGGGATGGGCGTGGTCTGGCTGGCGCTCGACCAGGAGCTGAACTCCCGGGTCGCGCTCAAGTTCTTGCGCGAGGAGATGACGAGCGAGGCCGATGCGTTGAAGGAGCTCAAGGGCGAGGTGATCATCAACCGCGATCTGGCGCATCCCAACATCATCAAGACGTTCGATTTCGTCACCAACGGGCGCACGTCGGCCATCTCGATGGAGTACGTCAACGGCACCAACCTGCACAAGCTGAAGGCGCAGCGACCGGGACGGTTCTTCGAAGTCGCGGATATCCAGCAGTGGGTCTGGCAGCTGTGCGACGCCATGCACTATGCCCACCAGCAGAAGGTCGTGCACCGCGACATCAAGCCGGCCAACCTGATGGTCAACGAACGCGGCGAACTGAAGGTGGGCGATTTCGGCATCGGGCGCACGGTGGCGGACACGGTCAACCGGGTGACCCGGAACAGCGCGGGCACGCCGCCCTACATGAGCCCGCAACAGATGATGGGCGAAAAGGCGGCGCCGTTTGATGACATCTACAGCATCGGCGCCACCATCTATGACCTGCTGACGGGCGATCCGCCGTTTTTCCGCGGAGCCATTCGCGAGCAGACGCTTGCCAAGGTGCCGTCGAACATGACCGCACAGCGCCAGGAACTCGTGCGCACCGGCCAGCCGATCCCGCCCGCATGGGAGAGAACCGTGGCGGCCTGCCTGGCCAAGGACCCGGCAATGCGCCCGCCCACCGCGAAAGCCCTCCGCGAAATGCTCGAAGGCAAACCACTGGTCCCGGCGGGCGGCGGCGCACGGCGGACGGGAATCAAATGGGCGGTGGCGGCGGCCGTTCTATTATTGGCAGGCGCCGGTGGCGCGGCCTATTGGAAGTTGAGACAGTCGCCGCCCGCGGCCCCCAAGCCGCTGCCGCAGGCCGCGTCTGCGCCGGGCAAGCCCTCACCAACCGCACCCACGCAGGCATCGGTTTCTCCGCCCGAGCAGTCGGCGGCGACCGCCGCGGCCTCTCCCGCGATGTCCGTCCCCGGAGTCAGTGTCAATGCAGTCAAGACGCCTGTGGGGGATCTCGTCGACTCGGGCAAAATCACCGGCGAGGAAGGCGCGATCGTAAACGACGCGTTGCGAGGACGGCAGGGGGACCGGGAAAAAGCCCTGGCAACGCGCCTGGCGATTGAGCACTCGCTCTCTCCTGACGAATGGCGGAGCTACACCGAATTGGTCGCGCCGGGCGATGAGGTCGTGACGAAACTCCGGCCGTTGCTGACCGCGAACATCATTCGCGAAAAGGAATTTGGCTGGCTGCACGGTGCGCTGGCCGGGACCAAAGGCGAGGCCGAGACACTGCTCGCCCGGCGGCTGGTGGAAGGGAAAGCACTCACTTCCGACGAGTGGCGCACCCTGACGGAGCTGTATCCGCATGAGAAGAGCGATCCCTGGCAGGAGAAGGTCAAGCCGCTCATTGCGGCCGGGACGGTTGTCCTTGCGGAAGGACAGTGGCTGCGCAATGCGCTCGCCGGAGAAAAAGGGAACGGGGAAAAGTCCCTCGCCGGGCGGTTGGTGGAGGAGAAAACCCTCACGCCCGGACAATGGCGCGCCCTCACCACATTCAGCTACGCCTTGACCGACGATGCCATCGTCGACCCCGCCAAGCTTCCGCCCGCCATCGACCTGCCCCTCAATGCATCCACCAGCGTGCGTCTGCTGCGGATCGATGCCGGTGCTTTCATGCGCGGTTCACCCAAGGAGGAGCTGGGGCGCCGCTCCAACGAACCACCGCCGGAACGCATCGTGATCGTGAAGCCGTTTTACATCGGAATCTACGAAGTGACGCAGGCCCAGTTCGGCAGCATCATCCCGAAGAGCCCAAGCTACTGGCGCAACAATCCCACCTGGCCGATCGACCAGGTCGACTGGCCGACCGTGGCCGGGGGCAACGGCTTTCTCGCCAAGTTGAACCGAATTCTGGCGACCAAGTATGGCGGGACTTTGGTGGCAGACCTTCCGAGCGAGGACGAATGGGAATATGCCTGCCGCGCCGGAACCAAGACCTCGTTTAACAACGGCAAGGACATCACAAACATTGACCGCGATGGCGCGTTGGACCTGGTGGCGAACTACAATCGCGCCGCCAATGGAAGGCCCCAGCAGGTGGGCACCTATCAGCCGAACGACTGGGGGCTGTATGACATGCACGGCAATGTGTCGGAATGGTGCCAGGAACGGTATCTGCGGGGCGGTTCCTGGCAGGCCAAGGCCGCGAACTGCCGCGCGGCCTGGCGAACTCAGATCAGCGCCGACGCCTCGGGCTCCAACCAGGTCGGCTTCCGGCTGGTGCTGCGCTACCGCGCCCCCGGTGGCGGAAATTGAGGACGAGGCGCGGGGTAGGGCGCGCTATCCGTGGCGCGCCGCGGTGTTCTCAGAGCAAACGCGCTCCTTTTATGCGGGCGGTGGGACCGCGGGGGCGGATGAAGCAGCGCCGTTTTCCTCCCCGGGCTCGGTCTCGACGACGCGGGCGATGGAGAGGAGTCTGTCGCCTGCGGCCAGGTCGACGAGTTTCACGCCCTTGGCGCCGCGGCCGGTCTCGCGAATCTCCTTCACGCGGGTGCGGATGCTCTGGCCCTTGGTCGTGAGCAGCATGACCTCGTCGGTGTCGCGCACGCTGAGCGCGCCGGTGACGTTGACCGAGCCATCCTCGGGCAGGTCGATGGCGATGACCCCCGTGCCGCCGCGGCTGATGAGACGGTAGTCCTCAAACGGCGTGCGTTTGCCAATGCCGTCCTCGCGCGCCACCAGCAGGCGGGCGGCGGGATCGCAGACCTCGATGGCCTTCACGTGATCGCCCGGGAATTTGAAGCGCATGCCGGTGACGCCGACGGTGTCGCGGCCCTGGTCGCGGAGGTCGTCCTCCTTGAAGCGCACGGCCTGGCCCTTGTAGCTGACGAGGACGATCTCGTTCTCGCCGGTGGTGAGCACGCAGCCGACGAGCGTGTCCTTTTCCTCCAACTTGATGCCGCGCAGGCCGCCTTCGCGCGTGGCGTTGGTGTAGTCGGCCAGGTTGGTCTTCTTGGTGACGCCGTTGTGCGTGGCCATGACGAGGTGGAGCTGGTCGGAGAACTCCTTCCCGCAAATCATGGCGGCGATCTTCTCGCCCTCAGCCAGGCGGAGGAAGCTGGAGACCGACTTGCCCTTCGAGGTGCGGACGCCCTCGGGCACGTCGTAGACCTTCTTCGCATGACCCTGGCCGGTGTTGGTCAGAAAAAGGATGAAGTCATGGGTCGAGGCGGTGAAGAGGTGCTCGACGAAATCCTCCTCATAAGTCTCGGTGCCGATGACGCCCTTGCCGCCGCGGCGCTGCGAGCGGTAGTCGGCGACCGGCGTGCGCTTGATGAAGCCCTGGTGCGAGACGGTGATGACGCAGCCCTCGTTGGGCACGACGTCCTCCATGCGGAACTCGGCGAGGGAGTCGATGATTTCGGTGCGGCGGGGCTGCGTGTACTTCCCCTTCAGCTCGAGCAGCTCGGTCTTGATGACGGCGAGGAGCTTGGCTTCGGATTCAAGAATACTGCGCAGTTCCTCGATGAGTTTGATGAGTTCAAGGTATTCCTGCTCGATCTTGTCGCGTTCGAGGCCGGTAAGCTGATAGAGGCGCAGCTCCAGGATGGCGGTGGTCTGCCGCTCGGAGAGCGGGTACCGGGCCATCAACTTGATCTTGGCCTCCTCCCGGTCCTTCGCGCTGCGGATGATGCGGACGAAGTCGTCGAGGTTGTCGAGGGCGATCTTGTAGCCCTCGAGGATGTGCGCGCGATCCTCGGCCTGGCGCAGGCGGAACTGGGTGCGGCGGGTGATGACGTCGCGGCGGTGGTCGACGTAGCACTCGATGAGCTCCTTGATGTTCATCTGCTTCGGCCGCTTCTTGTCGAGGGCCAGCAGAATGACGCCGAAGGAGGACTCGAGGGCGGTCTTCTGGAAAAGCTGGTTGATGACCACCTTGGCCTGCTCGCCGCGCTTGAGCTCGATGACGATGCGGGTGTTTTCGTCGGACTCGTCGCGGAGGTCGCGAATTCCGTCGATCAGCTTGTCGGAAACCAGCTCGGCGATGCGCGTGACCAGCGAGGCGCGGTTCACGTTGTAGGGGATCTCGGTGATGACGATCTGCTCGCCGCCGCCCTTGAGCTCCTCGGTGTGCGCCTTGCCACGGATGCGGACGATGCCCTTGCCGGTCTTGAGGTAGGAGATGATGCCTTCGCGGCCGGCGATAACCCCGCCGGTGGGAAAGTCGGGTCCGGGGATCATCGCGACCACCTCGTCGACGGAAATGCCGGGGCGGTCGATGACGGCGAAGGTGGCCGTGATCAGCTCGTCGAGGTTGTGCGGCGGGATGTTGGTCGCCATGCCGACGGCAATGCCGGTCGAGCCGTTCATCAGCAGGCTCGGCAGCGCGGCGGGCAGCACCGTGGGCTCGGTGGTTGACTCCTTGTAGTTGGGCGCGAAGGCGACCGTTTCCTCCTCGATGTCGCGCAGCAGTTCCGCGGCGATCTCGGAGAGGCGGCACTCGGTGTACCGGTAGGCGGCGGGCGGGTCACCGTCGACGGAGCCGAAGTTGCCCTGCGGATCGATCAGCGGATAGCGCATGACCCAGGTCTGGGCCAGCCGCACGAGCGTGTCGTAGACGGAGGCGTCGCCGTGCGGGTGATAGTTCTTGAGGACCTCGCCGACCACGCCGGCGCACTTGTCGTAGGGACGGTTGTGCAGCAGGCCCTCGCGCAGCATGGCGTAGAGGATGCGGCGCTGCACGGGCTTGAGGCCGTCGCGCGCGTCGGGCAGGGCGCGCGAAATGATCACCGACATCGAATAATCGATGTAGGCGGTCTGCATGATCTCGGTGATGTTGGCCGAGGTGACCTTCTCGTTGGCGGTGTACATTTCTGTAAGGAGTCAGGAGGGGAGGAGGGCAGGATTCAGGAGGATAGCGCAGGAGGTTATACTTCCATCCTGACTCCCGGCTCCTTCCTATACATCGAGATACTGCACGTTGAGGGCGTTGTCCTCGATGAACTGGCGGCGGGGCGGGACTTCGTCGCCCATGAGGAGGGTGAAGAGGTGGTCGGCCTTGGCGGCGTCGTCGATCGAGACCCGCAGCAGCCGGCGCTTCTCCGGATCCATGGTCGTTTCGTAAAGCTGTTTGGGGTTCATTTCCCCCAGGCCCTTGTAGCGCTGGATGGAAAGGCCGCGGCGGCCGAGATTGCGGATATGGTGCAGAATTTCGAACGGCGCGTGCAGCTCGGTCTTCGCCTCGGTCTTCTGGCCCGGGTTCTCGGTGCTGACGTAGCGCGGCTCCTCGGTGGGCGAGAAGCGCGAGATGTCGAGTCCGCTCGCCGCCATGGCGCGAAGCAGCTTGGTCATCTCCGTGGACTCGAAGATCTCATGAATGGTGATGCGGCGCGCGGCGACGGGCGTAGCGCTGCCTTCCTTTTTGCCGTCGCCCATGGGCGGCGTGCTCATGGTGCCGTCGACCTGGTCGAAGGAATCGGCATCCAGGCCCATGCGCCGGATGAATCCGGCGCGGGCCTCGTCATTCCGGAGGAATTCGTGCGACTCCTTGTTGCCCTCGCGGATGCGCGCGACGTAGCGCGGCAGTTCGTGCGTCTTCGACGCATGCAGGTCGAGGTATTCGGCCAGTGCGGCGCCATACCGGGTGACGCCCGCGCCCAGTTTTTCCAGCGCGGCCAGCGCTTCGACAATCTTGTCGATCTGGGTGGAGGCAAAGGTGGTCTGGTCGCGGAGGCGAGTAAGCAGGACGTCCTCGGAGCCGAGTTCGAGCAGGATGCGGTTGAGCTGTTCGTCGTTGTCGATGTACTGCTCGCGCTTCTTGCGCTTGATCTTGTAGAGGGGCGGCTGCGCGATGTAGACGTAGCCGCGCTCGATGAGGCCCTTCATCTGGCGGTAGAGGAAGGTGAGGAGCAGTGTGCGGATGTGCGAGCCGTCGACGTCGGCATCGGTCATGATGATGACCTTGTGGTAGCGGGCCTTGTCGGCATTGAAGGCGGAGTCGTCCTCGCCGGCGCCGATGCCGGTGCCGATGGCGGTGATGAGGGTGCGGATTTCCTCGTTGTTGAGCACCTTGTCCAGCTGGGCCTTCTCGCTGTTGATGAGCTTGCCGCGGAGCGGCAGGATGGCCTGGTAACGGCGGTCGCGGCCCTGCTTGGCAGAGCCGCCGGCGGAGTCGCCCTCGACAATGTAAAGTTCGGTGAGCGCCGCGTCGCGTTCGGAGCAATCCGCGAGCTTGCCGGGCAGGCCGCCGCCGGAGAAGGCGCCCTTGCGGATGGTTTCGCGGGCCTTGCGGGCGGCTTCGCGGGCCCGGGCGGCGTTGAGACACTTGTCGATGACGCGCTTGGCGATGGCCGTCTCCTTTTCGAAAAAGTACTTCAGCTTCTCGCCGACGATCTTCTGGACGATGCCATCGACCTCGGAGTTGGAAAGCTTGGTCTTGGTCTGGCCTTCGAAACGGGGCTCCGACAGCTTGAG
>CAJAKX010000180.1 GCA_903940425.1 uncultured Opitutia bacterium | reverse complement strand
GCCCGCTGATGGGCAAGGCGGCCGTCCTCGGCGCCGGCAGTGCCGTTGGCACGTGCATAGGTCCCTGGCCGGGGTCAGAACGCTTTACCTTTTACCTCCGCGCTGCTCAGACTCGCAGGAAAATCCCCGGGGCGGCTCTGACAAGGCGCGCGCGTTGGGGTTGTCACCCTGCCGATTGGCCGGAAGACTCCGGTGGCATGACGCAACCCTCTCGCCCAAACTCCGGCACCATGTCCGCCTTCCGTCTCCTCTCCGTCCTCCTGCCCTTGGTTTCCGTCAGTCTCGCTGCGGCGGCCTCGCCGGTCTGGCGGCCCTTTTCTCCGGACAGCCCTTGGAATCAGCGCATCCCCGCCGGTGCCCCCGGCGACCGCGGCTCCGCGGCGGCGATCGCCGACCTGGCCTTGCGCGGCCCGCTGTACGTGAACATCAAGGACTGGTCCATTCCGGTCTACTTCATCGATGCGGACCAGACCCCCAGGCACGATGTCGGCGACCTGCGGCCGGGCATCTACGGAGCCGGATTCGCGATTCCGCGGAGCATTCCGATTCCCGACGGCGCCGTGGCGTCGCCACCCGTGGGCGAAGACAGTGACAACCACCTGTGCATCGTCGACAAGGCGCGACACCTCGAATGGGGCATGTGGGCGGCCCGTCAGGACAAGACCGGCCGCTGGTTCACCGGTCTGGGTGCGGTCACCGACCTGTCCGGCACCGGCGTCGCGCCGCCGTGGTTCGCGGCCCGGCATGAACTGGACTCGCACCGCGCCCGGGCCAGCGGGTTTCCGCTCATCGCGGGACTGATCCTCGTGGATGAAATCAAGGCCGGGCGGATCGATCATGCCCTCGTGTTTGCCTACGATCACTGCCGCACCGGGCTGTTCATTCCACCCGCCAGCACCGCGCAGGTTGCCCAGCTCGAAGCGGTCGACTCCCGCGGCATCCCGATGGGCGGCCGCATCCAGCTCGACCCGGCTTGGGACGTGGAGCACTCCGGGTTGTCCGCCGCCGGCAAGATCATCGCCCGCGCCTTGCAGGAATACGGCGCGTATTGCGGCGACTATGCCGGGGCCAACGTGCTCTACGCTGAGAATTCGCCGGAGGCGGTGCGGGTGTGGGCGGGTGTTTTGCAGTCCGGGGATCTGGAGGCGGTGTTCACCCCCGAAATGATCCGCCAGCACTTCCGGGTGCTGGATATGGGCAACCTTCTACCCGGACAAAATCTCGAGGTGCCGCCACCCTACGCAATTTCATTTGCCGTGGCCGGCGAATCCGGCCCGGCCCGCATCGACCAGCTCACGCGCACGATCACGGTTTATCCCGGCAAGGCGCCCGCCACCAAAGTCAGAATCACCTGGACGCTGCACCCGCGGCTCACTCGCGCTGAAATCGACGGCCGCACACTCGCGGGCGGATCAGCCGAAATCGATCTCGCGGGCGCGTCCACCCTGAAGCTGACCGCCCCGGATGGAGCAACGAACACCTGGCAGCTGGTGACCAGTCCCGCGCCAACGCGCCCTTGACCTGCGCGGCGTGCCCGTTGATGTTGCCGGGGTGAAAACAAAAACTTTCGGCACGATACTTTCAGCGTTCTTGGCAGGCATCGCGTTGGCGGGATGCGCTTCGACGTCCGCGGTCGCCCCCGCCCCGGAGGCGGTCGCGATGGGCGACAACACCTACTCGATCACTCGCGTGGCCAAGCATGCCTTGGACCGGGATATCGACGCACTGAAAGCTCAGGCCATGGAAGACGCCACCCGGTTCTGCGTCGCCCGGGGCAAACAACTGAAGGTGGTGAGCATGACGGAGGAAAAGCCGTGGATGTCCGTCGGCTATTTCAAGGCCAAGATCGTTTTCAAAGCGCTCAAGGCCGGAGACGCGGAGCTGGCAAGCCAACCGGCTCCAGTTATGGGCAGTGAAAAACCGGCCTACTTCGCGGCCAGCCCACAACCGGCCCCGGCCCCAACCGTGGCCCCCGAAAAACTGGTGACCACCGGCGACCTCTATAACGCGCTGATGCAGCTCGATGACCTGCGCAAGAAAGGCGTCCTCACCGAAGAAGAGTTTCAGTCCGAGAAACAGAAGGTCTTGAGACGCTCCCAGTAGGGAGGCCCTCCCGGGAACGCCCGGCCCCGGTTCTTGACCGCATGATTCGGATCCGGCGCCACGGACCCAGGGTCGGCAGCTGACCAGCTGCGGCTCGTCAGGGCGGGGCGCGACCTGACGCCGTGAACTCGGCCGCCGCTCTGGTGGAGGCGGCAGCTGGCGGGCCGGCCGCGCCAGCATCTTTCAGGAAGCCGCCTTGTTGCGCGGGTGGAACCGCGCGTGCTCGGTGATCCGACGGTCGGGCGCGACGGCGGTGTAGATCTGCGTGGTGCCGATGCTGGCGTGGCCGAGCATCTCCTGGATGGCGCGCAGGTCGGCGCCGCCGCTCAGCAGGTGCGTGGCGAACGAGTGCCGCAGCAGGTGGGGTTTCACGGACTTGGTGATGCCGGCCAGCTTCGCGTATTTCTTGATGAGCACCCAGAGCATCTTCCGCGAGATGGCCGTGCCGCGCTCGCTGAGGAAAAGCTGGCTGCCCGTGCGCGGCTTCACGAAGAAACGGCGGCCGGCGGCGAGGTAGCTGGCGAGCGCATCGCACGCCTTGGTGCCGACGGGCACGACGCGCTCCTTCGAGCCCTTGCCCAACACGCGCACGAAGCCGTGGTCGAGGTCGACCTGCTGCAGCGTCAGCCCCGCCAGCTCCGACACGCGCAGGCCGCTCGCATAAAACAGCTCCAGCATCGCCCGGTCGCGCAGCGCGTAGGCATCGCCGCCCGCGGGCGCCGCCAGCAGGCGTCCGACCTCGCCCGGCGTAAGCGTGCCGGGAATCTTGCGCACGAGCTTCGGGCCGATGAGCAGCTCCGTGAAATCACGCTCGCAAAGCCGTTCGCGCACGAGGTAGCGCGCGAACGTGCGCAGCGCCGTCAGCTTGCGGGCCAGGCTGCTGACGGCAAAGGCTTCCTCGCTCAATGAGTAGATCCAATCCGTGAGCTGCGCCGGCTCGGCCTCTGTCCAGGCGCGCACGCCCTTGCGGGCGAGGAAGCGCGCACATTGCCGGAGATCGCTCTCGTAACCGGAGAGGGTGTGGCGCGAGAGGCCGCGTTCCAGATCGAGATAGCCGATGAACCCGTCGAGGTCGTTGGCCAGCGCCGGCGGCAGCTCGGCCGGGAGGGCGGCGGGCGGGCCGGGGGGGGGCGCCCCGCCGGTTCGCGGCGTCTGGTCATGCTGCGCGGCCCTGCTTTGATTTTCACTTTGGGCCGGGCCGCGTTTCATGGACACACGGGGAGCTTCAGTAGCGCCGACGGCGGTATCCCGGCGGCGGGGGCGTGGATTCGCGCACGCGATAGGTGATGCGCGCCTTCTCGAGGTCGTAGGGACTCATCTCCATCTTCACCCGGTCGCCCGCGGCGATCTTGATGAAGTTTTTGCGGAGTTTGCCCGAGATGTGGGCCAGCACGGTGTGCCCGTTGGACAGCACCACCCTGAACATCGTGCCCGGCAGAACGGTTACGATTTTCCCCTCCACTTCGATCGATTTACCGTCGGACATGCAGGACGCGGCGGATGCCAGGAGACAGTTTGAACATGTGGTTAAGTCGGCTGCTAAAAGACTGTTGTAACTGGGTAAGGCTGCACGTAAGTCAAGGCTTTATCCTGCGGAGTCCGCCCCGCACGCCCCCGATGACCGACTTTCCTCCCACTCCCGCCGACTGTCCGTTCGAGAAGTTCTTCCCCTCGCAACTGCTGCGCGACGACGCCTTCCACATGTGGCTGGCCTATAATCAGGCCATTGATGCCTGGCGCGAGGACGAGGTGCCGGTCGGTGCGATCATCGAGCTGGGCGGCGAAGTGATCGCCGCGGCGCACAACCAGGTCGCGGGCACGCGCGATCCGACGGCGCACGCAGAGATTCTCGCCCTGACCCAGGCCGCCCGCGCCATCGGCGACTGGCGCCTGAACGAGGCCACGCTTTATGTGACCAAGGAACCCTGTCCGATGTGTTCCGGCGCCATGCTCATGGCGCGGATCAAGCGTGTGGTCTACGCCGTCGCCGATCCCAAGATGGGCTGCCTCGGCGGCGCGACCGATCTCAACGCCCTGCCGCAGGTGAACCACCATCTCGAAATCACCCGCGGCGTGCTGGAAAGCGAATGCCGCGATCTGCTGCAGGCCTTCTTTCGCCTGAAGCGCGCGGAGGAGCCCTGACTCGCGCCAGGGCGCGGAGGCATGCTGGATCCAGTTTTAATTCAGAAGCCAGGAATGGGAAATCTTCTCTCCGGTCTCCTGGCTTCCTGGCTTTTGAATTAAAAACGCTGGAATCCAGCCACCGGTGGCCGGACGTGGAGACATGCCTTCAAAACCAAGCCGGCGTTTGACGGAGCCTTGCTTCGGGTGCACTGTTATCAGCTGGAATCACTGCAACCTTAATCATCAGAATCTATGGCATACGAACTTCCGAAACTCGACTACGCCTACAACGCCCTGGAGCCGCATATTGATGCGCGCACGATGGAAATCCATCTCACCAAGCACCATCAGGCCTACGTCAACAACGCCAACAACGCCCTGAAGGATCAGCCCGCGCTGGCCGCGCTCGACGTCAACGCGCTCATCGCCGATCTCGGCAAGGTGCCCGAGGCGATCCGCGGCGTGCTGCGGAACAACGGCGGCGGCCACAGCAACCACGCCTTCTTCTGGAAGATCATTGGTCCGGGCAAGGGCGGCGCGCCCAAGGGCAGACTCGCCACGGCCATCTCCGGCACCTTCGGCGGCTACGACAAGCTCAAGGAGGAGTTCGCCAAGGCCGCGGTCGGCCGCTTCGGCAGCGGCTGGGCCTGGCTGGTCGTGACGCCCGACAAGAAACTTGCCGTCGGTTCCACCGCCAACCAGGACAGCCCGCTCATGGGCAAGGCGGTCGCCGGCCTCGAGGGCCGGCCCGTCATCGGCCTCGATGTGTGGGAGCACGCCTACTATCTCAACTACCAGAACCGCCGCCCCGACTACGTCGCCGCGTTC
>CAJAKX010000179.1 GCA_903940425.1 uncultured Opitutia bacterium | reverse complement strand
GGCAGGCTGAGCCCGAGCGCCGCCCAGAAGCGCGGCAGCAGATAGCGCGCCGCGGGCAGCCCCATGTAAACCGGCGCACGCGGATCGGGTTGGGCAGTGGTGGCGTGGCCGTGTGTCATTGCGGGGAGTCTCGCTCCCGGGAGACGACGAGGCAATCCAGCTTGCTGGATCGCCACGGTGCGTTCTGCTGACCAGCAGAACGCACCTCGCGATGACCATCACGATGCTTGGTGTCCTCCAGTAAAAACATCTTCACCCGCGCGGCGTGTAAACCGTCTGCTTCAGGTCGCCGGCGAGGTGGTGGCGAAACGTGGAGAGATTCTTCACCGCACCCAGCGCGACCAGCTGGCTGGCGAGATTGCCGACGGCCGTGCCTTCCAGGCTGAACGAGACGACCGGGATGCCTGCCGCGTCAGCCGTGGCCTGGCAGAGCAGGCGGTTCTTCGAGCCGCCGCCCACGATGAGGATGCGCCGGAACTTCCGGCCGGTCATGCGCTCGAACGCCTGCAGGGCCTGGGCGTGACCGCGGCCGAGCGACGCACAGATCAGCCGCAGGTAGCCGGCGAGGTTCCGCGGCGGAGCGGCCGGGCGCTTTTTCAATTGCGCGTCGATCGCCGCCCGCATCGACGGCGGGTTGGTGAAGGCCGGGTCGGCGACATCGAGGAGCGCCGCCGGCGCCGGCAGCTTTTCCGCGGCGGCGATGAGGACGGACCAATCGCGGTCGCTGCGCAGACGCGTGGTGAAATCCTTTATCGTCTGTTCCAGCAGCCAGAGGCCGACGATATTGGTGAGCGGGCGATAACGCCCGTCGCCAATGCGCTCGTTGGCAATGCGCGCGCGGAGCGCGGCGGCGCCCAGCAGGGGGGTGTCGCTCTCGAAGCCGACGAGCGACCAGGTGCCGGAGCTGAGGAAGAGGTCGCCGCCGTCGGGCGCGGCGGGCATGGCGTCGTAGGCGCTGGCGGTGTCGTGGCCGGGCACGGCGATGACCTGCGCGCCCGCGAGTTCGGGCAGGCTGTGCACCGCTCCGAGGCGCGTGCCGGCGAGAATGGGCCGGGTGAACCACTGGGCCGGGAGGTGGAAGTGATCGAGGGCGGGGCGCGACCAGTCGGTCGAGTGCACGTCGAGCAGCTGGGACGTGCTGGCGATGGAGAGTTCGTTCTCCATGCGGCCCGAAAGCAGGTAGTTGAAGTAGTCGGGCAGGAAAAGGCAGCGCGTGGCGAGGTCGGCGACGGCCGGGCAGTTCGCCACGACCTCCTCGAGCTGGAGGCTCGTGTTGTAGAAAACATTGGGGATGCCGGTGGCGGCGTAGATGCGCTCGAGCGCCGCCCGGGTGTTGCCGAGGCGGTGCAGGCCGGGCTGCGTGCGCGCGTCGCGGTAGGCGTGCACGGGAAACACCAGCCGGCCGGCGTCGTTCACCAGCGCATAGTCGACGCCCCAGGTGTCGACGCCCGCGGAGGCGAGCCGGGCCCCGCGGGGCAGGGTGGCGGCGGCCTTGAGCAGACCCGTGCGCACCTCGGCCCACAGGCCGGCGACGTCCCAGTAGTCGTGGACGCCGAGCGAGCGGAAGGTGTTGGGGAAGCGGTGGACCTCCCGGAGGGTGAGGCGGTTTTTCGACCAGGCGCCGAGAATCACGCGACCGCTGGTCGCACCGAGGTCGATGGCGGCGGAGTAGACGGTGGGCATGAGCGGGTGATTCTGCGGCGCGGGCGCGGAATGGCGAGCCCGCAAACTCCGGCCGCCCATCGGACAGTATGAAGGGCCGGCCGCAAATCGGGATTGCGGCGCGGAACGAATCCGACACCTTAAGTTTTTTGCGTCATGACGACGATTGAGCGCAAGCCACCCTTGGGGAAAAAAGTCCAGTTGATGGCCACGTGCCTGTGCGACGCGTTTTATGACGACGCGGCCATCGCGACCGTGCAGGTGCTGGAGCACCTCGGCCTCACCGTCGAGTTTCCCGAGGCGCAGACCTGCTGCGGCCAGCCGGCCTTCAACGCGGGCGACTGGAACGCCTCGCGCCGTGTGGTGCGGCACCTGGTGCGCACGTTCAAGAGCGAACTGCCCGTCATCGTGCCGTCGAGCTCCTGCGCCGCCATGGTCTTCCACGGCGCGCTGCTGGCGTTCGAGCACGAGCGCGACCTGCCCGAGGTGGAGCAGCTCGCCCGGCGCACGTGGGAGCTGGCGGATTTCCTGGTCAACGGGCTTGGCGTGACGTCCTGGCCCGGACGGTTCGACGGGGCCATCGCGTTCCACCGTTCCTGCCACACGCGCGGCACCCAGAGCGCCGAGGCGGCGGCGACGCTGATGCGGTCGATCCCGGGCGTGACCCTCGTCGAGTTCGGCGAAGCCGAGCAGTGCTGCGGTTTCGGCGGCACGTTTTCCGTGTCGTTCCCCCACATTTCCGAGGCCATGGGCCGGCTGAAGCTCCAGCATCTGCGCGCCGCCCATCCCCAGTTTCTCGTCGGGGTCGACACCAGCTGCCTCATGCATCTCAGCGGCCTCGCCGAGAAGGAAGGCCGGCCCGTGCAGCACCGGCACGTGGCCCAGGTGCTGCGTGACGCGCTCAAGAACGGAGGGCTGCTTGCCGCCTGAACCGGGGGCCACCAACGCATGAAGACCCAGCCCATCGACCAGTTTGCCTGCACCCTGCCTCCAGAGAAGCGGCAGTCGGTCTACAACGGCACCAAGACCACGCACGAGAAGCGCACGAAGCTACTGGCGGGGAATTTTGACAACCCCGACCGGCTGCGCCGACTCGCCGGGGAGAT
>CAJAKX010000178.1 GCA_903940425.1 uncultured Opitutia bacterium | reverse complement strand
TCGGGGTCGGGCAGCACCGGCAGCTCGACGCGCTAAAGGTGCACTGGTTCGACCTCTCCACGGCGCAGGTCGACGTGCCGGTCGGACGGGACATGCTGACGGTGACCGAGCCGACGCTGCCGACCGGCTCCTGTCCCTATCTGTACGCGTGGGACGGGCAGGAATTCAACTTCGTGACGGACATCCTCGGCGCCGCCCCGCTCGGGCTGCCGCAGAACGAGAAACGGTACGTGCCGGCCGATTCGGAGGAGCTGCTGGCGCTCGGCGATGAGACGAAGTTCCCGCCGCGCAACGGCGCCTACGAGATCCGCATCACCGACGAGCTGCGCGAAGCGCTTTACCTGGACGAAGCCCGGCTCATTGCCGTCGACCATCCGCGCGGCACGGTGGTTTACCCGACGAGCAAGATGCACGCCACCCCGCCGTTCCCGCCGCACGAGCTCTGGACGCTGCGTCCGCTCGCCACGCCCCGGCACGCGGTGCGCAGCGACGGCCTCGACGTCACGGCGGCGCTGGCCCGGGTCGACAACCAGATGGCCTCGCCAGTGCGGCTGCGTCGGCCGCAACTGCGCGGGCTGGCCGAGCCGTTCTCGGTCACGCTCGATTTCGGTCCGCTGCCGGTGCAGCGGCCGCTGGTGCTGGCGCTGACGGGCTGGCTGCATTTCGGCGGCGGGATGGCCAACATCGCCGGTTCGATTGATCCGACGCTGCCGTTCCCCTTCCCCGTGCTCGAGGCGGAGCTCGCGGACGGAACCTGGCGGAAGGTGGACGTCGACGTCGGAACACCCGCCGGCAAAACCAAAACCATCCTCGTCGACCTGGAGAACAAGCTGTTCGCCGGGACGCAGCGGCTCCGGCTGTCCACGGCCTACGAGATCAACTGGGATTGCGCGCTGCTGTGCGAAAAGGCCGGTGCGGCGGACACGCGTGACTACAACCTGCAACCCGAGCGCGCCGACCTGCACTGGCGTGGGTACAGCCGCTACGCCGACCGGCCGCCGTCGCTCCCGCTCACGCCGGTTTACGGGGAAGTCTCGCCGACGCCACCGTGGGACCGGACGCCGGCCGGCTGGTTCACCCGGTACGGCGCGGTGGGGGATCTCGTGGCGCGGCGCGATGACCGGCTGGTGCTGGTCGCCGGCGGCGACGAACTGGCGTTGTCGTTCGACGCCGCGCGGCTGCCCCCGCCGGCGCCGGGCATGACGCGCGACTTCTTCCTGCACGTGGTCGGATGGGACAAGGACGCCGACTTCCACGTGGGGCAGGGCTGGCAGCTCGGGCCATTGCCGTTCCAGGGGATGGACGACCAGGCCTACGGGCACGAGCCGAGGCCCAGCCGGATCGACGATTCCTGGATCAAGGTTTACAACACCCGCTGGGTCGACCCGGTCGTGGTGAGCCCGGGCGGCAAGGTGCGCCAGACTCCCTGAAACGTTATGCAGGACACGACAGGTCTCCCTAGAGGCGATCCGGAAGCCCGGCCTTCATGTCCGTTGGAGGGCGCTGCGCCGTCAGCGCCGCTCGGGATCACGGCGGCGACAGCGCGCCGCCCTCCAGTCCCGAACGGTTTTCGGATAGCCTTTAGGTTCGGCCGGGTGCGGCATGGGATTCGCGCCCGCGCGGTGCTGGCCGGGGTGCTGGCGGCGCTCGCCCTCGGCGGCTCCGGGACCAGGGCGACGGCCGATCCGGCCCCGGCATCCGCCGGCCCTTCGACTCCGCTCAGGGCAGGCGGCATCGAGGAGCAGCCGCTCGCCCCGCGATCCGGCCCGCGCGGCCGGACCCTCTTCGTGACCATCGCCCCCGAGGACAGCGGCGTGCGCACCGAGAACAAGTACGACGACCCGGAGATGTGGGGACGGCTTTCGCGGGAGTTCGATCTCGGTGCGGTCGGCACCGGCGTCGCCATCGGCGACTACGACAACGACGGCCGGCCGGACATTTTCGTTGTGAGCAAGACCGAAAGCTGCCGCCTCTTTCGCAATCTCGGCAACTGGAAGTTCGAGGACGTCACGGAAAAAGCCGGGGTCGGCGACCACGGCGCGGCCGCCCGGATTTGGAAACAGGGCGCGACGTTCGTCGACGTGAACAATGACGGGCTGCTGGACATCTACGTCTGCCGGTTCAATGCGCCGAACCTGCTCTACATCAACCAGGGCGATGGCACGTTCAAGGAGGAGGCGCACGCGTACGGACTCGACGTGAAGGACGCCAGCGTCATGGCCTACTTCTGCGACTACGATCGCGACGGCTGGCTGGATGTCTTCATCCAGACCAATGTGCTCGACGCGGCGGTCCATCCGGAGGGTCAGCGGGACTATCTCTTCCACAACAACCGCGACGGCACGTTCACCAATGTGACGGACCGCGCCGGTGTCGCCCCGGGGCCGACGCATGGGAACTCGGCGGTCTGGTGGGACTCCGATGACAACGGCTGGCCGGACCTGTATGTCGCGAACGACTTCTCGGTTCCCGATGCGCTTTATCACAACAACCATGACGGCACGTTCACGGATGTCATCGCTCGCGTGATGCCGCACTCGCCCTATTCGTCGATGGGCTCGGACCTCGGCGACGTGAACAACGACGGCCGGATCGGCCTGTTGGTCGCGGACATGGCGGCGACCGACCACGTCGAAGACCAGCGCGCGATGGCGGAATCACGGGCGCGGATGCGCGTCCCCGAGGAAGGCTCGGAGGAAGTCCGCCAGTTTCCCTGCAGCGCCCTCTATCTGAACACCGGGACCGGCCGGTGCCTGGAGGCGGCGCACCTCGCCGGGCTGGACGCGACCGACTGGACCTGGTCGCCGCGCTGGGAGGACCTGGATAACGACGGGCGGCTCGACCTGTATGTCACGAACGGGATGTATCGGGAAATCCACAACCAGGACCTGATCGCGCGCCGGACCATGGCCGGCAGCGAGCTCGCCGGCGGACAGATCGTCCGGAACAGCCCGGTATTCGCCGAGACGCACTTCGCGTTTCGCAACCTGGGCGGCCTGCGCTTCGAAAACGTTTCGAGCGCCTGGGGGCTGGACCAGAAGGGGGTGAGCTTCGGGGCGGCCTTCGGCGACCTCGACGGCGATGGCGACCTGGACTTAGTGTACAGCAATTACCAGGCGGGGGCGACGCTGCTGCGCAACGACAGCGACACCGGGCACCGGATCATCTGCGCGCTGCGCGGCACCCGGTCCAACCGGTTCGGCATCGGGGCGAAGGTGACGCTCGAAAGCGCGGCGGGCATCCAGGTCCGGACGCTGACGCTCGGGCGCGGGTTCATGTCGAGCAGCGAACCGATCGTGCATTTCGGCCTGGGCGAGGATGCGGTGATCCGGCGGCTTACGGTGTGGTGGCCGAGCGGCGCGGTGCAGACGTTTGAGAATCTTCCCGCTGATCGACGGTTCATCATCAACGAGCCCTCGGCACCGCCGGCGGCATCGGCGCCACCGCCTGCCCAGAGCGGAGTCGAAGAGGCGACCCGGCCGGAGCCCCAGTTCACGGAAACGAGCCGGACCGCCCATCTCTCCTGGACGGCGGCCGAGGACTCCTACGACGAGTTTCTCGACCAGCGGCTGCTCCCGACGGGGTTCAACCGCCGCGGACCGGCGATCGCCGTGGGCGACCTCGACGGCAGCGGACGCGACGGCGTGTGCATCGGAGGGACCACGCGGGAGGCCCGGCGAGTCCTCTTGCCGCAGGGCGCGGAGGCTTGGGCGCCCGCGGCTTCGCCGGCGCTGGCCGCGCCGCCCGACGTGGATGACGGGCCGCTGCTGCTGTTCGACGCCACCGGCGAAGGCCGGGCGGACCTGCTCGTAACGGCCGGCGGAGCCAGCCCGCCCGCGGGCGCGCCCGAGTACCAGCCACGCCTGTTCCTAAATGACGGGCACGGACACTTCCGGCCGGCGCCGGATGGCACGCTTCCGCCGCTGTCCATCAGCGCCGGCGCGGTTTGCGCCGCCGACTTCGACCGCGACGGGCGGCTCGACCTGTTCATCGGAGGGCGGGTGTCGCCCGGACTTTACCCGGCGGCGCCACAGAGCGCGCTGCTGGCGAACCGCGGGGGAAAATTCGTGGACGTCATCGATGCCGTGGCACCGATGCTGCGCAAGGTCGGCATGGTCACGGCGGCACTCTGGAGCGACGTCGACGGTGACGGCTGGCCGGACCTGCTGCTGACGCTCGAATGGGGCGAGGTGAAGTATTTCCACAACGCCGGCGGGAAGAAGTTCGAGGACTGGACGGAGAAGGCGGGCTTCGCCTCGGCGGGGACAGGCTGGTGGCGGTCGATCGCGACGGCGGACTTCAACGGCGATGGACGCCCCGACTACGCGGTGGGAAACGTGGGGCTGAACACGCAATACCGCGCCGATCCGGAACATCCCGCGTTGCTCTTCTCCGGTGATTTTGCCGGTCGCGGCCCCGCCGAGATCGTCGAGGCGTATTACGAGGACGGCCGGCTGTATCCGTGGCGCAGCCGCAGGGACCTCGGCGCCGCGATTCCCACCGTGCTCCGGCGCTACCAATGGAACAACGATTACGCCCGCGCGCCGCTGCCGGAGATCCTGGGAGCCGACCGGCTGGCCGCAGCGACGCGCTTGGCGGCCACGGAATTGCGCAGCGGCGTGTTCCTCAGCCAGCCGGACGGCCGGTATCGTTTCGAGCCCTGGCCGCTGATCGCGCAGATCGCTCCGGCCGACGGCCTCGTGGCCGGCGATTTCGATGGTGACGGGCACGCCGATCTCTACGTCGTACAGAACTCCTACGCGCCGGCGCCGGCGATCGGCCGTTTCGACGGCGGCTTGAGCCAGCTGCTTCGTGGAGATGGCCACGGCCATTTCGCACCGGTGCCGCCGATCGAGAGCGGGCTGGTGGTGCCCGGCGATGCCAAGGCACTGGCAGTACTCGACCTCGACGGCGACGGCTGGCCGGACTTCCTGGTCTCGCGAAACAGCGAAGCGACGCTGGCGTTTCACAACCGGGGCGTCGCGGGAAGGCATTCCCTTCGCGTTCTCCTGCAAGGGCAGCCCGGCAATCCGCAGGCAGTGGGCGCACGCGTCACGGCGGAGTACGCCGACGGCACGACCGAATCCGGCGAAGTCTGCGCCGGCTCGGGCTACTACAGCCAGTCGAGCGCGGCCCTGTTCTTCGGCTACACGGATCAGAATCCGTTGCGGCGTGTGCGTGTTCAGTGGCCGTCCGGAGCGACGACGACGAGCCCCGATTGGGGAGGCACGATTCCCACGACCTTCCGGCTGGTCGCGCCGGAAAATTGAGCGGGGCCACACGACCGGAGGTAGGGCGGGGTCGCGCCGAGCAGAAACGGCCCGGACGGCGCCGGGCCCTCCACGATCCAGCTCCGTTGGAGGGCGGGCCGCCGTGCCCGCCGAGTGCGGAGGACCACCGAAGGCGGATCCGCGGCTGGCACTTGCGCATCGCCGGCGCTGCCGGCCAAGGCCGAACCACCATTCACCCCTCAATTCTATCAATCCGCCACGCTTTACTGGTAATTTGGATATCAAATTGCCAACAGAATCATATCCAAATGTCCTGCACAGCAGACCGAACGACCAGGTCGAATAAGGCGGAGCAAGCAGCGACGATCATATCAGGGACGGAGACATTAGTCTCGCCACTGGATGATATAAGATCATCGGGAGTGCGCGGGCCCGTTTCTGTTGCCCGGCACAGTTGATCCGATTTTGAGTTTATGAAACCGACGAAACCGGATGCGGCATTCAAAGTTGGCGGACGCTTCTTGCTGCTGCTCGCGCTGACATTGGCGGCATGCAAGCCGAAGCCGTCCGAGTCGGTGAGCGACGCTGCACGGCCGCCACCCTTCTCCGTTACCCCGCCGATCCCCGCCGGCGCCAATGACCTTTTTGAGGACGTCACCGCCAAGGCGCGGGTTGATTTCGTCCAGCAGTTTTGCGACGACCGCATCGCCAACATCCTGGAATCGAATGGCTCGGGCGTGGTTGTCTTCGACTACGACAACGATGGGTACATGGATCTCTACTTCGTCAATCCGGGACCGAAGGCGGGAGTGACGCACGAGGCGCCGGGAACCCGGCGTCAACCGAATCGGCTCTACCATAATAATGGAGACGGCACGTTCACCGACGTGACGGACAAGGCCGGAGTGGGCGGCCAAGGGTTCGGAATTGCGGCCGCGGCGGCCGATTACGATGGCGACGGCCGGATGGACCTTTATGTCGTCAACGTCGGCAAGAACATTCTCTACCACAACAATGGAGACGGCACGTTCACCGACGTAACCGACAAGGCCGGAGTCGGCGATGCGGGGACGGGCATCGGCGCCACCTGGCTGGATGTCAACAACGACGGCCGGCTGGACCTGTACGTGGCCAACTACCTGAGTTTCGATCCCGACTATAAACTCTTCTACAATCCGACCAGCTATCCCGGTCCGCTGGCCTATAAACCGGAGCGGGATGTTCTCTATATCAACAACGGCGACGGGACTTTCACCAACGCCAGTGAGTCGGCGGGCATCTGGGCCCTGGAACCTC
>CAJAKX010000177.1 GCA_903940425.1 uncultured Opitutia bacterium | reverse complement strand
CGCTCACCGCGTTGCGGACGCTGCCGGGCTACGAGGACTATGCGGCCTGGCTGGAGGAACGGCTTGATCTGATCGAAACCGCCCGGCTGGCCGCCCGGCCTCAGCCCCCGCCCCGCCGTTTTGCGATGCCGTATTATGACCTCTGGCTCCAGCGCCTGAGCGGCCGTCCGACGCCGCCGAACGCCGCCGATCTCATGCCTGGGCTGCGCGCGGCGTTTGCCGCCGAGGACGTGCCGGCGGATCTCGCCTGGATGGCCGAGGTCGAATCGACGTTTAATCCCAACGCCCGCAGCCCGTCCGGCGCCAAAGGGCTGTTCCAGCTCATGCCGGAGACCGCCAAGACGCTCGGCCTCAGTACGTGGCTGCCCGACGAGCGTGCCGATCCCGAAAAAAGCGCCCACGCTGCCGCCCGACTGCTGCGGAGCCTGCACGCTCAATTCGGCGACTGGCCACTGGCGCTCGCTGCCTACAACGCCGGTGCGGGCCGCGTGAGCCGCACACTCGCGACGAAAAAGGCCAGGACGTTTTCGGAAATCGCCCCGGCGCTGCCGGTGGAGACGCGTCTATATGTGCCGAAGATTTACGCAACCATCACCCTGCGCACCGGCATGCCGCCGGAAAAGCTAGCCGGGCCGGAGGGGTGAGGCTCCGGAGGGTGACACGGCGCGTCTCTTGGGCGTGGCCAGCAGCCGGCCGGGCGCGTGATCAAGCGAAACTTAGACCGACACCCGCCCGCAAATCGGGGTTGAACGATGCCTTGATTGGTGAAAGAAACGAAATTGACCGGCCATCAAGCTGACTGTGAAGCCCGCGCAGGCGGGCAAACCCCCAAAAAAAGACTGCATCATGAACTCACCAACCTGTGGACTGCGTGTCGCGAGCGTGGTCTTCGGTCTTATGTGTCTTGGACAATTGTTGCGGATCATTCTCCGCTTTCAGATCCTCGTCGGACACCACTACGTTCATCGCTGGCACAGCGCCGTCGTCGTGGTCGTCGCCGGCCTGCTCAGTGTCTGGCTGTGGATGCTGGCGTCGAAAACGGACCAACCGAAGCCGGACGCGGCGTCGGCGAAACCCGCGGCCTAGGTTCGGCCAGCGCGCGTCTCGTCCCGGTTTGATTTAGCCTCCTTCGCCCAGGACCGGCGAAGGAGTTTCTCCTGCTCCCCATGAGCGGGCGGGAAAGCGCGAGGCTGCGCGGCCTTGGGTCTGTCGTGTCAAATTGCGCGGCTGCGCTTGCGCCGGAGGCGGGGGTGGCGTTCCCTTGGCGCAGAACGCGCCATGCCGCTGCCCACCACCGCGCCCAAAGCTTTCACGCTGCTCTTCGCTGCGCGGATCTTCCGGCTCTTCGCCTACGGCTTCCTGGGGTTGGTGCTCGTGCTTTACCTCCGGGCGCTCGGCTATGCCGAGGCGCGGGTGGGGGTGTTGCTGGCGTTCACGCTGCTCGGCGACGCGGCGATTTCGCTCACCATCACGACGCGCGCCGATCGCCTCGGGCGCCGGCGGATGTTGCTGCTCGGCGCCGGGCTCATGGTGTTCGGGGGCGCCGGCATGGCCGTGCTCGACAACTTCTGGCTGCTGCTGGGGGCGGCCATCATCGGCGTGCTCAGCCCCAGCGGCAACGAGATCGGACCGTTTCTCGCCATCGAGCAGGCGTGTCTCGCCGAGGTGATCCGTGACGAGGATCGCACGCGGGTGTTCGCATGGTCGCATGTGCTCGGTTTCACCGCCAACGCTCTCGGCGCCCTGGCCGGCGGCTGGCTGGCGGACGTCCTGCAGCGCCGGGGCTGGACACCGCTGGCCAGCTACCGCGCGCTGCTCTGGCTCTATGCCGCGTTTGGCATGGGGTTGTTTGTCATCTTCATCTGGCTCGGTCGCAACGTGGAGGCGCCCAAGGCTGATCCTGCCGCGGGTCGCGGAGTCATTCCGGTGTCCTGGCACGGACTGCATGAGGCGAAAGGCCATGTCGCCAGGCTCAGCGCCTTGTTCACGCTCGATGCCTTCGGCGGCGGCTTCATCGTGCAGAGCTTCGTGGCCTACTGGTTCCACCGGAAGTTCGGGGTCGATCTCGCGACGCTCGGCGGGATTTTCTTCGGCACGACGCTGCTTTCCGGCCTCTCGGCGCTGGCCGCCGTGCCGCTGGCGAAACGGTTTGGCCTCCTGAACACGATGGTGTTCACCCACCTGCCGTCCAATGTGCTGCTGATGCTGGTGCCCTTCATGCCGACGCTCTGGCTGGCGGTGGGCGTTCTGCTCGCCCGGCACCTCATCGCGCAGATGGACGTGCCCACGCGCCAGAGCTACGTGAACGCCATCGTGCCGGCCGCGGAGCGCTCGGCCGCCAACGGCATCACCACGACGATCCGCCAGGTCGGCACCGCACTCGGACCGCTCGCCGCCGGGCCGCTCATGGGGATACCGGCAGCCGCCGGCTGGTGTTTCGTCATCAGCGGCGCGCTCAAGAGCGCCTACGACCTCGTCATCTGGCGTACCTTCAATCACGTGAAACCACCGGAGGAACGGTGAACTCAAACATGGCGCGGAGAGTGCCGGGGTGGCTCCGCCTAGCAGCAATCCCCGGCTCTGTCTCGGGGAGCATTGAAATCAACGCAGCTCTGGCTGGCCCCGGTGGGATAATCTGCTAGCCTGCCGTGGTGGAAAAACTACTAACAGCCGCTCTCGGACAGGACGTGACGCAATTGGCGGCGGAGGAAAAACAACGGCTGCTCTCGCGCCTGCTGGCGCGGCTGGCGCACGAAATCCGCAATCCGCTCAGTTCGCTCGCCATCCATGTGCAGTTGCTGGAGGAGGACATGACGCAGGCCGCCCCGCCGCTCAAGGCACAGGCGGCCGGTCGCTTCGAGATCATCCGCAGCGAGCTGCACCGGCTGGAAAACCTCATGCGTCAATTTCTTAGCCTCGCAGCCCCATCGTCCGTTGATCTGCAAATAGTCGAGGTGGCCGAAGTGGTCCGCTACGTTTGCGAACTCCTGCGTCCGGAAGCGGCGGAACGAGGCATTGAGATCGCGATGGATATTCCCGAGGCCCTGCCTCCGCTGACCGTCGATCCAGGTCAACTCAAACAGGCGCTGATCAACTTGGTCATCAATGCCATCCAGGCGGTCGAACGCAACGGCCGCATCGAGATCATCGTGCGGGCGGATCCGGGTTCCGGCACCTTTTCCCTGCAGGTATGCGACAATGGCCCCGGCGTGCCCGGGGAGAGAAAATCGGCCATTTTCGAGCCGTTTTTCACAACCAAGCCCGAAGGCAGCGGCTTGGGGCTGTGGATCGTGCAACAGATCGCGACCGCACACGGCGGAGCGGTCACGGTGGACGACACGGCGCACGGCGGGGCGGCCTTCACCCTGCAGCTGCCCCTGCGGGGGGCCCAGATCCATGGATAAATCGAAGATCAACATTCTGGTCGTGGACGACGAACGCGGGCTCTGTGCGGGCGTACAGGAGGCGCTGAGGCGGGAAGGCTATGTCGTCGACGCCGCCAACGACGCGCGCCGGGCGCTCGAACTCCTCGGCGAACGGCTCTACAACCTCGTGCTCACCGATGTCCGCATGCCGGACTTGAGCGGGCTGCAATTGCTGAAGGAAGCGCGGCAGGCAAGCCGCGACACCCTGTTCATCCTGATGACGGCCTATGGCACGGTGCCCAACGCCGTCGAGGCGATGAAGGAGGGCGCCTACGATTATCTGACCAAGCCGCTGGACATGCAGCGGCTGCGGGCGCTGGTGCTCAAGGCGCTGGAGTTCCAGTCGGTGGTGTCGGAGAATCATGAGCTGCGGCTGCGGCTGCAAAAGCGTTCCGAGCCCAGCCTGCTGGTCGGCGGCAGCGAAGCCATCCGCCAGGTGGTGCGCATGGCGGATGAAGTGGCGCGCAGCGAGGTCACCGTGCTCATCGAGGGTGAAAGCGGCACGGGCAAGGAAATCGTGGCCCGGATGATTCATGCCAAAAGCGCGCGGGCGGAGCGTCCATTCATTTTTGTGAACTGCGCCGCGCTGCCGGAGCAGTTGCTCGAGGCGGAGCTGTTCGGCCATGCGAAGGGCGCGTTCACCGGCGCCGTGGCCTGCAAGCCGGGCCGTTTCCAGCTGGCCGACGGCGGCACGCTCTTCCTCGACGAGATCAGCGATATGCCGGCAAAAGGGCAGGGCGACCTGTTGCGCGTGCTCGAAGACGGATGCTTCCGCATGGTGGGCGGAACGGAGCTGATCCGGGTGAACGTGCGCGTGATCGCGGCGACGAACAAGCAACTGCAGGAGGCCGTGGCCGCCGGGAAATTCCGGGAGGATCTTTTCTACCGCCTGCACATCGTGCCCATCGTCGTCCCGCCGCTGCGCGATCGCGCCGAGGACATCCCACTGCTCGCGGAGACGTTTCTGAAGCATTTCACCGCGAAGCACAAACGCCGGCGCATGCAGCTTTCGCCGGAAGCGATGCAGCTTTGCCAGCGTTTCCCGTGGCCGGGTAACGTGCGGCAATTGCGCAATGTCGTCGAACGGCTGGTTCTGACCTGCCACCAGCCCGTGGTCGCGGTGGACGACCTGCCGGATTTTCTGCTCGCGCACGACCGGAATGCGGCGAGTTTTTCGATCCGGCCGGGCATGACGCTGGCGGAGGTGGAGAAACTCCTGATCCGGCAGACGCTCACCAGGGAAACTTCAAACCGGGTGGCGGCGGCACGGATGCTGGGCATCAGCCGGCGTTCACTCCAATACAAGCTCAAGCAATACGGACTGCTGGAGGAGCCCAAGCCAGGCGGCAAGGAGTGAGGCTTCTCCAGTGGCCGCAGGGCGACAACTTGAGCCGCCTTTTGACTGCCAGCTTGCACAGCTGGCATCAGGCAGGTGCCTAATTTGCCCAAACCGCGCCCATGACGTGCGACGGTCAATGGCGCCGGGATCTTGTTTCGAGGCACAAGCGGCTTTGATTCAAGTTCTTAAACCGTGGCTGTGGGATTCCGGCACACGCAATGCAGGATTGGATGTCGCGCCATCATCATGACGATGATGACGCGACAAACTTCAAAACGAAACAAAGTTTATGGATAATCCAAATCAGTCTCCTGTCCCGTCTGTGGCAGTTCCGAACCCATCCGTGTCCAGCGCAACGCCGAGTCCCACTCCTCCCGCCGATGCTGCCCAGCCGTCAATGGCAACAGCCACGCCTCCGGCTGCTGCCGCTCCCGGCCAGCCTTCAGCAGGCAAGACGCGGAAGATCCGGAAAAACCGTTGAACATGCCTGTCGGGAGGCTGGCAGAGCCGGCCGACGACAGGCTCGTTACGCCAGAATCGCGATTCGGGCGATCCCACGTTGCTGGATCCTCATGGTGAAGGCGACGGTCGTCGCCCGAATCTTTTTTTGGGGGAGGCAGGGCTTGAGTCCGAGGCTTCATTAATGCCGGGCTTGATCGCGGTCAGCTATGCTTGGAACTTGAGCCCGCTGTTTTGGGACTGGATTTGATGGTCCCGTCCGGCATGGGGGTGCGGTTGCCCAACCACGCCGTTTTCTCGCCGGCGGAGTTGCACAACTGGTCGGGGGAAAGCGCAAAGAGTGCACAGATCCGTCGCGCCTGCCGGCCACGATCAAGCCGGTGGATCGCGAGAACAGGAGCAACCGCAAAGCAATCAATGGTTTAAGCCGCGAATGACCGCGGCGGCACGATCCCTGCAATAGCGACGGACATGAGAGCGATTGTAGAGAACCTGTATGCCCAGCAACAGATGCTTCTGCAGCCTAAGCCCGCTTCAAAGGAGCAGACGGCATGTATCCAGCAATTACGGGAGAAAATCCCGGTGCAGATTCTCGGTCATTTTGACCGCTTGATAGCGCAAGGCCGAAGAGGCGTGGCGCTGGTCCGCCGCGGCATTTGCGGCGAGTGCCATCTGCGCATATCTTCGGGTACCGTTGCCAGCCTCGTTCGGCCCAAGGACGTCTATGTGTGCGACAACTGCGGCCGCTATCTGCTGCTGGCGCCGGATGAGACCATCACGCCGGCGGAATCGGCGGCACCGGTGACGCCGCCGGCCCGCAAGACGAGGAAGAAGCCGGTGGCAGCCGCCGGTTGAGCAGGCGACTGCCCGACGTGCCTCCATGACTTTGGCGGATTTCACCAGACCCGGCTTGATCATTCCGCATCTGGTCAGCCGGGACGAGACCAGCGCGATCCACGAACTCAGCCTCGCCCTGCAGCGGGAGGGCTGTGTGCCGGACTGGCTGCCGTTCTACCATGAGGCGCTCAACCGCGAATTTCTCCTGAGCACCGACATGGAAGCGGGCATGGCATTTCCCCACGCCCGGCTTCCAGGACTGCGAGAACTGGCCTTTGCGTTTGGACGCAGCGATGTGCCATTTGCATGGGGCCCGGGAGTCACGTATCCAGTGCGCATGGTGTTCCTGCTGGCCGTGCCGTCCACCGACCCCGAGCACTATCTGCTCTTGGTCTCCGCTCTGGCGCGGCTCTCCGGAAACAATCCGCTGCTGGACGCAATCCGCGGCGCGGTCGACAGCGCCGGGATCGTGGCGGTGTTCCGCCAGGTTGTTTTGCGCGGCAGCGCGGCGCCGGTGACGCCGACACCGGCCGGGTTTCGCTAACGACAAGCAGTCTTCCTCATCACATCACCATGGTGGCACTACCGTTCCGACCAAAACTGCTCGACACGCTTGAGACGTATTCCCGCCGGGAGCTTATGGCCGACTTGGTCGCCGGATCCGCGATGACGAGGCAGTCACGGACAATGCATCCACGAAACGAGAGTTGCGGTACCCCTCTTCGCGACATGAACTGATCCCGGCCCATGGACCACTTGTCGACCACTCTTCTGTTGTTGACCCTCCTGGGGTACGTCGCCGGCGCAGTGGCGGGGCTGTTATGCCTGCGCGCCGAAAGGCTCGCCAACTACTGCGCGTTCGGGTGCGCCGCGCTGAGTGCTTTCGGCGGAGTCGTCGCCAGCGTTGCCGGCTTGGCCGCGGGCGTCGCGCACCCATCGGTGCAACTGCTGCCGGCGCTCATTCCCTACGTTCAATTCACCATCCGCCCCGACCCGCTGGGGCTGTTTTTCACGTTGATCGTCTCGTTGGTCGGACTGGCGATCTCCCTCTATTCGCTGGGCTATGCCCGCGGGTTTTACGGCCGCAAGAACATCGGCGTGTTCGGCGCATTCTTCAACGTCGTGCTGCTCGCCACCACGCTCGTCTTTCTGTCAGACAACGCCTTTTTCTTCCTGATCGCCTGGGAAATCATGGCGCTGACGACCTATCTGCTCGTCAGCTTCGAGCACGAGAAGGAGGAGGCGCGCAATGCCGGGGTGCTCTATTTCGTGATGTCGCACATCGGTACGGGCTGCTTGATCCTCGGCTTTCTCCTGCTGTTCCGGGCGTCCGGAGCCTACGGCTTCGACGGCTTCCATGCGATCGGCGCAAGCATGGCCGCCGGCCCGCGCAACGCGGCCTTCATCCTCTTTCTGGTGGGCTTCGGCATCAAGGCGGGCATCGTTCCGCTGCATATCTGGCTGCCGGTGGCGCATCCGGCGGCCCCCAGCAACGTTTCCGCGATGATGTCGGGTGTGATTATCAAGACCGGCATCTATGGACTGACGCGCGTTTGCTTCGATTTCATGGGTCCACCGCCGAACTGGTGGGGCGTGACCGTGCTGGTCATCGGCACCATCTCCGCCGTGCTCGGCGTGCTCTACGCACTGATGGAGCACGACCTCAAGCGCCTGCTCGCCTATCATAGCATCGAGAATATTGGCATCATCCTGATGGGGCTCGGCGCGGCGCTGATGTTTTTGCACACCGGCCATCCGGTGCTCGCTTCGCTGGCGCTCATCGCCGGGTTGTACCACACCATCAACCATGCCGTGTTCAAGGCGCTGCTGTTCCTCGGCGCGGGCGCGGTGGTCCAGGCCACCCACACGCGCAACATGGAGGAAATGGGCGGGCTGGTGAAGCGGATGCCGGCCACCGCGTTTTTCTTCCTCATCGGCGC
The DNA here is from genome assembly GCA_903940425.1 of uncultured Opitutia bacterium. Taxonomy (GTDB): domain Bacteria; phylum Verrucomicrobiota; class Verrucomicrobiia; order Opitutales; family Opitutaceae; genus Fen-1467. The sequence goes on along the minus strand of CAJAKX010000177.1, from coordinate 8,808 downwards.
CGTGGCCATTTCGGCTCTGCCGCCGCTCAACGGCTTCGTCAGCGAATGGCTCACCTACCAGTCGCTGCTGCAGGGATTTGGCACGACGCCCAGCCTGATCCGGCTGATGTTCCCGCTCAGCGGTGCGATGCTGGCCCTGACCGGCGCGCTGGCGGCCGCGTGTTTCGTCAAGGCTTTCGGCATTACGTTTCTGGCCCAGCCGCGCAGCGCCCACGCGGCGGGCGCCCGTGAAGCCGCGCCCACGATGCTCGTCGCCCAGGGCCTCCTCACCGCGGCGTGCGTGTTCCTCGGCCTGTTCCCGACGCTGGTCCTGAAGCTGCTTGACCCGGTGACGCAGCAACTGGCCGGCCTGCAACTCAGCACGCGGCTCAGCCTGGCCGATGGCTGGGTGCTGTCCGGTGTGGTGGCCACCGGGGGCACGGTCTCGACGCCCGGCCTCGTCTTGATGGCGGTATGCCTGCTGCCGCTGCCGCTGGGACTCTGGCTGGTCTTCGCGCGCGGGGCGAAGGTGCGCCGCGGTCCGACGTGGGACTGCGGTTTGCAAGGGCTGACGCCGCGCATGGCCTACACCGCCACCGGCTTCTCGAAGCCGATCCGGATGATTTTCAAGGCGCTGTTCCGGCCACGCCGGGAAGTGCAGCGCGAATACGATTTCTCGCCCTACTTTGCGACGAACCTCCGCTTTGAGAGCCACGTGGAGGAGCTGTTCCTGACGCGGATTTACCGCCCGTTGAACTGGCTGGTCTGGCGGGTCTCGCGCCGGATGCGCGCCCTGCAGGCCGGCAGCCTGCAGGCCTATCTCATCTATATCTTCGTGACCCTGCTGTTGCTGCTCCTGTTTGCCCTATGAACCTCGACGTCACTGCGATCGTCCTGCAAACGGGGCTGCTGCTGCTGCTCGCGCCGCTGGTCAGCGGTGTCGTCCGGAAGGGGAAGGCCCGGCTGCAAAACCGCCGCGGACCGCCCGTCTGGCAGCCCTACCTCGACCTGCTCAAATTCCTGCGCAAGGACATGGTCATTTCTGAACACGCCTCCTGGGTTTTCTCTTTTGCGCCCTACGTCGTACTCTTCACCGCGTTGCTGGCCGGGCTGATGGTGCCGATGGTGACCGTGCAGGCGCCCTTAAGCCTGTTCGGCGGGGTGCTGGCCCTCGTCGGTCTGCTGGCGCTCGGGCGTTTCTTCCTCGCCTTGGGCGGGCTCGATCCCGCCAGCGCGTTCGGCGGCATGGGCAGCAGCCGCGAGATGACCATCGCCGCCATCGCCGAGCCGGCGCTCATGCTGGCCATCTTCACCGTCGCCATCGCGGCGGGCTCGACCGATCTCAGCCGGATCGTGGCGGCCACCTTGGGGCCGACCTGGAGTCTGCTCAACCCGCGGCACGTGCTGGCGTTCGCGGCGCTGTTCATCGTGCTGCTGGCCGAGACCGGCCGCCTCCCCGTGGATAATCCCGCGACGCATCTCGAGCTGACGATGATCCACGAGGCGATGCTGCTCGAATATTCGGGTCGTTACCTGGCCTTCATGGAGTGGGGCGCCTCGCTCAAGCAGCTGGTGTTGATGACGCTGCTCGTGAACGTGTTCTTCCCCCTCGGCCTGGCGCCCGCGGCGACGCCCTCGGCGCTCGTCTTCGGCTTGCTGGCCTATCTGGCCAAGCTCTTTATGCTCTCCTGCATCGTGGTGGTGGTCGAAACCACCAACGCCAAGCTCCGCCTTTTCCGGGTGCCGGACCTGCTCAGCGCCGCCTTTGTGCTGGCCGCGCTGGCACTGCTTTCCACGTTCCTGTTCCAATAAACCTCCTGATGAACACCGCGCTTTCGTCCGATATTGCCTCGCAGCTCATCGCCCTGCTGGCCGCCTTGATGCTGGTGGTGCAGCTGCTCATGGTGGTGCAGCGCATGTTGCTGACCAGCATCCGCCTGTTTGCCCTCCAGTCTCTGTTTCTGGCGGGGATCGCGGGCGTCGTGGCCTTCTTTCACGGCGCCTTCCACGTTTATGTCGTCGTGGTGCTGACCCTCATCGGCAAGGTGCTGTTCCTGCCATGGCTGCTGGACCGGCAGGTGCGGCGCATGCGCATTGTCCAGGAGATCGAGCCGCTGGTCAATTTTCCCACCTCCATGCTCATCTGCGGCGGCCTGACCTTGCTCGGCTACATTGTGGCGCGCCCGTTCACCTCCCTCGAACGGCTGGGCAACAATACGCTGGCGGTCGCCATCACGCTCGTGCTGACCGGTTTCTTCCTCATGATCAACCGTCTCAAGGCCATCACCCAGGTGCTCGCCCTGCTCACCGTGGAAAACGGCGTGATGCTGGCCGCCGTCGCGCTCACGACTTACGGCATGCCGCTCGTGGTCGAACTGGGCATCTTTTTTGACGTGCTGGTGGGCGTGATGATCCTGGGCATCCTCGTCTACCGCATCCGCGAGACGTTTGCCTCGATGGATACGAGCAAACTCAGCCAGCTGAAGGGATGACATGCCGACGGCGAACCGCACGCATTCCGGAACCGGCGCCCGCCCTCCTTCCCCACCTGAAAGGACCGCGCGGCCTTCCGGCGAAGCGCCTGCCCTGACATGAGTGTTCTCACGCTCCTTCTCGCCGTACCGACCGTCGCCGGCCTCGCGTGCCTGCTGACGCGCTCGCGGCGCGTGCTGGCCGCGCTGGGTGTGCTCGCCTTCGGCGTCACGCTCGCGCTGGGCATCTGTCTGCTCCGCCAGGTGCTGACCGGCGGTGCGGTGACGGAGTGGGGCGAGTTTCTCCGGGCCGACGCCCTCAGCGCGTGGATGGTGTTGCTGATTTCGACCGTCTCGCTCGCCACCTCGCTGTATGCCGGACGCTACTTCCAGCGCGATCTGGCGGCGGGCGCGGTGACCCCCGGTCGCATGCGGGAGTTCTTCGTGCTCACGCCGCTCTTTGCCGCCGGCATGTTCCTCGTCGTGCTGGCCAACAGCCTTGGCGTGATGTGGGCCGCGGTGGAAGCCACCGCCCTGTCGTCCGTGCTGCTCGTGGCGCTCTACAATCGCCGGTCGTCGCTCGAAGGGGCATGGAAGTACGTCATGCTCGGCAGCCTGGGCCTGGCGCTGGCGCTGCTCGGCACCGTGTTCGTCTATGCCGCCGCCTGCCAAAGCAATCCCGGGTCGCTCCCCAGTTTCAACTGGTCGCACCTGATGACCGTGGCTCCGCAGCTCGATCCACGGCTGGTCCGGCTGGCCTTTGTGTTCGTGCTCCTCGGCTATGGCACCAAGGCCGGCCTGGCGCCCATGCATACCTGGCTGCCCGATGCGCATGGCGAGGCCCCGTCGCCAACCAGCGCGATGCTTTCGGGCGTGTCGCTGAAAGTCGCGCTCTATGCCCTGCTTCGTTTTCACATCCTCACCACCGCGTGTCTCGATTCCGGGTTCAGCCGCCACCTGCTGCTCGGTCTCGGGCTGCTGTCCATGTTTCTGGCCGCACCCTTCATCCTCGTGCAGGAAAATCTCAAACGGATGCTGGCCTATTCGAGCCTGGAGCACGTCGGCCTCATCTGTGTCGGCATCGGCCTGGGCACGCCGGTCACCATTTTCGGGGCGTTGCTGCACATGGGTTATCACGCCCTGACCAAGCCGGTGCTGTTCTTCGCGGCCGGCAACATCCACCAGACCTGCCATACCTTGGAATTCCGCCTCATCGGCCACGGATTGCTGAAGACGCTGCCGGTGACCGTACTGTGCCTGGGCCTGGCCGCGGTGGCGGCGGCCGGGCTGCCGCCGTTCGGCCTGTTCATCAGCGAGCTGACGGTGATCAGCGGGGGCATCGCGGCGGGTCAAACCACCGTGAGCGTGCTGGTGCTGGGGGCGCTCATTGCGTGTTTCTACGGCATGCTGCTGCAATTCACGCGGATTCTGCCTGGCGAGCCGAAGGGCGGACGTCACCATGATGGTCGCGCATGGGACGGCGTGCCCGCGATGGGTTTGCTGCTGGGCGGACTGCTGTTGTTCAGCCTATGGCTGCCGCATCCGTTGCTCGCCGTGATGCATCAGGCGGCGAGCATCATCGGAGGCAAATCATGAACGTCTTGCCGGAGCTTCTCCCCGCCCTGGCCGACCTGCAGGAGGTTTTTCTCGGACGATTCACCGCCGTGCACGCTCCGCGCGCCAACGAGGTCTATTTCCACGCGCCGATGGAAGTGGTCGCCGGCTTTTGCGCGCAACTGTACCGGAAGTGGAACGCCCGGCTGGTGAGCCTGTTTGCCGACGACGCCCGGACGACGGAGCACGTGTTTCACCTTTATTATGTGTTCGCCCTCGATGCCGCCCATGGATTTTTCATCCTGCGCGTGCCGGTGCCGCCGGAGAAGCCGGAGTTCGCTTCGCTCACCGACGCCATCCACGCCGTCAACTGGCAGGAGCGCGAAATCCAGGACCTGTTCGGCCTGAAGCTGCACGGCCATCCGAATCCGCGCCGCTGCGCGCTGCACGACGACTGGCCGGAGGTTCATCCGCTCCGCAAGGACTTCGACCTGCGCACCACGCTGCCGCCCTTCCAGGGCGTGCGGCACAAATTCCGCGAGGTGGAGGGGGAGGGGGTTTTTCAGGTCCCGGTCGGTCCCGTGCACGCGGGCATCATCGAGCCGGGACATTTTCTGTTCAGCGTGGCGGGTGAGCCGGTGCTCTACCTCCAGCTGCGCATGTTCTACACGCACAAGGGCACGGAAAAGCTGTTCGAGAGCCTGCCGGTGTCGCATGGCGTGCGGCTGGCCGAAAGCATCTCGGGTGACTCGGGTTTTGCGCACGCCACGGCGTTTTGCCACGCGGTCGAGCGCGCCGCCGGTGTGGAGGCGCCGCCCCGGGCGCGGGCGTTGCGCACGATCTGTCTGGAGCTGGAACGCCTCTATAATCACCTCGGCGATATCGGCGCCATCTGCACCGACGTGGCGTTCGTCACCGCCAACATGCACGCCATGCGACTCAAGGAGCAGGTGCTGCGCCTCAACGAGCAGCTCACGGGCAACCGCCTCCTGCGCGGCATGGCCTGTCTGGGTGGCGTGCGGTTTGATTTCGACGCCGGCCGGCAGGAAACCCTGGTCCGGCTGCTCGCCTCGTTGCAGCCGGAATTCGAGTCGCTGGTCGAACTCATCCGGGAATCCTCGGGCACGCGCGACCGGCTCGAAACCACCGGCGTGCTCAAACCGGAAGTGGCGCGCGACCTCGGCGTCGTGGGCCTCGCCGGCCGCGCCTCCGGCATCGATCGCGACCTGCGTCGGGATTTCCCCCACGCCTTTTATGACCAGGTGGATTTTTCCGTGCCGGTCTTTACGGATGGCGATGTGCAGCACCGGCTCGTGGTGCGACGGGAAGAGGTTTTCCAGTCTTTCGCCATCATCCGGCAGGTGCTTTCGAAACTCCCCGCCGGCCCGGTGCGCGTGGAAATCGGCGAACTGCCCGCTGACCGGGTGGCGCTCGGCTACGTCGAGGGCTGGCGCGGCGAAATCTTCCATTGGATTCGCACGGCGCCCGGCAACCGCCTGGCCCGCTGCAAGGTCAAGGATCCGTCGCTCCAGAACTGGCCGGCGCTGACCGAGGCGATTCTCGGCAACATCATCCCGGATTTCCCGGTCGTGAACAAAAGTTTCAACCTGTCCTACTCGGGGACGGACCGCTGACCCATGTTTAACGTTCTCCCCCAAAGCTTGAAAACGGGCGTCGTGACGACGTCCTACCCGGCCACACCGCCGGAGGTTTCGCCCCTGGCCCGCGGCCGTCCGGAGATCGACTGGGCGGCGTGGAAGGACGCCCGCCCGGCCACCGCAATCTGCCCCACCGGGGCCATTGCCTTTCAGGACGGCATCGGCGGGCGCCGCGTCCAGCTCGATTTGGCCCAATGCATCTTTTGCGGGCTTTGCGCCGAGGTCGATCCGGCGATCCGTATGACCAACGTCTGCGAATGTGCGGCCAGCCATCGCACTGATCTCGTCACTGCCGCCGACTACAGCCTCAATTCCGACGGCACGCATGATCGCCTGATCTCGCCTCCCTCCGGACCTGGGACGACGCCTGGCAGGCAGGCTTCCGCTGCGGAGGATGCCGTCGAAGCCCTCGGCCTGGAGATCCGGGCGCAGGTGGCGAAAATGCTGGGACGCTCGCTCCACATCCGCGAAGTGGACGCCGGCTCCTGCAACGGCTGCGAAATCGAAATCGTCGGACTCAACAGTCCCATTTACGACCTCGAGCGTTTCGGCATGCATTTCGTCGCCTCGCCGCGCCATGCCGACATGCTGCTGGTCACCGGGCCGGTGACCCGCAACATGGAACTTGCGCTCAGAAAGACGTATGACGCCATGCCTGCACCGCGTCTGGTCGTTGCGGTTGGCGCGTGCGGTTGCAGCGGAGGCATCTTCGGCGTGAACTACGCGACCCGCGGTGCCGTGGATGTGGTGGTCCCCGTGGATGTCTACATCCCGGGTTGTCCGCCCAATCCGCACGCCCTGTTGCACGGCATTCTGTTGGCCGTCGGGCGGCTCCCCAAGGGGAGATAGATCGCAGAAGAGAGATCCTCTCGCGGCTGGTTGACCTCGCTGGCACCCAAGCCACCGCGCACGCCTCTGCTGAAGGTCTGAGAAATGTTGATGAAAACGTAATTTGTAGGCGGACTTTTCTTGACTGTGTGGGGAAAAGTGGGGAATAGTGGGTCATCTTGGGAGACGCAGCAGGCCCTTCCCCATGTCCTCAACGACCAAACCGCGTTACACCGGTCACTTTCAGCATTCATTGGACGACAAGAATCGGCTCACGATTCCGTCGGGCTGGCGCGTTGCGCACACCGAAGATGATGAGTTTGTCGCCCTGCCGCACCCCGACGGCTACATCGCCGTGCTGCCGCCTCCCGAAGTCGACCGCCTCTACGAAAAGGCCGCGGCCAAGAATCTGAGCGACAGCGAGGCGCAGGATGTGCTGACGCAATTGTTCGCCCACGCGCAGACGCTGCGTTTCGACAAGCAGGGCCGCATCGGTCTCACCCAAGAACTGCTCGTCCATGCCGACATAACGAAGGACGCCATCCTGGCCGGTTCCCTCAGCAAGTTCGCGATCTGGAGCCCTGGACGCTGGGACGTGAAGGGCCGGCGTATGGACACCCAGACCTACCGCGACCTCATGCGCCGCGCCGGTATCTAAGCGGCCCACTTTGTCATGAACGATTCTCGGGTTACTCGCAGCCCCAGCCTCTGGACCTTTGGCCACCGTCGTTACTACTCGCCGATGCTGCAGGTGTCGGGGGGGCAACCGCCGGGTGATGCCACGGTGAAGCCGCGGGTGCGTCCGGGTTTTGACCTCCGCGGCGTGTCTGGTCCGGCAACCGCCGTCGACCGCGCCTCCCCCCATGCTTGCGAGGCGCCATGATTTCGTCCGGCCGGCCATGAGCGAGGGCCACCAACCGGTGTTGTTGCACGAGGTGCTGGAGTTCCTCGCCCCGCATACCGCCGGCCGCTACCTCGACTGCACGTTCGGCGGCGGAGGGCATGCGCGGGCGATCCTCGAGTCGGCGGCGGACTCGCAGGTCATCGCCCTTGACCGTGACCCCGCGGCGCAGGCGCGCGCGGCCGTGCTGCATGAGGAGTTCGCCGGTCGTTTTGCGCTCCTCGACCGCGACTTCGGCCGGCTCGGCGAACTGGATCTCGGCGCATTCGACGGCGTGTTGTTTGATCTCGGCGTATCCTCCTTTCAGTTCGACGACGCGCAGCGCGGCTTCTCCTTCCGCCATGACGCGCCGGCCGACATGCGCATGGATCCGCGCGGCGGCGTGCCCGCTTCGCAATGGCTCGAGACCGCCACCGTCGAGATGCTCGTGCGCGCCATCCGGGATTATGGCGAGGAGACGCACTGGCGGCGCGTTGTCCGCGCCCTCGAGGCCGCGCGCGGCACGGGCGCGCTCCAGCGTACGACCAGCCTCGCGGCCTTGATCGCCGGCGCCATTCCGGCCCGCGACCGTCACGCGGCGAAGATTCATCCGGCCACGCGCAGTTTCCAGGGCATCCGCATCGCGGTGAACGACGAACTGGTCGCGCTCGAACGGGCGCTGCCCGCCGCCTTTGCCCGCCTCGTGCCGGGCGGCGTGCTTTGCGTCATCAGCTTCCACTCGCTCGAAGACCGGCTCGTCAAGCAGCTCTTCCGTCGCTGGTGCGGCCAGCCGGAGAGCGCCGCCGACGCCACGCCGCAGCAGCTCCGCACCCGGGTCGCCGAGCCGCTCACCCGCCGTCCGGTCATGCCGCGCGACGCCGAGATGGCCGCCAATCCCCGGAGCCGTTCCGCCCGGCTCCGCGCTCTGCGCAAGCTCACGCCCGGCGCCCCCTCCGCCTCATGAAGACGTCCACCGCCAACGCCTTCATCAACCAGCTCCTCGTGTACACGCTGGTGATGCTCGTCTTCACCGGCTCGATCGGCTTTGGCACCGTATGGCTGCGGCACGAGATTTCGCTCGCCGCCAACCGGAACAAGGTGCTGCAGGCGGACCTCGCCGAGGTGCAGCGACAGATCGACCAGTTCACTGCCGAGATTGCCGCCGCGAAGAACCCCGACACGCTCATCCGCCTTAATTCCGAGATGCGCCTCGGCTTGGTCCCGCCGCGCGAAGAGCAGAGCGAGCACGTGGCGGTCGACGTCGGGCAGCGGCTCGCGGCGAAGCGCAACCAGGATCTTTTCATCGCCGAGGTTCAACCGGTTGTTTTCCGCCGCGCAGGGACGCGCTGAAGATCATGTCGAGAGGTTTCGCCTCGAACTACCGCATCGTTTTCCTCGCCACGGGCATCTTCTTTTGCTTCGGCGGCGTCGCCGCGCG